>NZ_JALLJA010000011.1:0-218961 GCF_023242385.1 Pseudomonas sp. MWU12-2345 | reverse complement strand
TAAGCGTGGAAAACGGTATAGAAACCCCAGGTTTTGTAGTGTTCGAACTGGCCTCTTCGCGGCGGTGCGGCGATCCGACAAGCCCTGCTCCTACAGGTTTGCGTCGTATACAAAATTGGGGAACGACAGAGGACTGTAGGAGCAGGGCTTGCCCGCGAAGAGACCCTTGAGCCTTGCACCACCTATACGGACGCCATCGCCAGAAATGGCGCTTCTATATAGATAGAAGGGAGCAGGGCGCCTAGAGGACGCCCGCTTCACGCAATGCTCCGACCGCCTCCGGTGTCAGGCCCAACACCCGCTGCAACACCTCCAGCGTGTGCTCACCCAATAGAGGAGGGGCGTTGCGATACTCCACCGGAGTCGCGGACAACCGGATCGGGCTCGCCACCTGCGGCACCACTCCCGCCAGCGGATGCGGCAACTCTACCGCCAGGCCACGGGCCTGCACCTGGGGATCGGCGAACACCTGCGACAGATCGTTGATCGGCCCGCATGGCACACCCGCCTGCTCCAACTGTGTCACCCACTCGGCCGTGGTCTTGAACACCGTCGCCTGGCGAATCAACGGAATCAGCACCGCCCGGTTGGCCACCCGCTGCGTATTGGTCTTAAACCGTGGATCGTCCGCCCACTGCGGCTGACCCGCCACCTCGGCAAACTTGCGGAACTGTCCGTCATTGCCCACCGTCAGGATGAAATCACCATCAGCCGTCGGGAAGTCCTGATACGGCACGATATTCGGATGGGCATTACCCAGACGCTTGGGCGCCACTCCGGTGGTCAGGTAGTTCATGGCCTGGTTCGCCAGGCACGCCACCTGCACATCCAGCAACGCCATATCGATATGCTGGCCGCCGCCGCCCTGATCGCGATGGGCCAGGGCCGCCAGAATCGCCACCGTCGAATACAACCCGGTCAGAATATCGGTCAGCGCCACACCCACCTTCACCGGCCCGGCACCTTCATCACCCTCGGGCCGACCGGTCAGGCTCATCAACCCACCCAGCCCCTGGATCATGAAGTCATAGCCGGCACGCTTGGCATAGGGTCCGGTCTGACCGAAGCCGGTGATCGAGCAATAGATCAGCTTCGGGTTGAGCGCCTTGAGCGACCCATAATCCAACCCATAAGCCGCCAAGCCGCCCACCTTGAAGTTCTCGATCAGGATATCGGACTTGGCCGCCAGCTCCCGCACCAGGTGCTGCCCCTCGGGCTGGGTGAAATCGATGGTCACCGACTGCTTGTTACGGTTGGCCGACAGATAATAAGCCGCCTCCGTGGTGTTCTCGCCGTAGGCGTCCTTAAGGAAGGGCGGACCCCAGGCGCGGGTATCGTCACCATTACCCGGCCGCTCGACCTTGATCACCTCCGCCCCAAGGTCCGCCAGGATCTGGCCGGACCAGGGCCCGGCCAATACTCGCGACAAATCCAGCACTCGCAGATGCGATAGCGCGCCCATGAGCCAAGCTCCTTCTATTAATAGAACGCCTGGAGGCCGGTCTGCGCGCGCCCGAGGATCAGCGCATGGACGTCATGGGTCCCTTCATAGGTATTCACCACTTCCAGGTTCACCAGATGACGGGCGATCCCGAACTCGTCGGAGATGCCGTTGCCACCGAGCATGTCACGAGCCATACGGGCGATATCCAGGGACTTGCCGCAGGAATTGCGCTTCATGATCGAAGTGATTTCCACCGCCGCGGTACCTTCATCCTTCATCCGCCCCAGACGCAGGCAGCCCTGGAGGGCGAGGGTGATCTCGGTCTGCATATCGGCCAGCTTCTTCTGGATCAGTTGGGTCGCCGCCAATGGCCGGCCGAACTGTTGACGATCCAGGGTGTACTGGCGAGCGGTGTGCCAGCAGAACTCGGCGGCGCCCAGTGCCCCCCAGGAAATGCCATAACGCGCGGAGTTGAGGCAAGTGAACGGGCCTTTCAAGCCACGCACTTCAGGGAAGATGTTCTCTTCAGGGACAAACACGTTATCCATGACGATCTCACCGGTGATCGATGCCCGCAGGCCGACCTTGCCGTGAATCGCCGGAGCACTCAGCCCCTTCCAGCCTTTCTCGAGCACGAAACCACGGATATCCCCGGCATCGTCTTTGGCCCAGACCACGAACACATCGGCGATCGGGCTGTTGGTGATCCACATCTTGCTGCCGGTCAGGCTGTAGCCGCCGTCGACCTTGCGTGCACGACAGATCATCGCGCCTGGGTCGGAACCATGGTTCGGCTCGGTCAGACCAAAACAGCCAATCCATTCGCCAGAGGCCAGCTTCGGCAGGTACTTCTGCTTTTGTGCCTCGGTGCCGAACTCATTGATCGGCACCATTACCAGGGAAGACTGCACACTCATCATCGAGCGATAGCCCGAATCGACACGCTCGACTTCCCTAGCGATCAGGCCGTAGCTGACATAGTTCAGCCCGCTGCCACCGTACTCCACGGGAATGGTCGCACCCAACAGGCCGACTTCGCCCATTTCACGGAAGATCGCCGGGTCGGTCTTTTCATGACGGAAGGCTTCGAGCACCCGTGGCGCCAACTTGTCCTGGGCGAATTGCTCGGCCGTGTCGCGGATCATGCGCTCATCGATGGTGAGCTGTTGATCCAGCAGCAGGGGATCGATCCAGTTGAAGCTTGCCTTGGCGCCCATGGGTGAGTCCTCGTGAAGTCAGTGAAAAAGGTCTGGACTGATCCTAGGCGCCACCCAGCCATCCGGCAAACGAGGATTTCGCATACTGTTGTGCTAATTTCTCACTCCGAAAAGCTTTCAACCGCTATTTAGCACCACCTTTAGTGAGGTTGCCGTATATGCGCCGCAAAATCCCCAGTACCACCGCGCTGATCAGCTTCGAAGCCGCGGCCCGTCACGAGAGTTTTACCAAGGCCGCCCAGGAGCTCTCCCTCACTCAAGGTGCCATTTGCCGACAGATCGCCAGCCTGGAGGAGTTTCTTGGCGTCGAACTGTTCCGACGCTCCCGACGCGGCGTAAAGCTGACCGAAGCAGGGCTTTCCTACAGTCGGCGGGTCGCCACGCAGCTGGACGCGGTGGAACGCGACACGCTGTCAGTCATGGGGCAGCAGGGCGCCAACGTCATCGAACTGGCCGTGGTCCCGACCTTCGGCACCCAGTGGCTGCTGCCCAGGCTCAAGGACTTCCAGCAACAGCACCCGGAAGTCACCGTCAACCTGACCAACCGCACCCGGCCGTTTCTTTTCGCCGATACCGACTTCGACGCCGCGATCTACTTCGGCGATGCCGACTGGTCGGGTACCGAGTCCCATCGGCTGATGGGCGAGAACCCCATGCCGGTGTGCAGCCCCAGCCTGCTGGGCAGCCAGCAAAGCCTCAGCGCCACGCGGATCGCCGAACTGCCGCTGCTGCAACAGACCACCCGGCCCTATGCCTGGCGCCAGTGGTTCAACGCCCAGGAGCTGAATGTGCCCCGCGACATGACAGGGCCGCGCTACGAGCTATTCTCCATGTTGGCCCAGGCCGCCATGCACGAGATGGGCGTCGCGCTGATTCCACCCTTCCTGATCCAGCGGGAACTGGAAGAGCGGCGCCTGGTAATTGCCAACCCCAATGCGTTGTCCAGCATCAAGGCGTATTACCTGATGATTCCCGAGCGAAAGGTCGAATCGGCGTCCTTGCGTGCTTTTCGTGACTGGCTGATAAACCAGGCGCACGGCTATAGCCTCCTGTCTTCAAGGCCCACAGCAACTACCTGACCCTGTAGTCAATTACTCTTAACACCTACAGATATAACAATATGTCGCCTTTAGGCAGACTGTACCGATACCCGCAAATTTGGTACGAAAGTGCCTGCCAGCAAGGCTTGTAAGGCCTATTTCCGTCCAATACCGACTCATTCACGCCACCGATTCGAATTTTCTTCAATTCCATCCAGAATCCTTGTGAGCCCCCTGTATTATGGGCTCATGGCGTTCACCTGCGACATTTGGTCACAGCGTGACTTGTAGTTAATCTCGCGTCACCTTTCAGAATATCTTGAAGGGTGTGGTTTTCACCTGCAAAATGCCGCGCCCCGCCGACAAATCCGGCGGGATCGTGCTGATCGGCCGCTCCAGACGCACCATCCGCAGTGCGCTGGCCTCTTATAAAAAAGATCACGCAGGAGATTTGACGTGCACATTGGTGTTCCTCTCGAAACCCAGACGGGTGAAACCCGGGTTGCTGCAACCCCGGAAACCATCAAGAAGCTGATCGGCCAGGGTCATAAGGTCACTGTGCAAAGCGGCGCCGGGCTTAACGCCAGCGTTGTCGACAGTGCCTATGAAGCGGCGGGGGCGGCCATTGGCAACGCCAACGACGCCTTTGGCGCCGAGCTGATCCTCAAGGTGGTGGCGCCCAGCGACAGCGAACTGACGCTGATCAAGCGCGGCACCGTCCTGGTGGGCATGCTCAATCCGTTCAACAACGAAACCCTCGCCAAGCTCGCCGAACACGGCATCACCGCCTTTGCCCTGGAGGCCGCGCCACGCACCTCCCGCGCCCAGAGCCTGGATGTGCTGTCGTCCCAGGCCAACATTGCCGGCTACAAGGCAGTGTTGCTGGCGGCCCATCACTACCCGCGTTTCATGCCGATGCTGATGACCGCGGCGGGTACCGTGAAGGCCGCGCGCGTGCTGATCCTCGGGGCCGGTGTCGCCGGCTTGCAGGCCATCGCCACCGCCAAGCGCCTGGGTGCGGTGATCGAAGCCTCGGATGTGCGCCCCGCGGTGAAGGAACAGATCGAATCCCTCGGCGCCAAGTTCGTCGACGTGCCCTATGAGACCGATGAAGAACGCGAATGCGCGGTCGGCGTCGGCGGTTATGCCCGGCCGATGCCCGCCAGCTGGATGCAGCGCCAGGCCCTGGCGGTGCACGAGCGCGCCAAGCAGGCCGATATCGTCATCACCACCGCGCTGATCCCGGGTCGCAAGGCGCCGGTGCTGCTGAGCGCCGAGACCGTCGCGCAGATGAAGCCCGGCTCGGTGGTCATCGACCTCGCGGCAGCGCAAGGCGGCAACTGCCCGCTGACCGTGGCGGACCAGGTGGTGGTCGAAAATGGCGTGACCATTTGTGGCCCGACCAACCTGGCCGGCGCAGTCGCGGCGGATGCTTCGGCACTCTATGCGCGCAACCTGCTGGACTTCCTCAAGCTGGTCTTCAACAAGGAAGGCCAATTCGAAGTGAACCTCGAAGACGACATCGTCGCCGCGTGCCTGATGTGCCGCGACGGCCAAGTCATCCGCAAAAACGCCTAAGCAGGGATTCAGACGATGGAAGAGCTTATCTCCCCCGGTATCTACAACCTGATCATCTTCGTGCTGGCGATTTATGTCGGTTACCACGTGGTCTGGAACGTTACACCTGCGCTGCACACGCCCTTGATGGCGGTGACCAACGCGATCTCGGCGATCGTCATCGTCGGCGCCATGCTGGCCGCCGCCCTGACCGTGACCCCGCTGGGCAAGACCATGGGCACCCTGGCCGTCGCGCTGGCGGCGGTCAATGTGTTCGGTGGCTTCCTGGTGACCCGCCGCATGCTTGAGATGTTCAAGAAAAAAGCCCCGAAAGCGGTAAAAGAAGAGGCGCCCAAGTAATGAGCATGAATCTCGTCACGACGCTCTACCTGATCGCGTCGATCTGCTTTATCCAGGCCCTCAAGGGCTTGTCGCACCCGACCACGTCAAGGCGCGGCAATCTGTTCGGCATGCTCGGCATGGCCCTGGCGATCCTCACCACCATCGGCCTCATCTATAAGCTGGGTGCCGAGCTTGCCACGGCCGGCATCGGCTACGTCATCGTCGGCCTGCTGATCGGCGGCACCGCCGGTTCGATCATGGCCAAGCGGGTCGAGATGACCAAGATGCCGGAACTGGTCGCCTTCATGCACAGCATGATCGGCCTGGCCGCGGTGTTTATCGCCATCGCCGCGGTGGTCGAGCCGCAATCCCTGGGTATCGTCAAACAGCTGGGGGATTCGATCCCGCCGGGCAATCGCCTGGAGCTGTTCCTCGGTGCCGCGATCGGTGCGATTACCTTCTCCGGTTCCGTGATCGCCTTCGGCAAGCTGTCGGGTAAGTACAAGTTCCGCCTGTTCCAGGGCGCACCGGTACAGTTTGGCGGGCAGCATAAACTGAACCTGCTGCTGGGCCTGGCCACCCTCGGCCTCGGCCTGACCTTTATGCTCACCGGCAACCTCAATGCCTTCGCCCTGATGCTGGCCCTGGCCTTCGTCCTCGGCGTGCTGATCATCATCCCCATCGGCGGCGCCGACATGCCGGTGGTGGTGTCGATGCTCAACAGCTACTCCGGCTGGGCCGCGGCGGGGATCGGCTTCTCGCTGAACAACTCGATGCTGATCATCGCCGGCTCCCTGGTGGGCTCAAGCGGTGCGATCCTCTCGTACATCATGTGCAAGGCCATGAACCGCTCGTTCTTCAACGTGCTGCTCGGCGGCTTCGGCAACACGGCCGACGCAGCGGGCCCGGCCGGTTCGAAGGAAGCCCGGCCGGTGAAATCCGGCTCGGCGGATGACGCCACCTTCCTGCTGACCAACGCCGACACCGTGATCATCGTGCCCGGCTACGGCCTGGCGGTGGCCCGGGCACAGCATGCGCTCAAGGAACTGACCGAGAAGCTGACCCACCGTGGCGTGACCGTGAAGTACGCGATCCACCCGGTGGCCGGGCGCATGCCCGGGCATATGAACGTGCTGCTGGCCGAGGCCGAAGTGCCTTACGACCAGGTGTTCGAGATGGAAGACATCAACTCCGAGTTCGGCCAGGCCGACGTGGTGCTGGTGCTCGGCGCCAACGACGTGGTCAACCCGGCGGCGAAGAACGATCCGAAATCGCCGATTGCCGGCATGCCGATTCTCGAGGCCTTCAAGGCCAAGACCATCATCGTCAACAAGCGCTCCATGGCCAGCGGTTATGCCGGCCTGGACAACGAACTGTTCTACCTCGACAAGACCATGATGGTCTTCGGCGATGCGAAGAAGGTCATCGAGGACATGGTCAAGGCTGTCGAGTAAAAGCTTGCGCTAACGCAATATCAAAAACCCCGGCCTCCCGTAGGCTGGGGTTTTTCTTTGCCCGCAAAAAACCGACCAAAGGCGCTGAATCCTCAATCGGCATTCGACCTTGGTCGCGCGGCGAAACTTTTTGAAACCTCTAGACTGCGCATCTTGCTTCCGTTGCCTGAGATAACACGCCATGTACCGTGATCGTATTCGCTTGCCTTCGTTGTTGGACAAGGTCATGGGCGCAGCCGACGCTGCCGCCCTGATTCAGGACGGCATGACCGTCGGCATGAGCGGCTTCACCCGCGCCGGTGAAGCCAAGGCCGTGCCCCATGCACTGGCCGAGCGCGCCAAGACGTCGCCGCTGAAAATCACCCTGATGACCGGTGCCAGCCTGGGCAACGACCTCGATAAACAGCTCACCGAAGCCGGCGTGCTGTCGCGCCGTATGCCATTCCAGGTGGACAGCACCCTGCGCAAGGCGATCAACGCCGGCGAAGTGATGTTTATCGACCAGCACCTGTCGGAAACCGTCGAGCAACTGCGCAACAAGCAGCTCAAGCTGCCGGACCTGGCGGTGATCGAAGCCGTGGCCATCACCGAAGAGGGGCATATCGTGCCGACCACTTCGGTGGGCAACTCGGCCAGCTTCGCGATCTTTGCCAAGCAGGTGATCGTCGAGATCAACCTGGCGCACAATCCGAACCTGGAAGGCCTGCACGACATCTATATCCCCAGCTACCGACCGACCCGCACGCCGATCCCGCTGGTAAAGGTCGACGACCGCATCGGTAGCACCGCGATCCCGATCGACCCGGCCAAGATCGTTGCCATCGTGATCACCAACCAGCCCGACTCGCCGTCCACCGTCACCCCGCCAGACGACGACACCCAGGCCATTGCCAGTCACCTGATCGCCTTCCTGAAGGAAGAAGTGGCCGACGGGCGCATGACCAACAAGCTCGGCCCGCTGCAGGCCGGGATCGGTAACATCGCCAACGCGGTGATGTGCGGGCTGATCGACTCGCCGTTCGAAGACCTGACCATGTACTCCGAAGTGCTGCAGGACTCGACCTTCGACCTGATCGACGCCGGCAAGCTGTCCTTCGCCTCCGGCAGCTCGATCACCTTGTCGAGCCGGCGCAACAGCGATGTGTTCGGCAACCTGGAACACTATAAAGACAAGCTGGTACTGCGCCCGCAGGAAATCTCCAACCACCCGGAAGTGGTGCGGCGCCTGGGCATCATCGCCATCAACACCGCCCTGGAGTTCGACCTGTACGGCAACGTCAACTCCACCCACGTCTGCGGTACGCGGATGATGAACGGCATCGGCGGCTCCGGCGACTTCGCCCGCAACGCGCACCTGGCGATCTTCGTCACCAAGTCCATTGCCAAGGGCGGGGCCATTTCCAGCGTGGTGCCCATGGTCAGCCACGTCGACCACACCGAGCATGACGTGGATATCCTCGTCACCGAAATCGGCCTGGCCGACCTGCGCGGCCTGGCGCCACGGGAACGGGCGAGGGTGGTGATCGACAACTGTGTGCATCCGGACTACCGCGAAGCCCTGAACAGTTACTTCAATCGTGCCTGTGCCCTGGGCGGTCACACCCCACACATCCTCCGTGAAGCACTGAGTTGGCACATCAACCTGGACGAAACCGGGAAGATGCTGCCGAGCTGATTGATACAGTTGGGCGCTGACGCAAACACAGTTTCGTCAGCCCCTCTGCATTTCTCGGCTTTGTGAGAAAAACTGTACTGCTGTACCGGTCATTTCCTACCTTGAATCACCTTGGATCTCCCTCAGTCAGATGAAAATGCACCATTTAGAGGCGGACAGGTACAGTTGCCTCAGTTTCGAGCAGTACAGCACCCTTAAACAGTTAACTGAGCCCTCACAATACAGATGAACTGTATCTACAGAGACTAGGCAAAGAGGAGGATCATTGGCATCAGTTAAACCACTACCTAATCCCGCCACAAGCGGAAGGATGCTAATCATGGAACGTACACTCAGTTCCGACATGTTCTACGAAAACACCGCTACTGACGCTCAAGCTTCGATGCCTCTGCGCGTTCTCGCCAACCTGATGTTGTGGCAGCGCCGCATTGCCAGCCGCCATCAACTGGCTCGCCTGGATTCGCGTCTGCTGGCCGATGCCGGGATCAGCGAAGCACAGCGTTACGAAGAGTTGAGCAAGCCGTTCTGGCGCTAAGCAGCGCTCGCTGGCCCTGACCCACCGGGTCCACCGCCAGCACCCGAATTGAAAAAACAGAGCCCGTCGCGGGAAACCGCGACGGGCTTTGTCGTTTCCGGCAAGTGGATTTCAGGAAAAGGCGCGAGAAAACGCCAGACAGGTACAGTTATATAGATATAAAAATATACCAGTACACTTTTGCTCAACCTGAACGAACGCCTCTAAACCGCGGATCAGCCGACGAAACTCGCTTTCAGCAGGCAGGGAACTCTGTCTAATATCGCGGTCTTAGGTAGCCAGCAGCGCGGAATGTGCGTCTGAGGTTTATCGTCCATTGTGTTCGAGTGGCGGCCTTTATCCGCTGCCACTGTTCCTCTTCATACCCCTGGAGATTCACCATGTCCCGCCTTCGCCTGCTGAGTGCCGCCGCCCTGTTGACCCTGGCCAGCGCCGCCCATGCCAGCAGCTTTATTGTCACCACCGACTCGCTGGTCGGCGCCCTCAAGGCCACTTCCGACGCCTCGTCCGATGCCACCTCGTCGTTGCGCGACAACAAGATCGTGCGTGCGGCCCAGGATGACGCCGCCAGCTTCGTCGCCAGCAATGGCCAGATCCGCAGCGTGAAGCTGGAAAGCGCCTTCGACACCATCCGTCGCCAGGCCCCGCAATTGCAGGCCAGCGATGCACAGTTGGCCCAGGCGATCCTGGCCATCTGAAACCCTGGCGCATGGGCCGTGGATTCCGCTAGCCTGGGCGCTCGCTCAATAAGACATAGAGACCCATGCGCTCACTCACCTTATTGCTCATAGCGCTCGCCTGGATCAGCCAGGCCCAGGCCTTCGACCTGACCACCCAGACCCTGGTCGGCAGCGGTTATGTCACCAGCCAAGTGACCACCGCGCCCTTCGACCGTAAACTGATACTGGCCGCCCAGGATGACGCAGCCGCTTTTGTAGCCAGCGATGGCCAACTGCGCGGCGCGCAACTGGAGTCGGCCCTCGCGTACCTGCGCCGAACCCAGCCAAAACTTCATGCCAGCGACCTTGAACTGGCCCAGGCAATTCTCGTCCAATAGTCACTTTGCATTCCCGGAGACCTTTACATGCGTACCCCCCTGATCGCCGCCGCCCTCGGCCTGCTGTTGATGACCGACGTGGCTTCGGCGCACACCCTGGTGGCTACCAGCAATATGCTTGTACGGGCCACGGGCCGTACCCTCGACTTCACCTCGGACACCACCACCTCGATCCGCGACTCGAAAGTGGTCCGGGAAGCCCACGACGACGCCGCCAGTTTCGTCGCCAGCCAGGGCGATATCCGTGGGGCCCACCTGGAAGCCGCCTTTGCCGCCTTGCGTACTGAAGTGCCAGGCGCCCGTGACGCCAGCGATCAAGACCTCGCCGAAGCCATTCTCGCCCTGTGAGATTACTCACCGGCGGGCTGCTGGCCTGCGCCCTGTTGCTGTTCGGCAACGCGGCCCAGGCCAGCCTGCAATTGCACCTCAAGACCGAAGGTCTGAGCCCGGCCGAGCAACAGGCCAGCCAAGTGTTGATCGATGAGGCCATGGCCCATCTGCCGCCGCGTTTTATCGAACAACTGGACCGCAGCATTGATTTTGTCTGGTCGACCCAGATGCCGGACAACGCCTACGGCGAGGCCTCATTGGTCTCCGAAGTGGACCTCAATCGCAGGCTGTTGCCCGGCCTGGTGGACGGTTCGGCCGCGACGAAAAAAACCAATCGGTCCCACGGCACCGTGCGCGAGGAAATGCTCGCCACCGTTCTTCACGAACTGACCCATATTTATGACCGCGCCCGCTTGTGGCCCGACGCCGAACGGACGCTGATCCAGCGCTGCACCCAGCGTGACAGCAATACCGGCCTGGTCGGCCTGCCCGATCAATGCCGGGGCCAGACCGGCCGACGCTTTACCCTCAGCGACGACCCGCGCCTGCTCGACCTCGCCGGCTGGCCACAAGTGGTCGGCACCCGTGGCCAGCGGGAACAGCGCAACGGCCAGGTCGTGCGCAGCCCGGATATCTACGAGACCACCAATCCCAAGGAGTTCGTCGCGGTCAATATGGAGTACTTCCTCCTCGACCCGGCCTACGCCTGTCGCCGTCCGGCACTGTATCGCTACTACCAGGAACGCTTCGGTTGGGCGCCACCGGCCAAGGACAGCTGCGACCGGGCGTTCCCGTTCCTCAACGCCGGCAATGACTTCGGCAAGACGCCCCTGGGCAAGATCGACCCCGAGCGGGTCTACGAAGTCGACTACCTGCTGGCCGAAGCCAACCAGAACTGGGTCAGCCGCTGGGGCCACAGCATGCTGCGCCTGGTGATCTGTGCCCCGGGCCGGCCACGGGGGCCGGATTGCCGGCTGGATCTGGACCAGCACCTGGTGCTGTCCTATCGCGCTTTCGTCAACGACGTCCAGCTTTCGACCTGGGGTGGGCTGAACGGGGCCTATCCGTCGCGGCTGTTCGTCTTGCCGCTGTCCCAGGTGATCGACGAATACACCAAGACCGAACTGCGCAGCCTGGCCTCGGTGCCGCTGAAGCTGTCGCGCAAGGAAATCGAGGAAGTGGTCGAGCATGCCGCCGAAATGCACTGGAGCTACGACGGCAACTACTACTTCATCAGCAACAACTGCGCGGTGGAGACCTTGAAGCTGTTGCGCAGCGGCAGCGACAACGCCCAGCTCAAGGGCCTGGACAGCATTGTCCCCAATGGTTTGCTGGAGGTACTCAAGGGCCGTGGCCTGGCCGACACCAGCGTGCTCGACGATCCCCGTGAGGCCTTGCGCCTGGGTTACCGCTTCGACTCCTACCGGGATCGCTACCAGGCCATGTTCGATGTCTTGAGAAAACAGTTGCCGATCAAGCAGGAAACCGTCGAGGACTGGTTGTCGCAGCCCGCCGAAGCGCGCCGCCCATGGTTTGCCCAGGCCAACCTGCGGGCCAGCGCGGCGATGCTGTTGTTGGAGCAGGCGAGCTTTCGCCGACAGTTGCTGCTGGCCCAGGACGAGGTGAAACAGAAGTACCTCGGTGCCCGCGACATCAAGCTCAAGGACAACGACATGGACCAGGCCAACCGCACCCTGCAGGAGATTCTTGCCAACAGCGGCTACCTCAGTCGTCCGGCGGAATTGCTCGGCAGCAGCGGCTATGGCTTGCCACAACCGTCCGAGTGGAAACGCCTGGAAGCCGAGAGCAGCCAGCGCCAGCAGCAATTGCAACGGCTGACCGGCGACCTCGACAAGGAGATCCGCAAGTTGCTGGACCCGGCCCGGGAAGCGCAGATCGAGGCCAGCGAAGCCAACCTGAAGATGGTCGGCGAACACCTGCGGGCGCTGCACAAGGCGGCGGGTGGGTTGGAGCTGCCTTGAGGATTTGCATCCGTACCGATTTCAGTTCTAATCATTTGATATTTATAGGAAAATTTCTTAAGTTGATGACATTGAGGCAGAGGGGCGCTTGACAGAATCAGGAGACCGCTTAGGCTCAGTAATGTCGTTCTAAGCACGCCCTCTTCACTGAAGGCGCATGAAGTAAACCACGAACATTGAAGGCCCGGTGCTGTCCAGCACTTCCTTTCAATCTCTGTGGATGCGGGATGTCTCGGCAAGAGAACGAGAGAGCCAGATCAGGCAGCAGTAATAACTTCCACATTCTGAGAGTTGGAACTGCCTGCACCTACAACGGTACTGACCTCCAGTGGAACGAAACAGGGCTGCTGAAATCGCCAATGCAGGCGATATGGCTGTCCTTCTTGCAGAGGTTTGAGTTTTGTCAACGTACAGCGCGCGTTGAGAAACTCAGCACCTAACTCGCATGCATTGAGGAAACGAGAGATGAAAAAAGAAACTCAAGTTACTGCATCGACTCAAATGTTTTTTTCTATTGACAACATAGACTTTCAGCACCTTACGCTCTCCCCTGTCTTGTATTCAATGGCCGGATCGAACGAGCCTTTTGAATATTTGGAAGCGCACGATATTAGCTCTTCTGGATTTAGATTTTATACAAATGTCCGCACCAACGACTATGGGCAGAGATATGGGCACACCACCGCTTCTCACGAATTGAAATTCAAGAGCTCATCTGCCGAATATAATTTCAATGCATTCAAATTCGGAAATCAAGTCATTTACTCAACCGCCTCACCTGACGCTGCCGTCATTGCCAGCTATTGGATCTTCGAAGATATCCAAAGCAGTGTTGGTCTTGAGGTGCGTAAGGCTGAGACTAACGCTGGCCACAAAAAAAACCAAACAGATACTTGGTGCCAGGTTCAGATCAATGATCAGGTTATTCAATATTCTTCTGCTGACACTCTACATCCCGCTCCTAAAAAAAAGGTACCACAAGTCATTATTTCCGATACGGATAAGTTTTCTTTTCTATCCAACGTCAATATCTATTTTTCGGGTTGCGATGTATACAGAGCGCTTCCTTCAGGTCAGGTAATAATGGTTGACAGGCACGGTAATGGTTCCCCCGCTCTGGCCTCCGAATATTACCTAACACCTGACAAGAGTTATCCTAGCGGATTAACAACCCTGACAATCAACGATGGCTTTTCGGATGCAACGGCTGTCATCGAGTTCGATCACGATGTATCCAAGAAACAGGTGACCATGACGATCAAATCATTTACGAGCAGACTTTGTGATATCCGAGACGTTTCATTCATTATTGAAGCTCCCAATGCGATTTGTTTTGCGCTATAGAGAGCTGCCCGGACTTTTTATGACCGTCGACTGAAAGCCTTATGATTATTGTCTTTTCCGGGTGACAGTGGCTTTTGCCGGCATCTCATGCTCGATTGGTGTGATCGCCAGCAGACCGCTTATGTCGTAGGGCAAGCCCGCAATGCAAGCCTGCAACAACTGGCGGCACCGGCCATGCAAGTCGTGGCCGGTGCCTACCAGCAAACCGGGCCAGAGCTGACTTGACCCTCCCCCCCTATCTCCATATCCTCGCAGCTGTCACGACACATTCGTGATCGGATTTGACGGTCCGGTTTCTAACGAGATACGACACACCCCGTGTACCGCCGCGTGGGCACCTCCGTGCCTGTTGCATGGCTTTATGGCGGCTGTGCGTGGGGCACCTTCGGGTGCGCCGGGTTTCTCGTTTCCGGTCCGTCAACCTACGCACAGTTGCCACCCGTTCGTTTGACGGCGTCTGGTGGCGACCTAAAACGAGAATCTGAATGATGAAAAAGCCTACCAGCCACAAAGTCCCTTTCGGTCGCTACAACGAAACCAACGCAACACTTTTTAGTGTCAATGCCGACGTCCCCCTGATCCATCTGCTGGAAAACGCGTCCATCGCCCTCGACTGCTCTTGCGCACTAAACGAAGAGTTGGCCTATGGGGACCATCCCCATCGTCGCTCCTTGCGATGGACTGCTCTTCAGCTGGACGAAATGGCCAAGGCGCTGATCGATGCAGCAGTGCTCGGGGTGCTTGCTGATCAATCCCCAGTGGTTGAACAAACGCACTGATTACCCGAGAAATCAGGAACAGGTCGTATTACGCCGATACGACCTGCCTGTCGTCCAATTTTCAGCAACGAAAGCTGGCTGAAAGCTTGCCCCTTTAGCATCACCTCACCGCCGGCACCAGACCGGTCGGCCGTGGCGCGTCTTGAAGACGCTCGACGGCCCCTTCACAACAATAAGATGGTGATACCGATGTCCGCTACGACCCGCCTGTTCGCTGCAACTCCGTTCGTCCCTTTCGCGCCGCTCGCCCAGCACTGACCCCAGTCCCTTCGCCTTTCCCCAGCCGCGTTACGCCCGGAGCCTCCCCATGCTGACTTTCCTTGGCTTTGCCATGGTCATTACCTTCATGTACCTGATCATGACCAAGCGCCTGTCCGCGCTGATCGCCCTGATCATCGTCCCCATCGTCTTCGCCCTGTTCGGCGGTTTTGCCGCAGGCATCGGCAAGATGATGATCGACGGCATCACCAAGCTCGCGCCCACCGGCGTGATGCTGATGTTCGCCATCCTGTATTTCGCCCTGATGATCGACTCCGGCCTGTTCGACCCAGCCGTGCGCAAGATCCTCAAGCTGGTCAAGGGCGATCCGCTGAAAGTCTCGGTGGGCACCGCCGTGCTGGCCCTGGTGGTGTCCCTCGACGGGGACGGAGCCACCACCTATATGATCTGCGTCGCCGCCATGCTGCCGCTGTACAGCCGCATCGGCATGAGCCCGCGGATCATGGCCGGGCTGATCATCCTCGCCGGCGGGGTGATGAACATGACCCCCTGGGGCGGACCGACCGCTCGTGCCGCCAGCGCGCTGCACGTCGACCCCTCGGATATCTTCGTGCCGATGATCCCGGCCATGCTCGCGGGAGTGCTGGCGATCCTGGCCATCGCCTACTTCTATGGCCTGCGCGAGCGAGCACGCCTGGGCGAACTGCATGTTGTCGGCGATGAAGTCGACCACAGCGAAATCAGCGTCTCGCAATACCCGGATGCCCGCCGGCCGAAACTGATCCTGTTCAACGGCGCCCTGACCATCGCCCTGATGGGCGCGCTGATCGCCGGACTGCTGCCGTTGCCGGTGCTGTTCATGGTGGCGTTCAGTATTGCCATGATCGTCAACTACCCGTGCCTGCAACAGCAGAAGGAGCGCATCGCCGCCCACGCCGGCAGTGTGCTGGCAGTGGTCGGGCTGATCTTCGCCGCCGGGATCTTCACCGGTATCCTGTCCGGCACCGGCATGGTCGACGCCATGTCCAAGAGCCTGCTGGCGGTGATCCCGCCGGCGCTCGGCCCTTACCTGGCGCCGATTACCGCGCTGGTGAGCATGCCGTTCACCTTTTTCATGTCCAATGACGCCTTCTACTATGGCGTGCTGCCGGTACTGGCCGAAGCCGCCAGCCACTACGGCATCAGCGCGGTGGAAATGGCCCGTGCCTCGATCGTCGGCCAGCCCGTCCACCTGTTGAGCCCGCTGGTACCCTCGACCTACCTGCTGGTGGCCCTGGCCGGTATCGAGTTCGGCGATCACCAGCGCTTCACCCTCAAGTGGGCGGTGCTGGTGTGCCTGTGCATATTGCTGGCCGCCTTGTTGCTGGGGACCTTTCCGTTGTACGGCAGTCTATAAGGCAATGATTCACTGTCGTGTCGGCGCACGGACTTCAGAACCTGAAGCCTGGCGCCGATACGGCTCAAATACTCGTTCAAAGGAATAGATATGGATTGGCTGACCAACCCGGAAATCTGGGTGGCCTTTTTCACCCTGACCGCCCTGGAGATTGTCCTGGGCATCGACAACATCATCATGATCTCGATCCTGGTCAGCCGCATGCCCCGGCACATGCAGCAGCGCACACGGATCTTCGGCCTGGCCCTGGCGATGGTCACGCGGATCCTGCTGTTGCTGTCGATCACCTGGGTCATGCGCCTGACCGACGACCTGTTCGTGGTCTTCGGCCAGGGTATTTCCGGGCGTGACCTGATCCTGTTCTTCGGTGGCCTGTTCCTGCTGTGGAAAAGCTCCCAGGAGATCTACCACGGCATGGAAGGCGAGGAAGAAGCCGGCGAAGGGCCGAAAGGCAAGGGCGGCAACTTCCTCTACACCATCATCCAGATCGCCATTATCGACATCGTGTTCTCCCTCGACTCGGTGATTACCGCCGTGGGCATGGTCTCCCATGTGCCAGTGATGATCGCGGCGATCGTGGTGGCGGTACTGGTGATGATGCTGGCCTCGAAGACCATCGGCGACTTTATCGACAAGCACCCGTCGCTGAAGATGCTCGCGCTGTCGTTCCTGATCGTGGTCGGCACCGTGCTGATCGCCGAAGCCTTCGACGTGCATGTGCCCAAGGGCTATGTCTACTTCGCCATGGCCTTCTCCCTGGCGGTGGAAGCGATCAACATCAAGATGCGTACCGCTATGCAGAAAAAGAAGCAGGAACACGAAGCCGGGGAACGACACAAGGATGTGGCGGGTCAATAACCCTGAACGGTGGGGGCCGGCAACCGGTTCCCACGACGCCTCATGGAAATATGACATTTTTGTTTCAGGTCCGGCGCCGATCATGCGATGCTGGCGCTCGGCCAAATAGCCAACTACAGCTTAAGGACAAGTCGTAGAAAAAAGGCGAACCGTCACAATCCGAACTTGCCCCCATGGGGCACCCGTCATGCCAGGGGGCCGTCCATGCTGACCCTGCTCAATCTGCTTTCCGCCGTGACCCTGCTGATCTGGGGCACGCACATCGTCCGTACCGGTATCCTGCGGGTCTACGGTTCACACCTGCGCCACGTCATCGGCCGCAATATGTCCAGGCGCCCCCTGGCCTTTATCGCCGGGATCCTGGTCACCGCCATGGTCCAGAGCAGCAATGCCACCGCCATGCTGGTCACCTCCTTCGTCGGCCAGGGCCTGATGACCCTGACCCCGGCCCTGGCGGTGATGCTCGGCGCCGACGTCGGTACCGCGCTGATGGCCCGGGTCCTGACCTTCGACCTGTCCTGGCTGTCGCCGCTATTGATCTTCATCGGGGTGATCTTTTTCCTCTCGCGCAAGCAGACCCGCGCCGGCCAGCTCGGCCGCGTGGGCATCGGCCTGGGACTGATCATCCTCGCCCTGCAACTGATCGTCGAAGCCGCCGCGCCCATCACCCACGCCCAGGGGGTGAAGGTGATGTTCGCCTCCCTGACCGGCGATATCCTTCTCGATGCCCTGGTCGGCGCGCTGTTTGCCATGGTCTCCTATTCCAGTCTCGCCGCCGTGCTGCTGACCGCGACCCTGGCCGGCGCCGACGTGATCAGCCTGCCGGTGGCCATCGGCCTGGTGATCGGCGCGAACATCGGCAGCGGCGTGCTGGCCTTCCTCGGCACCAGCATGCAGAACGCCGCCGGCCGCCAGGTGGCCCTCGGCAGCCTGCTGTACAAGCTGATCGGCCTGCTGCTGATCATCCCGGCGCTGACGCCGCTGGCACACTGGCTCGATGGCCTCGAGTACAGCCCCCAGGAAATCGTGATCGGCTTCCACCTGCTCTACAACACCGCGCGCTGCGTCTTGCTGCTGCCCAGTGTCGGCCCGATGGCCCGGGTCTGTGCCTGGCTGCTGCCGGAACGGCCCGAGGTCAACGGCAAGGCCAAGCCCCGCCATCTCGACCCCGCCGCCCTCGACACACCGAGCCTGGCGCTGTCCAACGCCGTACGGGAAACCCTGCGCATCGGCGACCTGATCGACAGCATGCTCGACGCCATGCTCAATGTGCTCAACGGCAAGCAGACCGCCGTGGCCATCGAAATACGTCGTCTGTGCGACGATGTCGAGGTGCTTTGCAGCGCGGTCAAACTCTACCTGGCGCAGATGCCTCGGGAAGACCTCGGCGAACAGGACAGCCGGCGCTGGGCGGAAATCATTGAACTGGCGGTCAACCTGAAGCTGGCCGCCGACCTGATCGAGCAGATGCTGCGCAAGGTGCAGCGGCAGAAGACCTCGCAGCGCCGCTCGTTTTCCGAGGACGGCCTGGAGGAGCTCGCCGGGCTGCACCGGCAATTGATCGACAACCTGCGCCTGGGCCTCACGGTGTTCCTCGGTGCCGATCCCCAGACCGCCCGGCAACTGCTGCGGGAAAAGCGTCGTTTCCGCGCCCAGGAACGGCGCCTGGCCCACGCCCACGTCAGTCGCCTGCAGCGCGGCGTGGTGCAGAGCCTGGAAACCAGTTCGCTGCATCTGGAGCTGATTGCCGACATGAAACGCCTGAATTCGTTATTCTGCGGCAGCGCCTATGCGGTGCTGGAAACCGCCGAGACCGGCGCCCTGGCCTCGGAAGAACTCGACGACATCAGCCAATCGTCTTGAACGTCCATGGTTGCACCGTTGTCTTTGCGTAGGACCCCGCCTTCGGAAAATGGTTATGCGTTGCCTGCTGTTCGCCTGCCTGCTGCTCAATACCCTGCACGCCGCCGCCCTCGATCGCTTCCAGGTCGAGGGTTATCAATTGCCCAACGGCCTGCAACTGCTGCTCAAACCCGGCAACGAACGCGGCCACGTGGCAATCCGCCTGGTGGTGGGGGTCGGGTTCGACGATTTCTCCTGTGCCGACAAGGAACTGCCACACCTGCTCGAACACCTGTTGTTCAGTGGCGTCGACGCCAGCGGTGAAGGCGGCCTGGAAGAACGCATGCAGGCCCTGGGCGGCGAATGGAACGCCTACACCAGCAATGCCGACACCACCTTCGTGATCGAGGCCCCGGCCGCCAACCAGCGCAAGATTCTCGACCTGCTGCTGGAGATCCTCACCCGTACCGAGCTCAGCGACAACGCCATTGCCGCCGCCAAACAGGTGGTGGAGCGCGAGGAGGGCGGCCATTACTCGCACTTGCAGCGCTGGCTGGACCGCCAGGACTTCGGTCACAACGCCAGCAACCAGTTGGCGGTGGAGCTGGGACTCAAATGCGCCGAGCGCGCCGATGTCCAGCACCTGACCCGGGAGCAGTTGGAGGCCGTGCGCAAGAACTGGTACGCGCCGAACAATATGACCCTGATCATGGTCGGCGAGCTTGATCGCCTGCTCCCGGCCTACCTGGACCGGGCCTTCGGCGCCCTGGCGCCGATCGAGCCCAATGACCACCAGCCGCTGCCGGAAATCCATGACCAGGCCGCCGCCGCGCAACGCGACCTGCCACGCGGCTGGGTCGGCAACGGGGCGAAAATCCACTGGCTGTTTCCGGAGCCGGCCCTGGAAGGGCTGCCCGACGAAACCTTCGATCTGCTCAAGGACTATCTGGACTGGGCGCTGTATCGGCATTTGCGCCTGGACCACGGCCTGTCCTATGGGCCGTGGAGCGAACGCGAAGTGCTGGGCGGCGTCGGCTTCTTCAGCGTCAACGCCGATGTCGAACGCGATAATCTGGACGACGCCCGACAGGTGCTCGAAGCGCTCAGGGCCCGTCTGCTCAAGGACGGCCTCGACCCGGACACCTTCGCCCGCCTGCAACAAGCCGCCATTGCCCGCCAGGCCTGGGCGGTGCAGGGCAACAGTGCCCTGGCCGACTATTACTGGGGGGCGCTGGGCGACTACGAGGACGGCCATTTTGCCGACCCGGCCCAGGCCCTGCGGGCGGTGACGCTGGCGGATGCCAACCAGGCGCTGCGCCAGTTGTTCAAGCAGCCGGGCTACCTGCGGATCGAAAAACCGCTGCTCAGCGATGAACAGCTGATCGGCCTGGGCGCCGCCCTCGCGGGCTTGCTGCTGATCGGGCTGCTGGGTTGGCGGGCTTATCGACGCTAGACCGCGTTATCGTTCATCGCGAGCAAGCTTGCTCCTACAGGATTTGTGTCGTGCCCGGGCTTTGCGTACGACGCGAGTCCTGTAGGGGCATGGGGCCACCACAAACACGACTAATCGCGCCTGAAACGGTATTGTGTCGTGATCTTTCAACTGCCTGACTGTGAACTGCCGAATGCCGAACTGGACCCTGCATATCCAACGCCTCCTCGCACTGATGAAGCGTTATCCAGGGGTGATTGCGGCTTTCGGCTTCTGCTCCGGTATCGCCAGTTTCATCCTGGTTGATCGCCAGCAGAACTCCGCCAGCTGGATTGCGGTCATTCTGCTGGTGAGCTGGCTCTGGTTGATGCTGGAGAACGTCCTGACGCAGTTCTTCAGTCGCCTGTTCAAACACGATATCCCCGAGCCGCTGCTGCGCTATGCCACGCAGATGATCCACCAGCAAAGCCTGTCCTTTGTCCTGCCGTTCTTTTTCATTACCACCACCTGGAACAGCAGCCAGTTGCTGTTCACCGGGCTGCTCGGCGCGGCGGCGCTGGTCTCGATCATCGATCCGCTGTACTACAACTGGCTCTCGCCGAAACGCTGGCTGCTGCTGGGATTGCATACCCTGACGCTGTTCGCCGCGCTGCTCACCGCGCTGCCGATCATCCTGCACCTGACCACGCCCCAGAGCTACCAGCTGGCCCTGGGCATCGCCATGCTGTTGTCGATCCCGAGCCTGGCGGTGAGCCTGCCGCTGCGCAGCTTGCGCGGCTGGTTGATGCTGATCGGCGTGACCCTGGCGATTGGCGGCGCGGGCTGGTTCCTGCGCTCGTGGGTGCCGCCGGCGACCTTGTGGATGACCGAAGTCGCGGTGACCACCG
The DNA here is from genome assembly GCF_023242385.1 of Pseudomonas sp. MWU12-2345. Classification (NCBI taxonomy): domain Bacteria; kingdom Pseudomonadati; phylum Pseudomonadota; class Gammaproteobacteria; order Pseudomonadales; family Pseudomonadaceae; genus Pseudomonas; species Pseudomonas sp. MWU12-2345. Next base: position 197,571 of record NZ_JALLJA010000011.1, on the reverse strand, counting down.
AGCTACAGGACCGCACCCCGGGTGAGGGCCTGGAGCAAGTCAGCACCCAGCAGGTGCGCAAGGATGGGCTGTATGCCTACACCTCGATCAGTGCGCCGCGCGGGCTGGACGAGCGGATCTACCACGTCTGGCAGTTCAACGGCCGCGAAGTCGACCGCATCGCCCTGGATATCCATGGCGGGCGCAAGGAAGGTTATCGCGCCTGGTCGCACAAGCAGAACTTCCCGGCCGACCCCACCGGTGACTGGCAGGTGCGAGTACTGACCGAGGGCGGCCAGATGCTCGGCGTGCTGCGCTTCAAGGTGAGCGACTAGAGATCAGGGGCCAGATCGTGCTATTACAGAGGCCAGTATCAATGTCTGTTAAGCACGGAGCTTTCAATCATTAGCGCAACGGCCGGCACCGCCCACCTGGATACCTCGAGCAGTCCCGCGCGCCTGAGGATCAGTGGTGACTGGACGCTGGCCCATTACGCCAACCTGAAGCAGCGGGCCGCCCAATTGGTCGGCCAATACGACGCCAGCACCGATATCGACCTCAATGACCTCGGCGCCCTCGACACCGCCGGCGCGTCGTTGCTGGTGGAGCTGCTGGGGGCCGATCGCCTCGGACGTTCGGCCGAACACCCGGACTGCCGCATCAGTGCCGCCGACCGGGCCCTGCTGCACACCGTGTATTGCTCCCTGGCGGATTTCTGCGAACCGGTGCGCGAACCGGAAGAAGCGGCCGGCATCCAGTTGCTCGAACGCATTGGCAAAGCCGTCGATGCCGTCTGGCAAGACACCCTGCAACTGCTCGGGTTTGTCGGCCTGATCCTGGAGACCCTGGCGCGGGGGATTTTCAACCCACGGCGCTGGCGCATGACCGCGACCGTCGCCCATATCGAACAGACCGGCCTCGACGCCGCCCCGATCGTCGCCCTGCTGACCTTCCTGGTGGGCGCCGTGGTGGCCTTTCTCGGCGCCACGGTGCTGAAAAGCTTCGGCGCCAGTATCTTCACCGTCGACCTGGTGGCCTTCTCCTTCCTCCGTGAGTTCGGCGTACTGCTCACCGCCATCCTTATGGCCGGGCGCACCGCCAGCGCCTTTACCGCGCAGATCGGCTCGATGAAGGCCAACGAGGAGATCGACGCCATTCGCACCCTCGGCCTCGATCCCATCGAATTGCTGGTGCTGCCCCGGGTCCTGGCCCTGCTGATCGCCCTGCCGATGCTGACCTTCCTGGCGATGCTCTGCGGGATTGTCGGCGGCGGCGTGGTCTGCGCCTTGTCCCTGGGGATCTCGCCGGCGATGTTCCTGTCCCTGTTGCAGGCCGATATCGGCGTCCAGCATTTCCTCGTCGGCATGGTCAAGGCGCCGATCTTCGCCTTCCTGATCGCCGCCGTCGGTTGCCTGGAAGGTTTCAAGGTCAGCGGCAGTGCCGAGTCGGTCGGCGCCCACACCACCTCCAGCGTGGTCCAGTCGATCTTTATCGTGATCGTGCTGGATGCCGTTGCCGCGTTGTTCTTCATGGAGATGGGCTGGTGAGTCGACCGCCACGGGCGCCGAGCGAGGCGGTGATCGAAGTGCGCGGGCTGTGCAATCGCTTCGGCAGCCAGAGCGTCCACGAAAACCTTGACCTGGACCTCTACCGCGGCGAAATCCTCGCCGTGGTCGGCGGCTCCGGCAGTGGCAAGTCGGTGCTGCTGCGCAGTATCGTCGGCCTGCGCAAACCCAGCGAGGGCAGCGTACGGGTGTTCGGCCAGGACCTGCGCAGCCTCTCGGAACAGGCGCGTTCCCAGGTCGAACGGCGCTTCGGTGTGCTGTTCCAGAAAGGTGCGTTGTTTTCCTCCCTGACGGTCACCGAGAACGTCGCCCTGCCGCTGATCGAACACGCCGGCCTCAGTCGGCGCGATGCCGAACACCTGGCGGCGGTCAAGCTGGCCTTGGCCGGCCTGCCGCTGTCGGCCGCCAACAAATACCCGGCCTCGCTGTCCGGCGGCATGATCAAGCGCGCCGCCTTGGCCCGCGCCCTGGCGCTGGACCCGGACATCCTGTTTCTCGACGAACCCACCGCCGGCCTCGACCCCATCGGCGCGGCGGCCTTCGACCAACTGATCCTGACCCTGCGCGATGCCCTGGGCCTGAGTGTGTTCCTGGTCACCCACGACCTCGACACGCTCTACACCATCACCGACCGGGTCGCGGTGCTGGCGCAGAAACACGTACTGGTGGCCGATGCCATCGACCGGGTCGCCGAAACCGACGACCCGTGGATTCACGAATACTTCCATGGCCCGCGTGGCCGCGCCGCATTTGACGCGGTAACCCCGCACAAGGAGGGATGAGATGGAAACCCGTGCCCATCATGTGATGATCGGCCTGTTCAGTGTGCTGGTGGTCGTGGCCGCGTTGCTGTTCGGCCTGTGGCTGGCCAAGTCCAGTGTCGACACCGCGTTCAAGGACTATGAAGTGGTGTTCAACGAGGCGGTCAGCGGCCTGTCCAAGGGCAGCCCGGTGCAATACAGCGGGATCAAGGTCGGCGACGTGCTGCAACTGAGCCTCGACCCGAAAGACCCGCGCCGGGTGCTGGCACGCATCCGCCTGGCCGGCGACACGCCGATCAAGGAGGATACCCGCGCCAAGCTGGCCCTGACCGGCATCACCGGCACCTCGCTGATCCAGCTCAGCGACGGCACGCCGCAGAGTCCCGAGCTCAAGGGCAAGGATGGCAACCTGCCGCAGATCATCGCCTCGCCGTCGCCGATCTCACGCCTGCTCAACGACAGTAACGACCTGATGAGCGGGATCAACCTGCTGCTGCACAATGCCAACGAAATGTTCTCGCAGAAAAACGTCGCCCAGGTCAGCCAGACCCTGGACAACCTCCAGCAAGCCACCGGGGCGATTGCCGGCCAGCGCGACGATATCCGCCAGACCCTGAAACAGATGACCCTGGTCAGCAAGCAGGTCAGCGCGACCCTGGAACAGACCACCGCGCTGATGCGCAACGCCAACGGCCTGCTCGACAACCAGGGCAAGCAGGCCCTTGGCAGCGCCGAACGGGCCATGCAATCCCTGGAGCAGAGCACCGCGACCATCAACACGCTGCTGAGCAAAAACCAGGACTCGGTCAACAGTGGATTACAGGGCTTGAATGAACTGGCCCCGGCGATCCGTGAACTGCGTGACACCCTCAGTTCCCTGCGCGCGATCTCCAAGCGCCTGGATGCCAACCCCAGCGGCTACTTGCTGGGCCGTGACAAGAACAAGGAATTCACCCCATGAGGCATGCCCCGCGTGTATTGAGCCAGCTTACCCTGGTTGTCGGTCTGGCCTTGAGCGGCGCCTGTTCGATCCTGCCCCAGGCGGACCCGGCGGATGTCTATCGCCTGCCGACGGCACAGAACAGTGTTCCGGCGCCCAACAGCCAGCCGGTCAACTGGTCGTTGCGCATTGCCAAGCCGATTGCCAGTGACGCCTTGAACAGCCCGAATATCGCCGTGGTGCCCCAGGGTGACCTGATCAGCCACTACAAGGCCTCACGCTGGAGCGATCCGGCACCGGTGTTGCTGCGCAACCGGATCCTCGACGCCTTCCAGCGCGACGGCCGGGTGCGTCTGCTGAGCACCGACGACAGCAACCTGCAGGCGGATTTCGAGCTGGGCGGCGAGTTGCAGGCCTTCCAGACCGAGTATCGGGGTCAGGGAGCCGAGGTGGTGATCCGCTTCGATGCGCGGCTGGTCCGTGGGATTGACCAGCGGATCCTCGCCAGCCGGCGCTTTGAAGTGCGCCAGCCGATCAACGACAAGCAGGTGCCCGGCGTGGTGGCGGGCTTCGGCCAGGCCGGCGACAAGCTGATGGCGCAGATGATCGACTGGGCGGTACGGCAGGGCGAAGCTTCGGCCAAACGCTGATCAGCCGAAGAACCAGTAGCACACCCCGATCGCCGCCAGCACCCCGGCCAGCTCGGCCAGCAAGGCGCAACCCACCGCATGCCGCGCCCGCTGGATATTCACCGCACCGAAATACACTGCCAGCACATAGAAGGTGGTTTCGGTGCTGCCCTGGATCGTCGCCGCCACCAGCGCCGGGAAGCTGTCCACGCCCTGGGTCTTCATGGTCTCGATCAACATCGCCCGCGCCGCACTGCCGGAGAACGGCTTGACCATCGCTGTCGGCAACGCATCGACAAAGCGCGTATCCCAACCGGCCCACTGCACCAGGTGACGAATGCCGTCGAGGCCGAAGTCCAGCGCCCCGGAAGCCCGCAGCACGCCAATCGCGCAGAGCATCGCCACCAGGTACGGCAACAGATTCCTGGCGACATCAAAGCCCTCTTTTGCCCCTTCGACAAAAGCCTCGTAGACCTTCACCTTGCGTAACGCGCCAATGACCAGGAACAGCATGATCAGGCCGAACAGCGTCAGGTTGCCGAGGATCGACGACAGGCTGGCCAACGCCGTGGCCGACAGCCCGGCCAGCACTGCCATGAAGCCGCCGAGCAGTAAAGCGCCGGGAATCAGGTAGGCCAGCACTACCGGGTCCCACAACCGCAGGCGCTGCATCACCGCCACCGAGAGCAGGCCGACCAGGCTTGAGGCGCAGGTGGCCAGCAGGATCGGCAGGAACACCAGGGTCGGGTCCGCCGCGCCTTGCTGGGCGCGGTACATGAAGATGGTCACCGGCAGCAGGGTCAGGGACGAGGCATTGAGCACCAGGAACAGGATCTGCGCGTTGCTCGCCACGGTCTGGCTCGGATTGAGCTCCTGCAGGGAACGCATGGCCTTGAGGCCGATGGGCGTGGCGGCGTTGTCCAGGCCCAGGGCGTTGGCCGCAAAGTTGAGGGTGATCAGGCCGATGGCCGGATGGCCGCGCGGCACGTCCGGCATCAGGCGGCTGAACAGCGGCCCCAGGGCCTTGGCCAGCCAGTCGACGATCCCGGCCTTTTCGGCGATGCGCAGAAAGCCGAGCCAGAGGGTCAGGGTGCCGAACAGCAGGACCATGACCTCCACCGAGAGCTTGGCCATGGCGAAGATGCTTTCCACCATCGCGGCGAAGATCGCGGGGTTGCCACCCACCAGCCATTGCGCCAGCGCCGAGACGGTCGCCACTACGAAAAAGCCAAGCCACAGGCCATTGAGCATCGGGAAAACTCCTTGAAGATGCGGCGAATGATAGCGGTCGGGCCAGAAACAACAAACCCCGGAAAGTCCGGGGTCTATCGATCAGCTTTGGCAGTACGCGGACCTGTAGGAGCAGAGCTTGCTCGCGAAGGGGCCAGCGAGAGCACTAGACGCTTCGCCGGCAAGCGCCATTCGATCAGCCCTTGGAAGCCTCGCCCGCCGGCAGCGGCGCCTTGCTGCGCCAGTGCGGCAGGGAGTTCCAGTAGCGCTCGCCCTTGGCATCGTCGTACATGCCTTCCCAACGGGAAATCACCAGCACCGCCAGGGCATTGCCGATCACGTTCAGCGCGGTCCGCGCCATGTCCATGACCCGGTCGACACCGGCGATAAAGGCCAGGCCTTCCAGCGGAATACCGACGCTGCCCAGGGTCGCCAGCAACACCACGAAGGACACGCCCGGTACCCCGGCAATGCCCTTGGAGGTGACCATCAGGGTCAGCACCAGCAGCAATTGCTGGCTGATGGACAGGTCGATGCCATAAAGCTGGGCAATGAAGATCGCCGCGATGCTCTGGTACAGGGTCGAGCCGTCAAGGTTGAAGGAGTAACCGGTCGGCACCACAAAACTGCAAATGGCTTTCGGCGCGCCGTAGGCTTCCATCTTCTGAATCACCCGTGGCAACACGGTTTCGGAACTGGCGGTGGAGTAGGCCAGTACCAGTTCGTCCTTGAAGATGCGCATCAGCTTGATCACCGAGAAGCCGAACAAACGGGCCACCAGGCCGAGCACGGCAAAGGCGAAGAACAGGATGGCGGCGTAGACCAGCAGCACCAGCTTGGCCAGCGGCAGCAGGGACGCGAAGCCGAAGCTGGCGACGGTCACCGCGATCAGGGCAAACACACCGATCGGCGCGTAGTTCATGATCATGTGGGTGACCTTGAACATGCTTTCCGAGACGCCCTGGAACATCTTCACCAGCGGGTCGCGCAACTCCGCCTGCAGGCTCGACAGGCCGAGGCCGAAGAGCACCGAGAAGAAGATGATCGGCAGCATTTCGCCGCGGGCCATGGCGGCAAAGATGTTCGAAGGAATCAGGTTGAGGATGGTTTCGATAAACGCATGCTCATGCTGCACTTCGGCGGCAGTGGCCTTGTACTTGGAGATGTCCACGGTGCCCAGGGTGCTCATGTCGATGCCCGAGCCCGGGTGGAACACGTTGGCCAGCAGCAGGCCGACCACAATGGCGATGGTGGTGACGATCTCGAAGTAGACGATGGTCTTGAGGCCGATGCGCCCCAGCTTCTTGGCGTCGCCGACACCGGCAATGCCGACCACCAGCGAGGAAATGACAATCGGGATAACGATCATCTTGATCAGGCGGATAAAGATATCGCCTGCCGGTTGCAGGACGTTGCCGATCCACCAGGCCTTCTCGGCGCTGAAATGGTTGAGCAGCGCACCAACTGCAATCCCCAGTACCAGACCGATAAGGATCTGCCAGGCGAGGCTGAGCTTTGCCTTCTTCATGTCGTTACCCTTGCTTCAAGTGGAGTCGGACAGAAGCCCCTCACCGTTGCACTGATGCAGGTCAGGTGATGGCAACCGTCCCCCATGGAAGGTCATCGCCCACCGGCCTGATGGCTTTTTGGCAGGCGAAAAAAGGCGCAACTATTCCCATGCAAGGGGGGGACGTCTAATGCCGTAAACGCCTACCCCATGCCGAATCGGCATGACCTTTATTCAACAATACGACCGTTTTGTCCCCCATCAACAGGACATTTCAGCCGAAAAAAGTGCCGTAGACCGGCCATTTCAAAGCATTTTTTCCTCCACGGCACGGGAATGAAGCGAGGCCAAATAAGTAGAAAACTCCTACAAATTCAATCGTAAACGGGGGGTAATCAGAGGGGTGTTTCTAGACGTACGGTCACATCGGAAAAATGCACCCGCTGAAAAGGCCACTTAATGTCAGAAAGACATAGGGTCAAAGCGGCAACCGCGGTCATGCAACGACAGGAGCGGCCGCCCGTCAGCAGGGCGGCTGTAGCTCATGGTCAGCCTCGACCACGGCGTCCGAACAGGAAGGAAACCACGAACATCACCAGGAATACGACAAAGAGGATCTTGGCGATACCCGTGGCTGTACCGGCGATGCCACCAAAGCCCAATACCGCGGCGACAATGGCAATGATCAGGAATGTGACTGCCCAGCTCAACATGGTGATTCTCCTCGACTTACAAGTGTTTGGATGCAGCCTTTACTGCCCCGGGTACTGCCCCGGGCTATCATCCGACAGCCCGGTTCTTGCCTAGAACACCCAGCGCTGCTGCAACGGCTCGTCAGGCACCTGGGCTTGATCGACCGACGTCAGGCGGTAGGCGGCGGGGTCGCTGATACTGGTAGCGGCCGCGCTGAAATGGGTTTGTTGCAGGGCATGCCCGGGCAGGCGCTGGACCTGGACACTGGCCTGGTTCCAGCGTTGGAACTGCTGGCCGGCAATCAGCGTGACCAGCAACGCCAACACGGCAAACAATCCTTGCTGCAGGTGCAGTGGCGAGAGATGGAGATGGGCGGCACGTGGGCGATTCATCCTGAAACTCCTCCGACTCAATGATGGGTGTGGCGGGGTCGGGAGAGATGAACCAGACCGACCACCGCGAATGTTCTTGAGAGGAACATTGCAGTCTGCATGCCAGCTTTTTTATTGGAAAAACATCAATAAAATCAATAAGTTATAAAATACACAAGATTGATCGACCAGCATCCTGCACGATGCCCGCCATACGGTCGTGCGTATTGCACGATGAATCCGTAGGAAATAGCCCTACCAAAAGAATAAATAGTAAGAAAATCAGTAGGAATTAGCTGAGAGCCCAACTGTCGGAAGCAAAGAGCCTAAAAAATTCCCCAAATCAGCGGGTTAGCAATCAGGGGCGCAGACCGTTACCCTGCTTGTCATAAGGTCAATCAGAAACAGCTCTCTAACGTGCCGGATATTTCCGGTAGAGACTGAAAACTTTTACTAAAGGAGCATGGGAGATGGAGTCCGCCACGGAACATCAAGGCCGTATTCTGCTGGTGGATGACGAGTCCGCCATCCTTCGCACCTTTCGCTATTGCCTGGAAGACGAGGGCTACAGCGTCGCCACGGCGAACAGCGCGGCCCAGGCCGAGGCCTTGCTGCAGCGCCAGGTTTTCGACCTGTGCTTCCTCGACCTGCGCCTTGGCGAAGACAACGGCCTCGATGTCCTGGCCCAGATGCGCATCCAGGCGCCCTGGATGCGCGTGGTGATCGTCACCGCCCACTCTGCCGTGGACACCGCGGTCGACGCCATCCAGGCCGGTGCCGCCGATTACCTGGTCAAGCCGTGCAGCCCGGACCAACTGCGCCTGGCCACGGCCAAACAGCTGGAAGTGCGGCAACTGTCGGCGCGCCTCGAGGCCCTGGAAGGCGAAGTGCGCAAGCCCAAGGACGGCCTCGACTCCCACAGCCCATCGATGATGGCGGTGCTGGAAACCGCGCGGCAGGTGGCCGGCACCGACGCGAACATCCTGATCCTCGGCGAGTCCGGGACCGGCAAGGGCGAACTGGCCCGGGCCATCCATGGCTGGAGCAAACGCGCGAAGAAATCCTGCGTGACCATCAACTGCCCGTCGCTGACCGCCGAGCTGATGGAAAGCGAGCTGTTCGGCCACAGCCGTGGGGCCTTCACCGGCGCCAGCGAAAGCACCCTGGGCCGGGTCAACCAGGCCGACGGCGGGACGCTGTTTCTCGATGAGATCGGCGATTTCCCCCTGACCCTGCAGCCCAAGCTGCTGCGCTTTATCCAGGACAAGGAATACGAACGGGTCGGCGATCCGGTGACACGACGGGCCGATGTGCGGATTCTCGCCGCGACCAACCTCAACCTCGAAGACATGGTCCGCGACGGGCGTTTTCGCGAGGACCTGCTCTATCGCCTGAACGTCATCACCCTGCACCTGCCGCCCCTGCGCGAGCGCAGCGAAGACATCCTGATGCTCGCCGATCGTTTCCTCGCCCGCTTCGTCAAGGAATACGCGCGACCAGCCCGCGGCTTCGGCGATGAGGCCCGCGAAGCCCTGCTCAACTACCGCTGGCCGGGCAATATCCGTGAGCTGCGCAACGTGGTCGAACGCGCCAGCATCATCTGTCCCCAGGAGCGCGTGGAGATCAGCCACCTGGGCATGGCCGAGCAACCGGCCAACAGCGCACCGCGCATCGGCGCCGCGCTGAGCCTGGACGAACTGGAGAAAGCCCATATCGGCGCGGTACTGGCCACCAGCGATACCCTTGACCAGGCCGCCAAGACACTGGGCATCGACGCCTCGACGCTGTACCGCAAACGCAAACAGTACAACCTGTGAGTAGCCCATCATGAAGCTCACGATGAAGCTGCGCACCCGGCTCTTCCTGAGTATTTCGGCACTGATCACCGTCGCCTTGCTGGGCCTGATGCTCGGCCTGGTCAGCGTGATGCAGATGGCCAAGACCCAGGAGTCGCTGGTCAGCGACAACTTCATCACCCTCGACCTGGGCCTCAAGCTGCGCCAGAGCCTGGGCGACCAGTTGCTTCTGATGCTCGGTGACAAGCCGGACCAGGCCGCGCTCGAGGCCTCGCGCGAGCACTATCTGCAACTGCTCCACGAAGGTATCGAGCATGAGCAGAGCAACGACGTGCGCAGCGGCTTCGCCCAGGCCCGTATCGACTACGAACGGTTCTACCAGGCCTTCGCCCGTTCACGGGACGGCAGTGGCAGCATCGAGGAGCTCACCAACACTTTCAATATCCTGCGCAACGGCCTGATCGCCGAGCACAAGCAGGCGCTGGACAACATCAGCGCCACGGAAAACGACGCCCGCGAGCGGGCACTGCTGGTGGCCGGGCTGCTGGGGTTTGTCGGCCTGGCGGTGCTGATCATCGGCTTCATCACCGCCCACGGCATCGCCCGCCGTTTCGGTGCACCGATCGAGGCCCTGGCCGAGGCGGCGGACCATATCGGCCAGGGCAACTTCGACGTCACCCTGCCGATTTCCCCCGCGGTCGAGATGAACCTGCTGACCCGACGTTTCGGCCTTATGGCCGAGGCCCTGCGCCAGCATCAGGCAACCAATATCGACGAATTGCTCGCCGGCCAGCAACGCTTGCAGGCCGTGCTCGACAGCATCGACGACGGGCTGCTGATGATCGACCGCGAAGGCCGCCTGGAGCACCTCAACCCGGTGGCGCAGCGCCAGTTGGGCTGGGACGGCGATCGCCTCGGCCAAGGCCTTGGCGAGGCGCTGCAGCGGCCCGAACTGGACGAACAACTGCAATTGATCCTGCGCGGTGCCAGCCTGGAACGGGCACCGGAAGACCTCGAGGTCGAGGTCGAAGGGGAGTCCCGCCTGCTGACCTACAGCCTGACCCCGGTCAGTCATACCCAAGGCCATATTCTCGGCGCGGTGATGGTGCTCCACGACGTCACCGAACAGCGGGCCTTCGAGCGGGTGCGCAGCGAGTTCGTCCTGCGCGCCTCCCACGAACTGCGCACGCCGGTCACCGGCATGCACATGGCCTTCGGCCTGTTGCAGGAGCGCGTGCATTTCGACAGCGAATCGCGGGAAGCGGACCTGCTGAACACGGTCAACGAAGAAATGCAGCGGCTGATGCAATTGATCAACGACCTGCTGAATTTCTCCCGTTACCAGAACGGCCTGCAGAAGCTGACCCTGCTGCCCTGCGATATCGAGACACTGCTCGAGGCCTGTCGCCTGCGCTTTGCCGAACAGGCCCTGACCCAGGGCATCGACCTGCAGGTCGAGCTGCAGCCGCCCTTGCCGCGCCTGCCGGCCGATCAACCGCAACTGGAGCGCGTCCTCGACAATCTGCTGGACAACGCCCTGCGCCATACCGCCCGGGGCGGGCAGATTCGCTTGCAGGCCCGGCGCCATGGCGAGCGGGTCATCATCAGCGTCGAGGACAACGGCGAGGGTATTGCCTACGGGCAACAGGGACGCATCTTCGAACCTTTCGTCCAGGTCGGCCGCAAGAAAGGCGGCGCCGGCCTGGGCCTGGCCCTGTGCAAGGAGATCGTGCAACTGCACAGCGGGCGGATGGGCGTGTATTCACGACCGGGGCAGGGCACGCAGTTCTATATGGCGCTGCCGCTCTAGCGGCCCCGCGACCTAGGCCTCGTCGTCTATTCGTCGCGAAGCCAGGCGTCGGCCGCGAGTGATCAATTCGACGAACTGCACCGCCGTCAGCGCCTGGGCAAACAACCAACCCTGACCGTAATTGACCCCTTCGCTGCTGAGCAGCAGGGCCTGGTGCTCGTACTCGATGCCCTCGGCGATCACCCGCAAGTGCAGCGCATGGGCCATGCGGATGATATGCGGCGCCACGCCACTGCTGGCGGCGTCATGGCCCAGGGCGTCGATAAAGGCCTTGTCGATCTTCAGGCAATCCACCGGCAGCGTTTGCAGATAGGCCAGACTGCAATAGCCGGTGCCGAAGTCGTCGATCAACACCTGGTGGCCGACATCCCGCAGGGCCTGCAAATTGTCCCGTGCCACCACCACGTCGATCAGACCGCGCTCGGTGACTTCGAAGGCAATCTGCCGGGCACTGACCCGATGCCTGCGCAACAGGTCGGCAATCACCTCGCCGATACGCGGCACCATCACATCGCAAGCCGCCAGGTTCACCGAGATGTACAGCTGCGGATTGGCCCGCAGCAGGTGACCCAGCTGGTCCAGCAGCCGTTGCAGGACAAAATCGGTGATCTGGCGGATCTGCCCGGTATTTTCCGCCAGGGGAATGAACAGGTCGGGGCTGGTCAGCGTGCCGTCGGGCCGGCGCCAGCGGATCAGGGCTTCGGCGCCCACGCACCGACGGCTGCCGAGGTCGAAGATCGGTTGATACAAGACCTGGAACTCGCCGCGCCGCAGCGCGCCCTGCAGTTCGCCGTTGAGCGATTGGCGCTGGCGGGCCAATTGCAAGGTCAGGCCGCCGATGCAGAAGGCAATCACCAGGCTCACCGAGAGCAGCCACCACCACAGCGGGTCGATGACCAGCGGCATGGCCGCGCGCGGCGCGACCATCACCAGCTGGTATTCCGGGGTGCGGGTGGGCATGCGGTAGATCAATTCATTTGGCGTGATCAGCAACGGGTCCTGGCCCTTCACCGGCCAGCCGGGGGGTGGCCAGTCCTGCTCCGGCCCGAGCACCGGAATCGCCCGCCGGCCACGGTCGACCACCACCAGCAGGCTGGCCCTCGGCGGCAGTTCCACCACATCGCTCAAATGGCCACGGGAAGTGGATACCCGGAAGTGACCGCGCCCCAACATCAGGGCGGCCAGGTTGTCATTGGGCTGGGCCGAGGTATTGAGCCAATAGCTGTAGGTCGGCCCGCGGATATCCGGCATCCCCAAGGTCACCTGGGCATCCTGGTTCGGCCAGTTGGAACAGGACCGGGTGGCGTCGACATAGAAGGCTTCGTAGATAAAGCGATAGTTGAAGCTCAGTTGCTGCAGGGTGCCGATCATGGCCGGGCTACAGTCCCGCAGGGGCTGGGCCTCCAATTGATCGAGCCCCTCGCGCAGTTGCCCGAAAAGCTGCTCCAGCCGCTCCAGGAAACGTTGCCCCTGGGCATTCATCTGTTCGCTTTCGTGCTGCCTGGCCTGGTGCATCACCACCCCCAGGCTGCCGGCCAATAACAGGGCGACACTGAACAGAGCCGCCAGCAATGCCAGCAACCAGGGACGATGGAACCAGGAGCGCAACGTCTGGCGAACCGGCATCAGCGAATATCCGAAGACTTACCAATGAGTTATAGCAACAGATTGGCGAATCGGCGCTGACCGTCCGGCGCTGACGTTATTTTGACTGGTTGAGCACCTGGAGGATCGCCGCACTTTGCGCATCCGGCAGGCCGTCGAAACGAGCCGGGCGGAAGTGCATCTGGAACGCCGCCAGGACATGACGCGTGGCAACATCCAGCTCGCCAGTCTGCGGCGCGGCATAGCCCAGGCGCATGAGCTGCTGCTGGAACCAGGTGATGCTCGGCAGTTGCGCGGTGTAGACGGTCTGCTGCCGGGCGACCGCCTGCTCGTCAGGCCATACGCCGAGGCCTTCCGCGGCCAGGCGCTTCCAGGGCAGCAACGGGCCCGGGTCCTGTTTGCGCAGCGGCGCGATATCGCTATGGCCGATCACATTGCGTGGTTCGATGTGATTGCGTTTGACGATGTCCTTGAGCAGCACGATCAATGCCTGGATCTGCGCTTCGCTGTAGGGGTACCAGACGCGGCCGGTGGGTGTATCGCGGAAACCCGGATTGACGATTTCAATGCCAATGGAGCTGGAGTTCAGCCAGGTGCGTCCCAGCCACTCGCTTTCCCCGGCGTGCCAGGCGCGCTGGCTCTCATCCACCAGCTTGAAGACCGTGGCGCGGGGGTCGTCGCCGATCAGGTAATGGCTGCTGACCTGGCCATGGGTCAGCAACCGCAGTGAGTTTTCCATGTTTGCCGAGGTGTAGTGCAGGATCACGAACTGCACGCGATTGTCGTAGTTGACCGAAGGGTGGCTGGTGTCCATTCGCGGAGCGCTGGCGCAGCCCGCCAGCAGCAGGATCGAAAGAAGGAGAGGGAACAGTTTCATGGCAGCGGCAACAAATGAAGACAGTAATTTGACAGCATAACGTACTGGCAGGCACAGCAGCGCCCAATACACTGTTACCTGATGCAACCTGGAATACCCTCCTGACCCTGCCCCCACAACTTCGGGCAACGCGGTCACTTGTGGGAGCCGGCTTGCTGGCGATGAGGCCCGCAAGCCTTGTATTGGCCGTGCGCCATCGCCAGCAAGCCGGCCCCTACAACTCAGCCTTGTTCGATGCGGTTACGCCCGGCATTCTTGGCCCGGTAAAGCGCCTCATCGGCCCTTTTCAGCGCATGGTCGCTGCGCTCGCCGGTCTTGAACGCCGACAGCCCGACCGACACGGTGATGGTCACGCGCTCGCCCTTGAAGTGGAACGGACAGGCCTCGATGGCCGCGCGCAGGCTCTCGGTCAATTTGAGCCCCGCGGTGACCGAGGTATCGGGCACCAGCAGGACAAACTCCTCGCCGCCGAAACGGGCAATGAAGTCACCGGGACGCAGGCGCTTGCGCAACTCGCCGGCAATGATCTTCAGCACCTTGTCACCGGCCAGGTGGCCATAGTTGTCGTTGATCCGCTTGAAGTGATCGAGATCGAGCATGGCGATCAGCAGGGTGTTGCCATGCTGCTGCCACTGCGCCATTTCCTGCTCCAGGCGCTCGCTCCAGGCCGCACGATTGGGCAGGCCGGTCAGCGGGTCGACCAGGGCTTTCTGGCGTTGCTCCTCAAGGTGGTCACGATAACCCTGGGCCTCCTGCTCCATATGCGCCACGCGTTCGGCCAGGCTTTGCAGGCGCACGGCAACCTCCTGCTCGCGGATGGCCCGCTGTTGCTGGTGCTGGTCCATGGTGCCCAACAAACCTTCGAGGCGGTTTTCCAGGACATGCTTGAGGCTTTCCAGGTCCGCGGCATCCTGCACGCTGCTTTGCAGGCTATCGACATGCTCGCGCAACTGGCTGTGCAGCTCGTTCGCCGCCGTACGCCCTTCGGCATGCCCGGCACTGGCCGCCTGCAAGTTGCTCTGGAACGACTCCAGGCGTTCGTTGAGTTGCTTGAGGTAGATCTGGAAATCGTGTTGACCGCTGTCGTTGATCGCCAGCATCAACACCGCCAGATCATCGAGGATCGGCAGCAATTCGTACCAGTTCAACCCATGTTCGAGGCGGTGGCGCATGGCTTCGGCATGGGCCTGGTGACGTTCGGGCAGGGTCAGGTCATCGAGCAGGCCCAACAACGTCGACTCGATATGTTCGGCCACCGAGCTGTAGGACGGTTCCGGGGATTCGGGCAAGGCGAACAGCACATCCGGCTCGGGGTACTCCGGGTCGACGGCCGCCAGCGCCTCAGCCATCACCGGGGGCAACGGCAGGCTGTCGATAAACACCGTAGGCGCGGGATGCGGCGCAGGGGCTGGCGCTTCAGCCGGGGCGGCCGCCTTGACGGCAGGCGTGGGCACCATGTTGGGCTCGACAGCCAGAATCGGCGGTTGCCCGGCCGAGCTCGCCATAGCCACGGATGGCACTTCGGGCACCGCCTCGGCGACAGCGGCAGACGGCTCCGGTTGCACCACCTGCGGCACATAGGCCACCGCATCGACGGGCTTGGCCGCGGGCACCAGCTCGGGCTCAGTAGCGGACGGCGATGCCGACACAGGCACTTCGAGCTCGGCTGGCGCTGCGGCCTCAACTGGGGCAACAGGGGCCGGGGCGGGCGCCGCTGCCGGCTCGACGGCAGGGGCCGCTACGGGTACAGGTGGTGTGGGTGCGGGTGCATGAACAGCCTCCGGCACTTGAAGCTCGGGGTCACGCGCCACGGGTTCGACCGCGCGGGTCGGAACCTGTTCGGCCCCGGCGGGCTCGGCCGGCGACTGACCCGGGGCGGTTTCTGGCGGACTCTCCTTGCCACCGAACAACCGTTGCAACAGGCCGGGACGCCCTGGCTCGGCCGGCTGCTCAAGCTGCGTCAGTGCCTTGCCTTGCAAACCACTGAGCTCGCTGAGCAGCAACGGGATTTCCCGCGCCTGGCCGGCACGGCCCTCAAGCTGCTTGGCGAAGTTCTTCAGCGGCCGCCGGACTTCACGGGTCAGCGGCAAGGATTGCAGCTGGGTCACCAGCGAGGTCAACGCGGTGCTCACCTGTTCGGCGCGGGTCTCGCGACGCTGTTCGGAGTCGAGCACGGCTTTTTCCAAGCGAGGCAGCAGCGCCGCGAGGCCCGCGTCCATATCGTCACTGCGGATGATATCGCGCATTTCCTTCATGCACTGGTCGACCGCGCGATCGGTCCCTTCCGCCGCCAGGGTGCTGCGCACCAGCCCACGGCGAAGCAGGTCCAGACGGGCGTCCCAACGACGCTCGAGCTTTTCCTGTTGTTCGATGCTTTTAAGGTATTTCTCTTTCCAGCGTTCGACTTCTTCGCTGCTCATGCCGGCGTCCGCGAGATTTAGCTACTCAAGGCCGGCAACGTATCAGAACCGATGGAGCCTGGCAGGCGAATTTCGACGGCCACCGGCAAATGATCGGAAATAGGTTGGGCCAGCACCTCGACTCGCTCCAGCGTCAGGCTGGGGCTAAGCAGAATGTGGTCCAGGCAACGTTGTGGACGCCAACTGGGAAACGTGGCTTCCACCTGCGGTGCGAGCAAACCGAGGTCGCGTAAAGGCGAGTGTAGCAGCAGGTCGCTGGCCTGGGTGTTCATGTCGCCCATGAGCACCAGGTGCCGAAAACCGCCGATCAGCTCGCGGATATAGGCCAGTTGCCGGGTACGCGCCCGCGCCCCCAGGGCCAGGTGCATCATCACCACCACCAAGGCTTCCGAGCCCTCGCCAAAGCGCACGAGAATGGCTCCGCGCCCGGCCGGCCCCGGCAAGGGATGATCCTCGATCGCCGAGGGCCGCAAACGGCTCAGCACGCCATTGCTGTGCTGGCCCAGGCGCCCGAGGTTGCGATTGAGTTGCTGGTACCAGTAGGGAAAGGCCCCGAGCTGGGCCAGGTGCTCGACCTGATTGATATAGCCTGAACGCAGGCTGCCACCGTCGGCCTCCTGGAGGGCCACCAGGTCGAAATCGGCGAGCAGGCCGCCGATCTTCTGCAGGTTGTCCGCCCGCCCGGTATGGGGCAGCAGGTGTTGCCAACCACGGGTCAGGTAATGTCGATAACGCTGGGTGCTGATGCCCACCTGGATATTGAAACTGAGCAGGCGCAGGCGGTTGTCCGCCGGCAGGCCGGTGCTCTCCAGGTGACGCTCGTTGACCTTGGGCTCATGCAGGCCAACGAGACGCTCCGTCCCCCAGCGCCCGATCACGGCGGCGGCCTTACTTGGCCGCCGTCATGGCGGCCCGCTCCTTGGCGATCAGCTGGTCGGCGACATTCAGTGCGGCTTCTGGACCACCAGCAGTGCCGAGGTCGAAGCGGTACTTGCCGTTGACGATCATGGTCGGTACGCCACTGACTTCATACTTCTTGGCCAGATCACGATACTGGGCCATCTTGCCCTTCACGGCGAAAGAGTTGAAGGTTTCCAGGAACTTGGTCTTGTCTACGCCTTGGGTGGCGACAAAGTCAGCCATGTCGTCAGGCTTGACCAGTTGCTTGTGTTCCTTCTGGATGGCATTGAACACCGCGGCGTGGACCTTATGCTCGACACCCATGGTGTCCAGGGTCACGAAGAGCTGGCCGTGGGCATCCCAGGGGCCTCCGAACAACGCCGGAATACGCACGAAATTCACATCGCTGGGCAGCTTCTCGACCCAAGGGTTGATGGTCGGCTCAAAAGCGTAGCAATGCGGGCAGCCGTACCAGAACAACTCGACCACTTCGATTTTGCCCGGCTCGGCAACCGGTACAGGGTTGCTCAGTTCCACGTAGGTCTTGCCGGCCTCAAGTGGCACATCGGCGGCCTGGGCCGTCATGCCGAACAGGCTGGCGGTGACGAGTGCGGCGCTGAGAATCAGATTACGCATGCTTTGCTCCTGGACATGGAAAGTGGCCCCAGACGCGACCTGTAACTCAGACAGACCGGGGCGGGCTCTAGTTCGATAATTAGTGTAACGGCAGCGGCCACAAAAAAGGGCGGCCAAGGCCACCCTTTTATCGTTGCAGCAGCGGATTAATCGATCATTAACGTTGCCAAAGATGACAATCCCCCGCGAACCTGACCGTCAGAGCCTCAGTGCAGGCCCTGTACGTAGTTGGAAACGGCTTCGATATCCTTGTTGCTCATCTTCGCGGCGATGCTGCGCATGATCATGGTATCGCCGTCGTTGCTGCGGTTGCCTTCGCGGAAGTCGGTCAACTGCTTGGCGATGTATTGCGCATGCTGGCCGCCCAGGTGCGGGAAACCGGCGGCGGCGTTGCCCGCGCCATTGGGCGAGTGGCAACCGATGCAGGAGGGCATGCCCTGGTCCAGCTTGCCGCCGCGGAACAGCTCTTCGCCGCGGGCCACGACCTTGGGATCGGCGGCGCCGACGCTGCCTTGCTGGCTGGAAAAGTAGGCGGCGATATCGGACAGGTCCTGATCGCTCAGGTTGGTCAGCAGGCCGGTCATTTCCAGCACCGTGCGCTTGCCCGACTTGATATCCTGCATCTGCTTGGTCAGGTAGCGCTCGCCCTGGCCGGCGAGTTTCGGAAAGTTGGGGGCCATGCTGTTGCCGTCGGGCCCATGGCAGGCTCCGCAGACAGCGGCCTTGGCCTGACCGGCCTTGGCATCGCCGGCGGCCTGGGCCAGGCCTGTGATCCCCAGGGTCAACAGCAGACTCACGATCAGTTTGTTCATCAGCTAATCCAACTACGGCTAAGGGTTAAGAGTTATGGACCGGGCTTACTCGCTCATCCACTGGATGATGCTTCGGTAATCCTCGGTACTGCAGTCCATGCACAAACCACGCGGCGGCATCGCCTTGAAACCCTGGGTCACGTGTTGCACCAGCGTCTCCATACCTTGCGCCAATCTTGGCTTCCAGGCCGCCTGGTCACCCTTTTGAGGGGCCATCGGCAGCTGTCCGGCATGGCAGGCACCACAAACACGGTTGTACACGGCTTCCGGATCCTGTGTAGCCTGCGCGCTGTAAAGCGGCATCAAGAGCCCGGCGGCCAGCAGCCATTGGGTCATCAATGACCTTCTCAGGGTTGGGAACGTACCGCGTTCTACTGCGCGGTCTAGGTCTATCGCCCCCGTGGGCCTTATCCTATGCAGGGACAAAGCACACACAAAATCTGCGGCATTATATACTGGCGCTACTGAAACGGAAATGACACTGCTGCCGCGTCCATCCCCGGCACCGCCCATATCGGAAATCCCATGCAACTCAAGAACCCCATTCTCGGCCTGTGCCAACAGTCCACCTTCATGCTCAGCGCCGCCAAAGTCGACCAGTGCCCGGACGACGAAGGTTTTGAAGTGGCCTTTGCCGGCCGTTCCAACGCCGGCAAATCCAGCGCCCTCAACACCCTGACCCATGCGAGCCTGGCGCGCACCTCGAAAACCCCGGGTCGCACACAGCTATTGAACTTCTTCAAGCTAGACGATGATCGGCGTCTGGTCGACCTGCCGGGCTACGGATATGCAAAAGTTCCTATTCCGCTGAAGCTGCACTGGCAGCGTCACCTGGAAGCCTACCTGGGTGGCCGGGAGAGTTTGAAGGGTCTGATCCTGATGATGGACATCCGCCATCCGATGACCGACTTCGACCTGTTGATGCTCGATTGGGCGGTGGCCAGCGGCATGCCGATGCACATCCTGCTGACCAAGGCCGACAAGCTGACCTACGGCGCGGCGAAGAACACCTTGCTCAAGGTCCAGGCGGAAATCCGCAAGGGCTGGGGTGACGCCATCAGTATCCAGCTGTTCTCGGCGCCCAAGCGCCAGGGCCTGGAAGAGGCCTACACTGTATTGGCGGACTGGATGGAACTGGCGGACAAGGGCGCAGAAGCGGCGGCGGAATAAGGCTCGCTTTTGAGGCCCGACAGACGGACACCAAACTGGCTGTGGTGCGCTCAGGCAAGGCAAAAGCGCGGCGTGAAAGGCGAAGTTTACTGGCTGTAAATGAGTCTTTCACGCCGCGCTTTTAACGCAGCATGAGCGTGCCACAGCCAGTTTGGGGGCAAAAAAAACCCCGGACTTCGTATGGGGAGGGGAAGTTCGGGGTCCAAGTTCCGAACCGCTAGGGCGGCGTCCGGAATATCTGCCAACACTTAACACAACATAGGAGCATCGAAGGGCTTCACCAGCCATTCAGTAACTCTGAGTGTCGTTTTGCCGATTTAGTTCCGAAAATCTTCAAAAACTATTTGGCATAAGTGCCGCCTATTTCTGAACTAATGGCCTTTCGATGGTGTTTTGCCGCGACGCCATGTCGCGGCAAATGTCGGACTCAGTGCGCCTCATCCCAGTTGTTGCCCACGCCCACATCCACCAGCAACGGCACATCCAGCTGCACCGCGCCGCTCATGTAGGCGCGAATCTTCTCGCTGACCTCTTCCACCAGATCCTCACGCACCTCCAGCACCAGTTCATCGTGCACCTGGAGGATGACCCGGGCATCCAGGCCGGATTCGCAGAGCCAGTTATCCACCGCCACCATGGCCTTCTTGATGATGTCCGCCGCCGTACCCTGCATCGGCGCGTTGATCGCCGTGCGCTCGGCGCCGGCACGCTCCTGGGGCCGGTTGGAGTGGATCTCCGGCAAGTACAGCCGACGCCCGAACAGGGTTTCGACATAACCCTGCTCCGAGGCCTGGCCGCGGGTGCGCTCCATGTATTCGCGAACCCCCGGGTAGCGAGCGAAATACACGTCGATGTAAGCCTTGGCGGTCTTGGTGTCGACGCCGATGTCCTTGCCCAGCTTCTGCGCGCCCATGCCATAGATCAGGCCGAAGTTGATGGCCTTGGCGCTGCGGCGCTGGTCGGACGTCACCGCGCCCAACTCGACCTTGAACACTTCCGCCGCCGTCGCCGTGTGCACGTCGAGGTTGTGGCGGAAGGCATTGAGCAGGCCTTCGTCCTTGGACAGGTGAGCCATGATCCGCAGTTCGATCTGCGAATAGTCTGCTGCCAGCAGCTTGTAGCCCTTGGGCGCGATGAACGCCTGGCGAATGCGCCGGCCCTCGGCGGTGCGCACCGGGATGTTCTGCAGGTTCGGATCGCTGGAGGACAAGCGTCCTGTGGCCGCCACCGCCTGGTGGTAGGAGGTGTGGATACGCCCGGTACGCGGATTGATCTGTTCCGGCAGGCGATCGGTGTAGGTGCTTTTCAGCTTGCTCATGGAGCGGTACTGCATCAGCACCTTGGGCAACGGATAGTCATCCTCGGCCAGCTTGGCCAGTACTTCTTCAGCCGTGGACGCCTGCCCCTTGCCGGTCTTCTTCAGCACCGGCAGGCCGAGTTTCTCGTAGAGGATCGCCCCCAACTGCTTGGGCGAGCCGAGATTGAACTCTTCGCCGGCGATCACGAATGCCTCGCGCTCCAGCTCCACCATCTTCTTGCCCAGCTCGATGCTCTGCACCCCGAGCAACTCGGCATCCACCAGCGCGCCCTGGCGCTCGATCCGCGCCAGCACCGGCACCAGCGGCATTTCGATATCGGTGAGCACACTGAGCAGGCTCGGCGTCGCCGCCAGTTGCTTATGCAAGGCCTGGTGCAGGCGCAAGGTCACATCGGCGTCTTCGGCGGCATAGGGCCCGGCCTGTTCCAGGGCGATCTGGTCGAAGGTCAGTTGCTTGGCGCCCTTGCCGGCGATGTCCTGGAAGCTGACGGTGTCGTAGTCGAGGTACTTCTTCGCCAGGCTGTCCATATCGTGCCGGGTCGCCGTGGCATTGAGCACGTAGGACTCGAGCATGGTGTCGAAGGCGATGCCGCGCACCGTGATACCGCACGCCGGGTCGCCGCCGATGGCGCAATTGGCGAGGATATTCATATCGAACTTGGCGTGCTGGCCGACCTTGAGCTTTTCCGGGTCTTCCAGCAGCGGCTTCAAGGCCCGCAACACGCTGTCGCGATCCAGTTGCTGCGGCGCATCGATGTAGGAATGGGTCAGCGGCACATAGGCCGCTTCATTGGCCTGTACGGCGAAGGAAACACCGACCAACTGCGCCTGCTGCGCGTCGATCCCGGTGGTTTCGGTGTCGAAGGCAAAGAGCTTGGCGCCCTTGAGTTTCTCCAGCCAGGCATCGAAGCGGGCCTGGTCGAGGATGGTTTCGTACTGTGGCTCACTGGGAGCCTCGGCCACTGGCGGGACAGCGTCCGCCGGCCCGGCGTCGAAGAGCCCGGCGTTGTCCGCCGCAGGCGCCGCCGCAGCGGCCAACTCAATGCGCTTGGCTTCACGCTGCAACTCGTCGATCCAGCTCTTGAATTCCAGCTCGGCATACAGCTCGGCGAGCTTTTCCCGATCCGGCTCGCCCAAGTGCAGGTCGTCCAGGCCGATCTCCAGCGGCACGTCGACCTTGATGGTCGCCAACTGGTAGGACAGGAACGCCATCTCCTTGTGCTCAAGCAACTTGGCCGGCAAGGTCTTGGCCCCGCGAATCGGCAGGTTCGGCACCTGGTCGAGCTGCTCGTAGAGTTCTTTCAAACCACCGTTGACCCCCACCAGCAAGGCCACGGCGGTTTTCTCGCCGACCCCCTTGACTCCGGGAATGTTGTCGGAAGAGTCACCCATCAACGCCAGCAGATCGATGATCTGTTCGGGAGCGACGCCAAACTTCGCCTTTACGCCCTCCACATCCATGGAGGTTTCGTTCATGGTGTTGACCAGCGTAATGTGCCCGTCGACCAACTGCGCCATGTCCTTGTCACCGGTGGAGATCACCACCGGACGGTCAGCGGCCGCGCTACTGCGGGCCAGGGTGCCGATCACATCGTCGGCTTCCACGCCTTCCACGCACAGCAACGGGAACCCCATGGCACGCACGCTGGCGTGCAACGGCTCGATCTGCACGCGCATATCGTCGGGCATACTCGGGCGGTTGGCCTTGTAGTGGGCATACATTTCATCGCGAAAGGTCCCGCCCTTGGCGTCGAAAACCACCGCGAAGGGGCTTTGCGGATACTGTTTGCGCAGGCTTCTGAGCATGTTCAGCACGCCCTTGACCGCCCCGGTGGGCAACCCCTTGGACGTGGTGAGCGGCGGCATCGCGTGGAAGGCGCGATACAGGTAGGAAGAACCGTCCACCAGGACGAGAGGAGCTTGGTTCATGAGTACGATCAACCTTTTCGGCGGGTGCGGCGCTAGAATAGCCGGACCGTTGACGACAAAGGGACAAGGTTATCATGCGTAAACTCAATCGCCTGTTATTGGGCGGCTTGCTTGCGCTCGCGCCGCTGGCCGTCATGGCCGCGTCGGATGCGCCTTCAGCCGAACCAGAAGTGACGATTCACACGGAAGGTGACAAAACGATCCAGGAATACCGGGTAAATGGCTTTCTGTACGCCATCAAGGTCACCCCCAAAGGTGGCAAGCCCTACTTTCTGGTCCGTGCCGATGGTACTGATGCAAACTATATCCGCTCGGACCAGCCCGATATGCTGATTCCAGCGTGGAAGATCTTCGAGTGGAAGTAAGCCCTTAACTTTAATCGGCGCCGCCTTGAGCGGCGCCCGTACTGGCAGTTTTAACCATGTCTGTGTTCACCCCCCTGGCTCGGCCCGAGCTGGAAACCTTTCTCGCCCCTTATGGGCTCGGTCGTCTGCTCGATTTCCAGGGAATTGCCGCCGGCAGTGAAAACACCAATTTCTTCATCAGCCTGGAGAAGGGTGAATACGTCCTGACCCTGGTTGAACGCGGACCGGTGCAGGAAATGCCGTTCTTCATCGAACTGCTCGACGTGCTGCATGACGCCGACCTGCCGGTCCCCTATGCCTTGCGCACCACCGACGGCCAGGCCCTGCGCGAACTGGCCGGCAAGCCGGCGTTGCTGCAACCGCGACTGGCCGGCAAGCACATCAAGGTGGCCAACGCCCAGCACTGCGCCCAGGTCGGCGAGCTGCTCGGTCATCTGCACCTGGCGACCCGTGACAGGATCATCGAGCGCAAGACCGATCGCGGCCTGGACTGGATGCTCGAAGAGGGCGAGAAGCTGAAGTCGCACCTGGACGAGGAGGCGCGCGGCTTGCTGCAAGCGGCGCTGGAGGAGATTGGCCGGTACAAGGCGCAGATCCTCGCGCTGCCAAGGGCCAACCTGCACGCCGACCTGTTCCGCGACAATGCGATGTTCGAAGGCACCCACCTGACCGGGTTGATCGACTTCTACAACGCCTGTTCCGGGCCGATGCTCTACGACGTGGCCATTGCCTTGAACGACTGGTGTTCGGATGACGCCGGGGTACTCGACGGGCAACGGGCCCGGGCACTGTTGGGCGCGTATGCCGGTCTGCGGCCGTTTACCGCGAGTGAAGCCGAGTTGTGGCCGACCATGTTGCGGGTGGGCTGTGTACGTTTCTGGCTGTCGCGGCTGATTGCCGCCGAGTCCTTTGCCGGGCAGGACGTGCTGATCCATGACCCCATGGAATTCCAGCGCCGCCTGGCCCAGCGCCAGCAGGTCAGCTGCTCGTTGCCGTTCGCAATGTAGGAGCGAGCTTGCTCGCGATGGTAGTCCAGGCGCCGCGGGGCATCAGGTTCCCCGCGTTATCGTTGACGGCCATCGCGAGCAAGCTCGCTCCTACAAGTGCTCCAGGCACCCCGCCAGGTCATTACCCAGCTTCTCCAACACCTGCTCATAGCCATGGGCCGACGCCGGCGTATAGCCACCCAGGGCATCCAGCTCGGCCAGCTTCACCGGCAAGCCGCTCACCAGGGTTTCCGCCAGGCGCGGACGCAACGGTGGCTCACTGAATACACAGGTCTTGCCCACTTCCTGCAAACGCGTGCGCATCGCCGCCACGTGCTGGGCGCCCGGCTGCACTTCGGCGGCCACGCTGAACACGCCGGTGTGCTTGAGCCCATAGGCATCCTCGAAGTAATCGAAGGCCTCATGGAAGACAAAGTACGGCTTGCCCACCACATCCGCCAGACGCGCCTTCAACCGCGCATCCAGGGCATCGAGCCGCGCATCGAAGGCCTTCACGTTGCCTTGATAGCGCTGCGCATTGGCCGGATCGGCCGCACTCAGGTCCGCGGCCATGCGCGCGGCAATCACCCGGGCATTCACTGTCGATAGCCACAGGTGCGCATCCAACGTGCCCGGGCGATGATCGTGATCATGCTCGTCGGCATCTTCAGCGTGGGAGTGGCTATCTTCGGCGAACCGGCGCAATTTCATCCCCGCCAGGTCCTGCACCGCGACGGTTGGCAGGCTGCGGCCCTTGAGCACCCGGGGCAGGAAGCTTTCCATGTCCGGGCCGATCCAGTAGAGCAAATCCACCGACTGCACCTTGCGTACATCGGAAGGCCGCAACGCGTAGTTGTGCGGCGAAGCGCCCGGCGGCAGCAGTACTTCAGGGGTGTCGACGCCCTCCTGCACGGCGGCGGCAATCAACTGCAGGGGCTTGATGCTGGTCAGTACGCTGACTTGCGCCTGAACCGGGGAAATCACCAACAAACTGGCACTGATCGCGACAAAAAAGGCAAAAAGACGGGGCACGATGAACACTCAAGGCGGCAGGAACAGGTAACATAATAACGTCTCTCACAAACGCCGTCGCCGCTCATGCCCAAAACCCCTCTCGCCAGTCGTCCCCATGATCACTCTCACTGCGTGCACAGCGCGCTGTCCGACGCCGATGCCCTGTGCGCACGCCAGGGCCTGCGCCTGACCGCCCTGCGGCGGCGGGTGCTCGAGCTGGTCTGGCAGAGCCACAAGCCCCTGGGCGCCTATGACATCCTCGCGGTACTGAGCGAGCAGGACGGCCGCCGCGCCGCGCCGCCGACCGTCTACCGCGCCCTGGACTTCCTGCTGGACAACGGCCTGGTCCATCGCATCGCCTCGCTCAACGCCTTTGTCGGCTGCAATCATCCGGAACACGCCCACCAGGGCCAATTCCTGATCTGCCGCCAGTGCCACGCCGCCATCGAGCTGGAACAAAAAGCCATCAGCGACGCCATTATCGGCAGCGCCCGCGACGTCGGTTTCGCCGTCGAGGCCCAGACCGTCGAAGTGATCGGGCTCTGCTCGGGTTGCCAGGGGGCCTGATGAGCACTGCGCTGATTCGCCTCGAGCAGGTGGGCGTGACCTTTGCCGGGCAGAATGTGCTCGACAATATCCACCTGAGCGTCGAGCCCGGGCAGATCGTCACCCTGATCGGCCCCAACGGCGCCGGCAAGACCACCCTGGTGCGTGCCGTACTCGGGCTGCTCAAGCCGGATCGCGGGACGGTCTGGCGCAAGCCGAAACTACGGGTCGGCTATATGCCGCAGAAACTCCATGTCGACCCGACCCTGCCGCTGTCGGTGCTGCGCTTCCTGCGCCTGGTGCCGGGCGTCGACCGCGCGCGGGCCATGGCGGCCCTGGGCGAAGTCGGTGCCGAACAGGTGATCGACAGCCCGGTGCAAAGCATCTCCGGCGGCGAAATGCAGCGGGTGCTGCTGGCCCGCGCGCTGTTGCGCGAACCGCAACTGCTGGTGCTCGACGAACCCGTGCAAGGCGTCGATGTCGCCGGCCAGGCCGAGCTCTACAGCCTGATCACCCGCCTGCGCGACCGCCACGGCTGCGGCGTACTGATGGTCTCCCACGACTTGCACCTGGTGATGAGCACCACCGACCAGGTGGTCTGCCTCAATCGCCATGTCTGCTGCTCCGGCCATCCCGAGCAGGTCAGCGGCGACCCGGCCTTCGTCGAGCTGTTCGGGCAGAACGCCCAGAGCCTGGCGATCTATCACCACCACCATGACCACGCCCACGACCTGCATGGCGCCGTGGTCAGCGACGCGGCCCCGGCGGCCCACACCCACGTTCATGGAGAAAGCTGCAAGCATGGCTGATTTCCTGCTCTACGCCCTGCTTGCAGGCTTGGCCCTGGCGCTGGTGGCGGGCCCGTTGGGTTCGTTCGTGGTCTGGCGGCGCATGGCCTATTTCGGCGACACCTTGTCCCACGCAGCCCTGCTCGGCGTGGCCCTGGGCTTTCTGCTGGACGTCAGCCCGACCCTGGCGGTGACCGTCGGCTGCCTGCTGCTGGCGGTGTTGCTGGTGACCTTGCAACAACGCCAGCCCCTGGCCTCCGACACCCTGCTGGGGATTCTTGCACCGAGCACCTTGTCCCTCGGCCTGGTGGTACTAAGCTTCATGCATGAAGTGCGGATCGACCTGATGGGTTACCTGTTCGGCGACCTGCTGGCCATCAGCACCACTGACCTGTACTGGATCCTCGGTGGCAGCGCGGCGGTGCTGGTGCTGTTGATCAGCCTCTGGCGGCCGCTGCTGGCGATCACCGTGCATGAAGAACTCGCCACGGTGGAAGGCTTGCCGGTGGCGTCGTTGCGCATGGCGCTGATGCTGCTGATCGCGGTGGTGATTGCAGTGGCGATGAAGATCGTCGGCGTGCTGCTGATCACCTCTTTGCTGATCATCCCGGCCGCCGCCGCCCAGCGCCACGCCCGTTCGCCGGAGCAGATGGCCCTGGGTGCCAGCCTGCTCGGCATGCTCGCGGTGTGCGGTGGTCTGGCGCTCTCCTGGTTCAAGGACACCCCGGCGGGGCCGTCCATCGTGGTCACGGCCGCCGGCCTGTTTCTGCTGAGTTTTGTCCTGCCACGCAGAGGGGTGTAGACTTGCTCGTTTTTTGCGCAATTAGAGAGTCGCAGGAATGAAGCCGTTCGCCTCCCGTTATCTGCTCCTTGTCGCATTTTCCCTGCTGCTGGGCGCCTGCCAGAGCACCCCGCCGGTGGACACCTCGGTGCCCGACGCCCGGGTCGCGGCCATCGCCGCGCTGGAGCAGAGCATCAGCAGCAATGAACTGGCCACTGCCGAGGACCAATTGGGTGCCTTGCAGACGCAGTCGCCGGACGATCCCCAATGGGTGACCTACCAGCGGCAGCTGGCCGAAGCCTATTTGCAACGCAGCCAGATCGTCCTGCAAAAAGGCGACGTCAACGCCGCCGCCACGGCCCTGAGCCGTGCCCGGGCACTGATGCCCAAGGCACCGGCCCTGACCGGCGGGGTCAACGGTGCGATTGCCCAGGCACGCAAGGCCGAGCTGGAAAAGGCCGAGGCCGCGCTCAAGGCTGCCGAAGCCAAACCAGCAGCACGCTTGATTGATCCGAGCGCCGAGAGCAGCACCATTGCCCTGAACATCCAGGACATTGCGCAACTGCGCAAACAGATGGGTGCGCTGGCGGCGGACGTGGTGAATTACCAGTGCACGGTGACCTTCCAGGTGCCGCGCACCCAGGATTACCCGTGGCTGGCGACCTTGCTGGAAAAACGTGTGAAGAAGCTCGATGCCGATTTTGCGCTGACGATCGACAAGCAGATCGACCGGCAGGTGAAGGCCCAGGTGGTCTTGAGCCCACGCAAGCCTTGAAGCCGGCGCCCGCCGCTTGCTCCTCAAGCGGCGGGTGAAACATTATCCGAGCCCGCGATTACAGCCCATCACGCAGTATCTCGATACGCCACCGCTGACGTGCATCGATAGGGTTTCTGTAGGTCGAAACCCAGTCCGGGCTGACCTGCGGCGAAACACCATTTTCGTTGGGCATCACGTCGCCCGCCGAAGGCGCTCCGGGATAACTGGCCCACGGGATATTGAAGCGGTTGAAGGCGTTGACCGGCACATCGTCGAAGGCCATCGAGCCGTCCGGCTTTGCCGAGGGTCGCGTCCCCTGGACAAACAGCCGCCAGTCCAGGTTATAGAGCGAATGAATCCGGTCGGCACGCCACTCCCATTGTTGGCGATTGTCGATACGGCAGGTTTCAGTCGACAGCGCACCCGAGCGCTCCTGCAACGCAAGGCACTTTCCAGACCCACGGTTTACATAACGACTTTCCGAGTCGAGTCCCCATAGATGGCTTTTTTGCTGGGCATTGCACGCGGCAAGCGTCACCGTGCTCCCCGACTCGACCAGGCATCTTCCGGCACCGTCCTGGGAGCGGATAAGCACCGACATCTCGCGAGTCAGGTAAGGACTTGATAAATCCAGGACAAACTCACTGTTATGGGCATAGTTGACCAATTCGCTCCTCTTCTTGATCTGGGTCCGATCCCGCCACCATTCATCCAGTTGGAGGTCATAGCCGGCACCGACTATCACTTTCGCATTGCCGCTGTAACTGCCCGGTAACTCCCAGACACTGTAGGTTTCCAGGCTGGCCTGGCGCATCATCGGCGTCATGCGACTCTCTGTCAGAATCGGCCCGTTGGCGGTGACCCTGTCAATCAACGCACTTCTGAGACGAGGTGCGATGGGGGCCACCCAATGCGCGCCGCGGTTATTTGACGATGCCAACAACGAGTAGTCCTTGAAGCTGGTCGCCAGGGTTTTGCTATTGGTGTGCTCATAACTGGCACCCAGACTGAAAGGGGATTTGGCCACGTAGGTGGCCTTATCCGTCGCTCCGGGTCCGAATTCGGCACCTACCGAGCCACCGATGGTGAAACCACGGGTCTGCGTCTCGTTGTAACTGAACTCCGTTCGGCCATCACTCGGGGGAGCAAATCTCACCAGGCCCGGACCGGCACCGGCGGCCTCGACCACATGGCTTACCCGGTACGTCTGGGGCAGATAGGAGGCCCAGAGATTCCTGACACCGGGTATCGGTGTGAGAATGCCATTTCTCTCCGATTTAATCGTCGTCGGATTACCCTTGATAATAATGAACTTCTTGTCTTGAGCGCGCAGGGCACTTCTGATGATCTCGATATTGGCCAATGTCGAGACTTCACCCCTGCGGCCCGTTTGAGACAAGTTGAATGTCAGGCTCGGCACCGCTGTAAAATCCGAAGAACTTACTTGCACCGGAGCACCGGCAGGTGGATATTCTGCCGATCCCTGTAATGTCGCGACGCCTTCTTCCGCCTCAGTGGCCGTATGCCCATCTTGCCCGGACTGCCACTTCAGCACTTGTTCTTCGAGTGCGGCAATCTGTTCCTGCGTGTTCAAATCATCGAAACCCTGGACCTCTACCTGGGCGTTATTTTTTCGGTAAAACAGCGTATAGCGCGAGGAACCGGCGATACCAAACAAAGCGGCAACCTGCCCCTTCAACTTGGCATTATCACCGTCCATTTTCAGCAAAACAGGTATCTGCTCGGCAAACAGCTGACCCACCTTGGCCTGAACGTCCTCATCTTGCGTAACGGCCGCGATATCCAGATAAGCCAAAGCAATACCTGCCCGCTGCCGCTCTATCTCCTCGGGCTCCAGGGCATCGGCCATCAGGCGTGGCCAGGCCTCAAACGTCTCCGGAAGCCCCTGTGCGGAAGGGGGGCCGAACATCAGCAGTTTTTGAGAGGAGATAATATTCTGGGCGCTCGACGAACCCGTCGAACTATCACTGGCGGCTGCGATATTATGAATCGACAGGGCAAGCAAACCCATAACCATGGTCTTGAGTGGTTTCAATGCGATCACCTTATTTATTGTTTCCAAACTTATCGGAAACACGGAAATTCCGTGTCAAACAAATAAAACGACTAAGGCCATCCATTGCTTTCCGGCTAAACACTCAATTCACAAATTTCAATCAAGAAACTTGTAACACCCGAAGATAACACCCCACTTCGGGAGCCGGATTAGTTAAAAGCCTACTTGAACAAAAACAACAAGTCTCGGAAAAAGCCGATTCAAAATATTAACATCCAGAAGCCGAATTGGATCCACTCGCTACTATAAGACCCTGAACTTCACACAAAAGAAACCTCCTACACAACACAGCACAATCGATGTAAACCCGTTACCCGCTGATGGGGAGACTGCCAGCCAATACCGCCACTCGACGGCGCCCGGCGCGACGACCGCCGCTGATCGAGATATGCCCAAATTAAAGGTAGAATGCGAAATAAATGCTAAGACGACCTATACGGACAGGCTAAAATGCCCGCCCGGCTAACCGCTGACCTTTTTCCATTGCGCCCCACAAGGTTCGCTACGTGATCGAGTTTCATAACGTCCATAAAACCTACCGGGTCGCCGGTAAGGATATTCCCGCCCTGCACCCCACCAACCTGCGGGTTGAGAACGGCCAGGTCTTCGGCCTGATCGGTCATTCCGGCGCGGGAAAAAGTACCCTGCTGCGTCTGATCAATCGCCTGGAAGCCCCCAGCGGCGGCCAGATCATCGTCGACGACGAAGAGGTCACGGCGCTCGACGCCAATGGCCTGCGGCGTTTCCGCCAACAGGTCGGGATGATCTTCCAGCACTTCAACCTGCTGGCCTCCAAGACCGTGGCCGACAACGTCGCGCTGCCGCTGACCCTGGCCGGCGAGCTGTCCCGGCGTGAGATCGACCAGCGGGTCGCCGAACTCTTGCAACGGGTCGGCCTGTCCGACCACGCGAAGAAATACCCGGCCCAGTTGTCTGGCGGCCAGAAGCAGCGGGTCGGCATTGCCCGCGCCC
Organism: Pseudomonas sp. MWU12-2345; assembly: GCF_023242385.1. Lineage (NCBI taxonomy): Bacteria > Pseudomonadati > Pseudomonadota > Gammaproteobacteria > Pseudomonadales > Pseudomonadaceae > Pseudomonas > Pseudomonas sp. MWU12-2345. Next base: position 166,337 of record NZ_JALLJA010000011.1, on the reverse strand, counting down.
TGGCGACCAAGCCGAAGATCCTGCTGTGCGACGAAGCCACCAGCGCCCTCGACCCGCAAACCACCGCGTCGGTCCTGCAACTGCTGGCCGAGATCAATCGCGAGCTGAAGCTGACCATCGTGCTGATCACCCATGAAATGGACGTGATCCGCCGGGTCTGCGACGTGGTCGGGGTGATGGATGCCGGCGTGATCGTCGAACAGGGTCCGGTGGCCGAGGTGTTCCTGCACCCCAAGCACCCGACCACTCGCCGCTTCGTCCAGGAAGACGAACAGATCGACGAAAGCGAGCAGCGTGACGACTTCGCCCATGTGCCGGGCCGTATAGTGCGTCTGACCTTCCAGGGCGAAGCCACCTACGCGCCGCTGCTGGGTACCGTCGCCCGTGAAACCGGCGTGGACTACAGCATCCTTGCCGGGCGCATCGACCGCATCAAGGACACCCCTTATGGGCAACTGACGCTCGCCGTCACCGGCGGCGACATGGAGGCCGCCTTCGCGCGCTTCACCGCCGCCGACGTCCATATGGAGGTACTGCGCTGATGGACCTGTTTCTGAATTTCTTCGCCAACGTCGACTGGGCGGATATCTGGGAAGCCACAGGCGATACCATGCTGATGCTCGGCACCTCGCTGGTGTTCACCATCCTGCTGGGCCTGCCCCTGGGGATCCTGTTGTTCCTCTGCAGCCCGCGCCAGTTGCTGGAGCAGAAGGCTACCTACGCGATCCTGGCCTTCGTGGTGAACGTGGTGCGCTCGCTGCCATTCATCATCCTGCTGATCGTGATGATTCCGTTCACCGTGCTTCTCACCGGCACCTCCCTGGGCGTGGCCGGGGCCATCCCGCCGCTGGTGATCGGCGCCGCGCCGTTCTTCGCGCGGCTGGTGGAAACCGCGCTGCGCGAAGTCGACCGGGGCATTATCGAAGCCACCCAGGCGATGGGCGCGACCACCCGCCAGATCATTCTCAATGCGCTGTTGCCGGAAGCCCGGCCGGGCATTCTCGCGGCGATTACCGTGACCGCCATTACCCTGGTGAGCTATACCGCCATGGCCGGTGTGGTCGGTGCCGGCGGCCTCGGCGACCTGGCGATCCGCTATGGTTACCAGCGTTTCCAGACCGATGTCATGGTGGTCACGGTGATCATGCTGATCGTCCTGGTGCAGGTGCTGCAGAGCATCGGCGACCGGCTGGTGGTGCACTTTTCCCGTAAGTAAAATCCGCCTTTTACACCTGAATAAGCCGGCCCCAGGCCGGCATGCGCCCCTCACATGGAGTCGTTCGATGAAAAAACTGATTGCTGCCTTTGCCGCCGTTGCCGCCCTCTCGGCCCACGCCGCCGAAACCCTGACCGTTGCCGCCTCGCCGGTCCCCCACGCGGAAATCCTCGAGTTCGTCAAACCGGCCCTGGCCAAGGAAGGCGTGGACCTGAAGGTCAAGGTCTTCACCGACTACGTGCAACCGAACGTGCAAGTGGCCGAGAAACGCCTGGACGCCAACTTCTTCCAGCACCAGCCGTACCTGGATGAGTTCAACAAGAGCAAGGGCACCCACCTGGTCAGCGTTGCCGGCGTGCATGTGGAGCCCCTGGGCGCCTACTCCAGCAAGTACAAGAAACTCGCCGACCTGCCAGGCGGCGCCAATGTGGTGATCCCGAACGACGCCACCAACGGCGGCCGCGCCCTGCTGCTGCTGCAGAAAGCCGGCCTGATCAAGCTGAAGGACGCCACCAACATCCTGTCGACGCCCAAAGACATCGTCGAGAACACCAAGGACCTGAAGATCCGCGAACTGGAAGCCGCCACCCTGCCGCGCGTGCTGACCCAGGTCGACCTGGCCCTGATCAACACCAACTACGCCCTGGAAGCCAAGCTGGACCCGGCCAAGGACGCACTGATCATCGAGGGTAGCGACTCGCCGTACGTGAACATCCTGGTGGCCCGCGAGGACGACAAGGATTCGGACGCGATGAAGAAGCTGGTCGCGGCGCTGCACAGCCCTGAAGTGAAAGCCTTCATCCTCGAGAAGTACAAGGGCGCGATCGTACCGGCGTTCTAAGCCACACAGTTAAGACCGAACACCGTTCCTGTAGGAGCAGGGCTTGCCCGCGAAGCTTTTAGTGGCCTTCAGGGCCGCGGGCAAGCCCTGCTCCTACAAGGGTTGGTGCCGTTTGCAAGGAATCGAACAGGCCGTTATACCGGCTGACGCAGACACTCCAGCAGACAATCCAGCGCCGGCTGCCGCTGGGCGCGACGCAACACCGCAATCAACTGCCGCTCGAAAGTCAGCTCGCCCAACCCGATCACCCGCAACTGATCCGCCCGCTGCAACCACAGTCCCGCCCGGGGCACCAGCGACACCCCCAGCCCGCACTCCACCATCCGCGCAATCGCTTCCAGCTCATCCAGCTCCAGCGCATCGCGTACCTGTATCCGCTGTTCCCGCAGAAACTGACTGACCAGCCGCCCGCCAAAGGATGCCCGGTCATACCGTACGAATGGCTGCTCGGCGAGCAATTGCAGCGGGTCATCCCCCGGCAGATGCAGCGACGCGATCAGCACAAAGGGCTCGCTGGCCAGGGGAATCTCCAGCAACTCCTTGGGCAGCTCGAACGGCGGCTTGATCAACAGCGCCAGGTCCAGCTCACCGGCATCCACCTGGCCCAGCAGATTGAGGGAAACGCCCGGCACCAGCTTCAACTCCACCCGTGGCGCCGCCTGGCGAAAGCGCGGCAAGGCCTGGGGCAACAAACCGGTCTGCACCGTGGCAATGGCGCCGATACGCAACTCCCCCTGCCACTCGGCGGCGCTCGTCGACAGGGCCATCTGCCCGTACAAGGCGAGGATCTGCTCGGCCAGGGGCAGCGCATGGCGACCCGCCGCATTCAGCACGGCGGCCCGCCCACTGCGATCGAACAGGCGCACCCCGAGGTTCTGCTCCAGCACGCGCATCTGCGCGCTGACCGCCGACTGGGTCAGCCCCACCTGCTGGCCGGCGGCGACAAAGGTGCCTTCGCGGGCAACGCGGATAAAGGTCTTGAGTTCACGAAGCATGGCTTACTCAACAAAAATAGTCGGGCTCGGAAGCAAGAATATGCGCTTTTCAGCAAAATAATCATCGCTACACTGAAAGCTCCTTCCCCCAGCCTGGTATCCGACATGGCGCTTTCACCGTTCCACCTGGCAATCCCGGTCCATGACCTGGCCGCGGCCCGACATTTCTACGGCGATGTTTTTGCCTGCCCGGAAGGACGCAGCAGCGATCACTGGGTGGACTTCGACTTCTTCGGTCATCAGTTGGTGATTCACTACCAGGCCAAGACGGCGGCCCAGGAACAGGCGTTGAGCAACCCGGTGGACGGCCACGACGTGCCGGTACCGCATTTCGGCGTGGTGCTGGAATGGGAAACCTGGGAAGCGCTGGCCGAGCGCCTGAAAGAGAAGGGCACGCGGTTCGTGATCGAACCCTACGTGCGCTTCAAGGGGCAGGTGGGCGAACAGGCAACCATGTTCCTGTTCGACCCGTGCGGCAATGCCCTGGAGTTCAAGGCCTTCAAGGATATCGGGCAGATGTTTGCCAAGTAGCCGCTATTTGCGCGTGAGCAAATCCGGCAACTGCGCCACCAGCTTCTGGTTGTTCAACGGCGCGCGGATAAAGCCGCGCTGAGTACCGTCCGGCCCGACGATCGCCAAGTTGCCGCTATGGTCAACGGTGTAGTTGGGCTTGCTGGTGTCCGCCGGAATAAACGGAATGCTCAGCGCATTGGCGACCTTCTGCAGGTCGTCGATCGAACCCGCGGTCAGCCCACGGAACTCTGGATCGAAGTAACCCAGGTACTGCTTGAGCTGCTGCGGCGTATCGCGGTTCGGGTCGACGCTCACCAGGATCACCTGCAACTGGCCCACCGCGTCCTTGGGCAACTCGCTCTTGATCTGACGCAGTTGGGCAAGGGTGGTCGGGCAGATGTCCGGGCAGAAGGTGTAGCCGAAGAACAGCAGGCTCCACTTGCCCTTGAGCTCGTCGACCTGCACCGGCTGGCCGTTCTGGTCGGTCATCTTCACCCCGGGCAGCGAACGGCTCTGGGGCAGCAGGATGATCCCCGCATCGATCATCGCCGTGGGCTCGCCCTGGCGCTGGTTATGGATCACTTTGTTGACCGTCAGGCCCAGGACCAGGGCCACCACGGCGACAAGAATAAAAACGGTTTTCTGAACTCGAGTCATAGATTCAACAATAGGTAGTGATCGACAAGCAGCGCGATAAACAGCAGGAACAAGTAGTAGATAGAGTACTTGAAGGTGTTGATCGCCGCATGCGGCTGACTGCCACGGTACAGCACCCACGCCCAGTTCAGGAAGCGCGCGCCCAGGAGCGTGGCGCAGACCAGGTAGAGCAGGCCGCTCATGTGGATCACGAACGGCAGCAGGCTGACCGCCAGCAGGACACAGGTGTAGAGCAGGATATGCACCTTGGTGTAATGCTCGCCATGGGTCACCGGCAGCATCGGGATATCCGCCTTGGCGTACTCTTCCTTGCGGTGGATGGCCAGGGCCCAGAAGTGCGGCGGGGTCCAGGCGAAGATGATCAGCACCAGCAACAGCGGTTCGGCGCTGACATGGCCGGTGGCCGCGACCCAGCCGAGCAACGGCGGCGCCGCCCCGGCCAGGCCGCCGATCACGATATTCTGCGGCGTGGCGCGCTTGAGAAAGCCGGTGTAGATCACCGCGTAACCGAGCAGGGACGCCAGGGTCAGCCAGGCCGTCAGCGGGTTGGTGAAACTCAGCAACAAGGCCTGCCCGAGCACCGCGAGGACCAGCGCGAAACTCAGCGCCGCCGCCGGCGATACCCGGCCCTGGGCCAGCGGCCGCTTGTGGGTGCGGGCCATCAGCGCATCGATGCGCCGATCCACCACATGATTGACCACCGCCGCGCCGCCGGCACACAGGGCGATGCCCAGGTTGCCGAACACCAGCACGGTCCAGGGCACGCCGGCACGGGTCGCGAGAAACATGCCCACCAGCGAGGTGATCAGCATCAGCACCACCACCTTGGGTTTGGTCAGCTCCAGGTAGTCGCGCCAGAGCGCCTGGGCCTGGGCCTCACCGATTACAGTCGCCACGGCATTTCTCCCTTGATCGTGATGGGCGCATGGACCGCTTTGATCGGGCTCAGACGCCAGCGTGCCGGCGCTTGCGCGCGCACCCGGACCAGCGCGGTACGCGCGTGGTAGTTGACCAGCACCAGCGTCAGCAACAAGGCCGCGCCGCCGGCATTGTGCGCCACGGCCACCGGCAGCGGCAGATGAAAGTAGACATTGCTCAGGCCCAGGCAGATCTGCGCCGCCAGCGCCAGCAGCAGCAACCCGGCGAGCCGGGTCATGCCCACCGCCCGCAGTTGCCAGGCCAGGCCTAGCAGCACCAGGGTCACCAACAGGGCGCCGATGCGGTGGGTCAGGTGAATGGCCGTGCGCGCATCGCTGTCGAGCTGGCCGCCCAGGTAGTTGGGGCCGATATGCTGGGTCAGGTGGAAACCGTTGGCGAAATCCGCGTTCGGCCACCATTGCCCGTGACAGGTCGGCAGGTCGATACAGGCCACCGCCGCATAATTGGAACTGACCCAGCCGCCGAGGGCGATCTGCAGAATCACCAGCAGCAACCCGGCCGTGGCCCAGCGCTGCAAACGCCGTGGCACCGCCAGCGCCGGCAGCACGCCGGACAGGCGCAAGGTCAGCAGGAACAGCAGGCTCAAGGTGGCAAAACCGCCGAGCAGATGGGCCGTGACCACCTGGGGCCAGAGCTTGAGGGTGACCGTCCACATGCCGAAGGCCGCCTGGGCGAAGACCACTCCCAGCAGGAACAGCGGCAGCTTCAGTGGTTGCCCGTCACGCCGGCGTTCATGCCAGGAGCGTGCGGCCAGCAGCACGATCAGCAGCCCCAGGGTCCCGGCGAAGTAGCGATGGACCATCTCGTTCCAGCCCTTGTGGGCTTGCACCGGGGTATCGGGAAAATGCAATTCGGCATGGGCCAGCTGGGCTTCGCTCTGGGGCACGCTGATAAAGCCGTAGCAGCCCGGCCAGTCGGGACAGCCCAGGCCGGCGTGGGTCAGCCGGGTGTAGGCGCCCAGCAGGACGACAATCAGCGCCAGCAGCGTGGCGAACAGCGCGAGGCGAAATCCAGGTTTGGCCATGACGATGCCCTCATCCGATATTCGACAGTTTCAACAGTTGCACCAGGTCGTTGAGCAGGTCCTTGCCGTTGACCCCCGCGTCATAACGCAGCACCAGGTTGCCGTGGGGATCGACGATCCACAGTTGCGCCGCGCCGTTGCCCTTGGCCTCCCGGTTGTAGGCCGCAAGATCCAGCGGGTAGCGTTGCAACTGCGGGTATTCGCGCTTGAGCTTGGCGTCGTAGAACGTCTCCAGGGGTTGCGCCGTCGCCAGGGCATGGCTGGCCCGGGAAGCATCGCGGCCCAGGGCGATCTGGATCTGCCGCGCCAGGTAGACCAGTTGCTGGCAGTCCGCGGCACAGTCCCCCGGCGCGGTCACCAGCATCTGCCAGCGCTGCTCGTCGGTCTGCACGCCCAGGTCGGCACGGCTTTCGCCATTGCCGATCAACTCGCCGTGATAACTGCGGCTCTCCGGCACCCAGAACTGCAACTTGTACATCCCGGTGGCGAGGACCATCGGGCCGATCACCACCAACAGGATCATGATCAGTTGCCAGCGACCGCGGGCACGCCGTGGCGGGGTCGGGGCTTCAGCTGTGTTCAGTGGATTCATGGCCGCTCCCATGGTGTTTCTCCCTTGCGTTATGCCATCCGAGGTAGAGATAAAGGCCGAACAGCGCCAGTGCCATGGCGAACCACTGCACGGCATAGGCCACATGTTTTTCCGGCCCCATGCCTTCGGAGACCACCGGCCAGCCGGCCTCATAGGCCGCCGGGCCGGACTCCTGGCGCAGTTCGTAGTTGAAACCTGTGCGTCCCAGCTCCGCCCAGAGCTTGTCCGGGTCGATCGCGGTCACCAGCCGTGGCCAGCTCGCATTGGCCGGGTCGCTGCCCAGCTGGAAGGTCGCGCCAGGCGAGACATACACCCAGGCGCCGATTTCCAGCCGCTGCGCAGGGGTGCTGAACACCGGCGGCGTGCGCCGATCCGGCCAGGGCAACCAGCCCCGGTTGACCAGCAACCACAGGCCGCTGGCCTCGTCGTGGAACGGCTGCAACAGCTCGACGCCGACCCGGTCGTCGCGCATGCGGTTATCCAGCAGGTAACTGTGTTCGGCGTCGAACTGCCCGCTCAATCGCACCCGCCGAAAGGCCGGATCGGTCATGGCTTTCAACTGGTCGCTAGCCACCGGTTCGGAAGTGCGACGCTGGGCATGGTTCTCCAGCAGCACGCGTTTCTGCTCGCTGCGACTCAGCTGCCAGAACCCCAGGCAGACCAGCAACGGCAGCAGCACAAGCACCACCAGGGTCGGCGCGATGCCGGGCTGGAAGCGCCTCATGACCGCGCTCCGGCGGCCGTTATTCGACTCGCTATACTCAATTGCATGCGCATCTCCCCCGGAGTCTCACCATGTTGAAAGCGGCGATTGTCCTGATGCTGTTGGCCACGGTGGCCAGCCTGTTCAGCGGCCTGTTCTTCCTGGTGAAGGACGACGCGCACTCCAAGCGCCTGGTCCATGCCCTCACCGTGCGGGTCGGGCTTGCCGTGATCACCCTGGCCTTGATCACCTGGGGCTTTTTCAGCGGCCAACTGGTGTCCTCGGCGCCCTGGTAAAACCCAGGGCCCGGCAAGGCTCAAAGCACGTAGACGAACACGAACAGGCCGATCCAGACCACGTCGACGAAGTGCCAATACCAACTGGCCGCTTCAAAACCGAATTGATGCTCGGCATTGAAGTGCCCGCGCATGACCCGCATCAGCATCACGAACAGGATCAGGGTGCCGATGGTCACGTGGGCACCGTGGAAACCGGTGAGCATGAAGAAGGTCGCGCCGTAGATGCCCGAGCCCAGGGTCAGCCCCAACTCGTGATAGGCATGCATGTATTCCTTGGCCTGGAAGCTCAGGAACGCGATCCCCAGCAGCACGGTGATCGCCAGCCAGATCTTCAGCGCGCCGCGATGGCCGTTCTTCAGGGCATGGTGAGCGATGGTCACGGTGACGCTGGAACTGACCAGCAACACGGTATTGAGCAGCGGCAAGCCCCAGGGACTGATGGTTTCCCTGGGTCCGGGAAAGAGCTTCGGATCGGGGTTGTTCAGCAAGGGCCAGGCATTCTGGAAGTTCGGCCACAACAGGTGGGCGATCCCTTTCGCGCCACCGTCACCGGCCAGCCAGGGCACCGACAGATTGCGCACATAGAACAGCGCGCCGAAGAAGGCGATAAAGAACATCACCTCGGAAAAGATGAACCAGCTCATGCCCCAGCGGAACGAGCGGTCCATCTGCGGGCTGTAGAGCCCGGCGCGACTTTCCTTGATCACCGTGCCGAACCAGCCGAAAAGCATATAGGCCAGCAGCAGTCCGCCGACGAAGAAAATCAGCGGGCCGTGGGAATCCGGGCGCGCCGCCTTCAGGTCGTTGAACCAGGTGCCCAGACCGAACATCGTGGTCAGCATGCCCGCCGTGGCAATGATCGGCCACTTGCTCTGGGCCGGTACGTAGTAATGCTCATGAATCGCCATTTATTGTTCTCCTTATCGGGCACGCCAAATGTCCTAGCCGCCCGTACCCGCCACGGGCGGATTGCGGGCGGTGATGTCGAACAGCGTGTAGCCCAGTGTCAGTTGCTTCACATCCTTGGGCATGTCGCGGTCAACGATGAAACGTACCGGCATCTCGATGCGCTGCCCGGGCTGCAGGGTCTGCTGGGTGAAGCAGAAGCATTCGGTCTTGTGGAAATACACCGCCGCATTCGCCGGGGCGATGCTCGGGATGGCCTGGGCCTTCATCACATGGTCGGTGGGGTTGTAGGCCACGAAGAGCATCTCGTTGACGGCACCGGGGTGCACGGTCAACTGGTTGGCCTTGGGATAGAACTCCCAGACCATGTCGACGGCATTGGTCGAGAGAAACTGCACGCCGATCTTGCGTGACAGGTCGACCACCTGCTCACCTTCATACTGCCCGGCGGTCTTGCCGTTGATCCCGAAGGCCTTGCACATCACGTCGTAGAGCGGCACCAGGGCAAAACCGAAGGCGAACATCGCTACCACCACCAACAACAGGCGTGTGACCAGGCGCTTGAGCGAGATCGAGTCGGCCATGATCTATTTCACTTCCGGCGGCGTGGTGAAGGTGTGGTACGGCGCCGGTGACGGAATGCTCCACTCCAGGCCTTCCGCGCCATCCCAGGGCTTGGCCGGGGCCGGCGGGCCGCTGCGGATGCACTTGATGACGATAAACAGGAACAGCAGCTGGGTGACCCCGAACATGAAGCCACCGATCGAGGAGACCATGTTGAAGTTGGCGAACTGCAGGTTGTAGTCCGGCACCCGCCGTGGCATCCCCGCAAGGCCCACGAAATGCATCGGGAAGAAGGTCAGGTTCATGCCGATGAACGACAGCCAGAAGTGCAGCTTGCCGAGGGTTTCGTCGTACATGTGGCCGGTCCACTTCGGCAGCCAGTAGTAGGTGGACGCGAAGATCCCGAAGATCGCCCCCGGCACCAGCACGTAGTGGAAATGCGCCACCACGAAATAGGTGCCGTGGTACTGGAAGTCCGCCGGCGCCATCGCCAGCATCAGCCCGGAGAAGCCGCCGATGCTGAACAGGATGACAAAGGCCACCGCAAACAGCATGGGCGTCTCGAAGGTCAGCGAACCTTGCCACATGGTGCTGACCCAGTTGAACACCTTCACCCCGGTCGGCACCGCGATCAGCATGGTCGCGTACATGTAGAACAGCTCGCCGACCAGGGGAATGCCGACCACGAACATGTGGTGGCCCCAGACGATGAACGAGAGAAAGGCGATGCTCGCCGTGGCGTAGACCATCGAGGTGTAGCCGAACAGCGGCTTGCGGGAAAACGCCGGGATGATCGCACTGACCGCGCCGAACGCCGGCAGGATCATGATGTACACCTCGGGATGGCCGAAGAACCAGAACACGTGCTGGAACAGCACCGGATCACCGCCACCGGCGGCACTGAAGAAGCTGGTGCCGAAATGGATATCCATCAGCATCATGGTCACCACACCCGCCAGCACCGGCATCACCGCGATCAGCAGGAACGCGGTGATCAGCCAGGTCCAGACGAACAGCGGCATCTTCATCAGGGTCATGCCCGGCGCACGCAGGTTGAGAATGGTCGAGATCACGTTGATCGCGCCCATGATCGAACTGATGCCCATCATGTGGATGGCGAAGATAAAGAAGGTCACGCTTTCGGGCGCGTAGGTGGTCGACAGCGGCGCATAGAAGGTCCAGCCGAAGTTCGGCCCGCCGCCGGGCATGAACAGGGTCGAGACCATCAGCGAGAAGGCCGCCGGCAACAGCCAGAAGCTGAAGTTGTTCATCCGCGGCAAGGCCATGTCCGGCGCGCCGATCATCAGCGGGATCATCCAGTTGGCCAGGCCGACGAAGGCCGGCATCACCGCGCCGAAGACCATCACCAGGCCGTGCATGGTGGTCATCTGGTTGAAGAACGCCGGCTCGACAATGTGCAGCCCCGGCTGGAACAACTCGGCGCGGATCACCATGGCGAAGGAGCCGCCGAGCAGGAACATGGCGAAGCTGAACCACAGGTACAGCGTGCCGATATCCTTGTGGTTGGTGGTCAGCACCCAGCGCATCAGGCCCTTGGCGGGACCGTGGGCGGCGTGCTCATCGTGGCCGCCATGGCCATGGTCATCGATCACTGCACTCATGTCCTGTCTCCTGCAAACGGGGGAACGGCTTGGCCCGGGAGCCTCGGCTCCGACCGGTTCAGCGAACACGCAACGGAGCTGTTCATTTGCTGCCCTCCGCCTGCTTCAGTGCCAGGACTTCCTTGGGCGTGACCATGTCGCCCTTGTTGTTGCCCCAGGCATTGCGTTCGTAGGTCACGACGGCGGCGATATCGACTTCCGACAACTGTTTGCCGAAGGCCGCCATGGCCGTGCCCGGCTTGCCGAAGAACACCCGGTGCAGGTGGTCTTCCTTGGGACCGGTGGCGATTTTCGAGCCCTTGAGTGACGGGAACATCGGCGGCAGGCCCTGGCCCTCGGCCTGGTGACAGGCCACGCAGGTGGTGTGGTAGACCTTGTCGCCGCGCTCCTTGAGCTCGTCGAGGGTCCACTCCTTGCTGGTCAGTTCCTTGAGCTTGGCGGACTCGGCCTTGCGATCGGCCAGCCAGCTGTCGTAGTCGGCCTTGGTGCGGACATCGACCACCACCGGCATGAAACCGTGGTCCTTGCCGCACAGTTCGGAACATTGCCCGCGGTAGAGGCCGGGCTTGTCGATCCGGGTCCAGGCTTCGTTGAAGAACCCCGGAATGGCATCGCGCTTGACCGCCAGGGCCGGCACCCACCAGGAATGGATCACGTCGGCGGAGGTCACCAGGAAACGCACCTTGGCGCCCACCGGCAAGACCAGCGGCTGGTCGACTTCCAGCAGGTAGTTTTCGCCCTTGGGCGCCTGGTTATGCATCTGTTCGGCGGGGGTGGACAGGTTGCTGAAGAACTCGACATCCTGGCCCAGGTATTTGTAGTGCCATTTCCACTGATAGCCGGTGATCTGGATATCGACGTCCGACTCACTGGTGTCGTACATCTTGATCAGCGTGGCGGTCGCGGGAATCGCCATTACCACCAGGATCAGCAAGGGCACGATGGTCCAGAGGATTTCCACGGTGGTGCTTTCATGGAACTTGGCCGCCACCTGGCCAGTGGAGCGTCGGTGCATGATCATCGACCAGAACATTGCACCGAACACGATGATGCCGATCACCACACAGATCCAGAAAATGGTCATGTGCAGATCGAAGATCTCGTGACTGACTTCCGTCGCTCCAGGCGTCATATTCACGGTCCAGGCGGCATGCGCCTGACTGAATATCGACCACAACAGGAGGCCCATCCAGACTCGTGGATGTCGCATCATTGCGGGTTCCCCTTATCGTTCTTGTTATCCCGCCGGCTTTCACCTGCGGCCAAGGGAATGGTCGTACTGCGTAAGCGGACCATTCGGCCGGGCCTGCAACAGCTGCCGGGCGTCAACAGCTAACTCCCTACGAAATCGAGTATAGACAGCGACCGGGACAGCGCCATGCGATCTGGGAAATGAACTGAAGGCGACTTTGCATCAGGCTGGAGGCCACGAATTACCTGGGGCAGAGCAGAAATGATGGCAAGCCGATATAACTCACGCATATAAGCATGAAATAATTATTACAAATGCGTCTGAACATCTTTTATAACCCAGCTACTTTGTACTCTCCCTATTTTCCCTTTGCCGTCCCCCCCTGGAGTTTTCATGAACACCGCCGCATTGCGCGAGCAGATTCAACGTGCCCATCAACACGAGGCCGGTAGTGGCCAGTTGACGCGTCAACTTGAAGTTCAATTGCCGCACCTTCACCCCGCTATTCAACTGCCGGATGTTGACGCCAAAGGTGTGCTGACCCGGTTTGTCAAAGCCTATATCGACCTGGTTCCCGATTTGCTGGATGCGGCCAATGAGGTGGCGCGCGAAGCCGGCATCGAATCGCAGATCAAGCCGGTGCTGACTATCGCCGAGCAGTTTTTCCTGCAACCCCCGGCGATCCTGGAAGGCCATGTCGGGCTCGACGGCCTGCTGGACGAAGCCTATCTGGCGCATCGCCTGGTGGAGGAGGTCAACGACCTGTACATCAAGCATTTCGGCCAGCCGCTGATTCCCTCGGACATTACCGTGGCCAACCTGATCGCCCACCAGTTGATCGGCGAGACATTCGCCAACCAGCTGGATGAAGCGGTGCATCACGCGGTCGATGAAATGCTCAACGAAGAAAGTTTTGCCCTGGAGTCGGTGGAAGCCTATCGCGAGCGCCTGTACAGCCCGGACACCGAGGCGGCGTGGAAGCGCTGGCCGTGCCTGTCGCGCCAATTGGGCGTGGGGCTGGAGCTGGAGCAGCCGGGCGCTTGAACCGACAACGCAATTGATCGCAACCGAACGCGATCAGCTGCCGACGCGCGCTCCTGTAGGAGCCGAGCTTGCTCGCGATCGGCTGCGCAGCAGTCGTAAAACCTGCGCATGCGGTGCATCTGGCACACCGAGTCAGCCGGATTGCGGTCGCTGCGCGCCCGATCGCGAGCAAGCTCGGCTCCTACAGGTTTTGTGGCGTTTTACCATCGTCAGGCTGCGGCGGAACCGATACCGCTGGTGGTCCGCAACCGCCCTTCCAGGCGCCGTTTCAAGCCATGGGCCTCGATCACCAATCGCGAACCCTTGGCCCGGTTGGCCCGGTCCCACTCCTCCAGCAACTCCAGGCAAGAGTGGTCGATATAGCTCAGGTTGCCCAGCGGCACGTGCACCACCGTGCCCGTCGGAACCGTCGACAGCACCCGGGTCAGCGCCGGCACCTTGAGAAAGGTCGCCGCTCCCAGCAGGCGCAGCTCCATCTCACCCTCGGCAGGCAAGTCCACCAGGCTGATTTTCAGGCGCGAGGCTTTCCAGGCCAGCTTCGCCAGGGTCAGGCCGAAACCGATCAACACCCCCGTCAACAGATCAGTGCAGACAATCGCCAGGGCCGTGGCCCCATAGGTCAGCATCGGCATGCGCCCGTAGCGCCCCAGGCCGCGAAAGACCTTGAGGTCCACCAGCTTGATGCCCGTATACACCAGCACACCCGCCAGGCTCGCCACCGGAATGCTTTGCAGCACGCTGGACAACAGCAGCACAAAGGCCAGCAGCCACAAGCCATGGAACATCGTCGACAGGCGGGTCCGGGCACCGGCCTGGACATTCGCCGAACTGCGCACGATCACCCCGGTCATGGGTAGCGCCCCGAGCAAGCCGCAGAGCATGTTGCCCACCCCCTGCGCCGACAGTTCGCGGTCGAAGTCCGAACGCTGGCCGTCGTGCATGCGGTCCACGGCGGCGGCTGAGAGCAGGGTTTCGGCGCTGGCGATAAAGGCCACGGCAAAAGCCGCGATCAGCAGGTTGGGATCGGCCAGGTTGAGCAGGTCGGCGGGCCGCAGCCAGTCGATGGCCTCGGCCAGGTTGGCGGGGACTTCCACGCGCTTGACCGACAGCGCCAGCAGCAGGCTCGCCAGGGTCGCCAGGCCCACGCCAAGCAGCGCACCCGGGACAAAGCGCAGGGCATGGGGTTTGCGCTTGTCCCAAAGCCACATCACCAGGATGGTTCCCAGACCCAACGCACCGGCCTGCCAGCCGCTGCCTTCGCCGGAAAACGCCTGGCCCACAGCGGCGGGGAAGCCCAGCAGGTTGTCCAGCCCCGAGGGTAGGGGAGAGCCGTCGAGCATCACATGGACCTGGGACAGCACGATCAACACACCGATCCCGGCAAGCATGCCGTAGACCACCGCCGGGGCGGTCACCCGGAACCAGCAGCCCAGGCGCAGGCGGCCAGCCAGTAATTGCAACACGCCGGCCAGCAACAGGATCGGCCCGAGCATGGCCATGCCGTGCTCGCGCACCAGTTCGAACACCAGCACCGCCAGGCCCGCGGCCGGACCGCTGACCTGCAACGGCGAACCCGCCAGCCAGCCCACCACCAATCCACCGATGATGCCGGTAATCAGCCCTTTGGCCGGTGGCATGCCGGACGCGATGGCGATCCCCATGCACAGCGGCAGGGCCACCAGGAATACCACCACGGAAGCCAATAGCTCCCGTGGCAAAACCGCTTTCAGTTGTGCAGCACGCATGATGAATCTCCCGAGGATTTCTTCAGGCATGGCCAAGCCCGACCGCTCGAACGTCGGTCGTGGCTGAACCCAATGGATGGAGGAGGCTTCAGGCGCTAGAAGCGGGCTTTGGGCGTCGCACTCGGGATCGGATGAGTGCCATCGAGGGGCAGGAAGCAGGCCCGATCGGCGTCATACGCTTTGATTTCGCTGGTTTCGATGTTGTAGATCCAACCATGGATAAACAGGTGACCGTTGGCCATGCGCGAGGCTACCGAAGGGTGCGTGCGCAAGTGCTGCAACTGGGCGATAACATTTTCTTCGGTCAGCACCTGCATGCTTTCGCTTTCGTTGGCACAGTTGCAGTTTTCATGGACCATGGTCTTCGCCACTTCGGCATGGCGCAGCCAAGCCTTGACCGTGGGCATCTTTTCCAGGCTGTCGGGGTTGAGCACCGCACGCATGGCGCCGCAGTCCGAATGCCCGCAGACGATGATGTGCTGCACGCCGAGGGCCAGCACCGCGTACTCGATGGCGGTCGAGACACCGCCGTTCATCTGCCCGTAGGGCGGCACCACGTTGCCGACATTGCGGGTCACGAACAGGTCGCCGGGCGAGCTATGGGTAATGAGTTCAGGCACGATCCGCGAATCCGCGCACGTGATGAACATCGCCCGGGGGTTCTGGGCCGTGGCGAGTTTCTTGAACAACTCTTCCTGCTGCGGAAAAATTTCATGATGAAAATGCAGGAAGCCATCGACGATATGCTGCAGCGCCGCATCGGCGGTTTCGGCCCCGGGGAGCCCAGAGGCCGACGCAGCTGACGGCTGTTTATCCTTGTCACTCATGATTCATCCTCTTTTCTGACGGATTGAAGGGGATTTTCCTGATTTGGCTCGCTCGCGCCAGCACCCATCGGATCAATACGCCCGATTCCTTGAACGCACCTGTACACAACAGGCAGCTTCACCCTAGTCGCGAAAACTTAACTCAAGCTGAATCAGAGGCTCTAGGACGGACGTTCCAGAAGCTTCTTACGCGCTTACCCGAGAGTATAGGCGCAGGCCAAACGCCAGCAGACACCTTTGTCCGGATCATGCCTCAGAGTAACGACATTTGCCCTCCGGGAGGACAAAACGCCGTGCAATCGAGGTTGTAACCTTCGCGGCGGTTGAGGCCCAGACGCTTGATGGCCTTGGCAAAACGTTGCGCCAGCAGGTCGGCAAACGGCCCTTCGCCGCGCATCCGCGCACCGAACCGGCTGTCGTAGAGCTCGCCGCCGCGGGTCTGGCGAATCAGGCTCAAGACATGGGCTGCCCGTTGCGGATAGTGGGCGGCGAGCCACTCCTCGAACAGCGGCGCTACCTCCAGGGGCAGGCGCAGCATCATGTAGGCGGCGCTCTGGGCACCGGCGTCGCGGGCCTCGGTGAGCAGGCTTTCCAGCTCGCTGTCGTTGATCATCGGAATCATCGGCGAACATAAAACGCCCACCGGGATACCCGCTTCACCCATGACCCGGATCGCCCGCAAGCGCGCCTTGGGCGCCGCCGCACGGGGCTCGAGGATGCGCTTGAGTTCGTCGTCGAGGCTGGTCAGGCTGATCATCACCGCCACCAGGCGCTGCCGTGCCAGTTCCGTGAGCAGGTCGAGGTCGCGCAGGATCAGCGAGCCCTTGGTGACGATGGTCACCGGATGCCGATAACGCAGCAACACCTCGAGGATCCGCCGGGTGAGCTGGTGCTCGCGTTCGATCGGCTGGTAGGGATCGGTGTTGGAGCCCAGGTTGATCGGTGCGACGCGATAGCCCGGCCTGGACAATTGCTGCTCCAGCACGGCGGCGGCGTTGGTCTTGGCGATCAGCCTGGTTTCGAAATCCAGGCCTGGGGACATATCCCAGTAGGCATGACTGGGGCGTGCGTAGCAGTAGATGCAACCGTGCTCGCAGCCGCGATAGGGATTGATGGAGCGGTCGAAGGGCAGGTCCGGCGAGGTGTTGCGGGTGATGATGGACTTCGCCGTCTCGATGCGCACCTCGGTGCCCTGGGTCAGCGGAACCTCCTGGTACCAGCCGTCGTCCTCGGCCACCGAACGATGGGACGCGAAGCGGTTGTGCGGGTTGGTCGCGGTGCCACGGCCACGGGGTGGGAGCGGGGTGAACATTGGAAAGGCTCCATTACTGTATTTATATACAGTAATGGAGTCAGGCGAATCTGCCTAGCACCGTCTGGCAGGCGCCAGCCTACGGTTTGGCCGGCATATCCTCCTTGCGCAACGCCGCCACATCGCTGG
Organism: Pseudomonas sp. MWU12-2345; assembly: GCF_023242385.1. Taxonomy (NCBI): domain Bacteria; kingdom Pseudomonadati; phylum Pseudomonadota; class Gammaproteobacteria; order Pseudomonadales; family Pseudomonadaceae; genus Pseudomonas; species Pseudomonas sp. MWU12-2345. The sequence continues at coordinate 149,217 of NZ_JALLJA010000011.1, read as the reverse complement.
CCTTTACTGCGCCGCCCTGATTACCCCAACTGCCGCGAATGAAACCGACCACGTCCGCCACTTCCTGGTCCGACAATCGCCAGGCAAACGCCGGCATGGTGAAGTTCGAAGGTGCGGTGTGGGTCGCCGGCAAGGTGCCGCCCTTGAGCACGATATGGATCAACGACGTCGGGTCCGCCGATTGCACCACCGGATTACCGGCCAACGCCGGGAACACCCGGGTATAGCCGTGACCGTCGGTACGGTGGCAGGCCGCGCAGTTGTCGATATAGACCGACGCCCCCGGCTTGCTGTCATCACCTTTCCACAGGGCTTGTGCGACCTGCGGCTCATAGGCGTGAGGCGCGTCCTGCGGATCCACCGGCGGCAAGCTCTTGAGGTAGCGGGCAATCGCCGTCAGATCGTCATCGCTCATGTATTGCATGCTGTGCACCACCACATCGCTCATGCCGCCGAATACCGCGCTGCGATCGCTGCGACCGGTCTTGAGGAACTGCACCAGCTGCGCTTCGTTCCAACTGCCGAGGCCATCCTTATGGTCGCCGCGCAGGCTTTTCGCGATCCAGCCCTCGAGCGGCGCGCTGCCCGCCAGGAAGGCACTGCCGTCATTCGCGCTCAAGGCTTTTTCCTGCATGGTCAGGGCCCGTGGCGTATGGCAGGCACCGCAATGGCCGAGGCCTTCGACCAGATAGGCGCCACGGCTCACCACCGGGTCAGCGCCGCTGCCGGCCTGGTATTCGGCGACCTTGGGCGCAAACACCCAGCGCCAACCCGCCAACGGCCAGCGCATGCTCAGCGGCCAGGGGATATCGACGGCCTTGTTGTCCTGGGCCACCGGCACCACGCCCTTCATGAAGTAGGCGTACAGCGCCTGCATATCGCTGTCGCTGACCCGGGCGTAGGACGGATAGGGCATCGCCGGGTAAAGCGTACTGCCGTTCTTGGCGACACCATGGCGGACCGCCTGGTCGAAATCTTCGAAGCTGTAGGCGCCGATCCCACTTTTATCCGGGGTGATATTGGTCGAATAGATCGTGCCGATGGGCGTCTGCATCGGCAGCCCGCCGGCGAACGGCTGGCCGCCCTTGGCCGTGTGACAGGCCACGCAATCCCCGGCCCGCGCCAGGTATTCGCCCTGCTTGATCAGGGCCGACGGATCGGCCTCGGCGGCGCTGACCGCGCCATTGCCCAACAGCGCCAGGGTGGCGATAACCAGTGCTTTCATGTTCATCGCTCCTTATGCCTGGACCAACGGGCCGGGATTTTTCAGGTACTGCTCGCGGATCGCCCGGGCCGACCAGTAGGTCAGCGCCGCCACCAGGCCGGTGGGGTTGTAGCCCAGGCCCTGGGGGAAGGCCGAAGCGCCGGGGACGAAGACGTTGTGCACATCCCAGCATTGCAGGTAGCGGTTCAGGACGCTGGTCTTCGGGTCGGTGCCCATGATCGCGCCACCGTTGAGGTGGGTGGTCTGGTAGGACGACGTGTTGAAGTGCTCACCGACCTGCTTGCCCAGCAGGGCAATGGACTTGGGGTTCATCGCCTCGGCGACCTTGCTCAGTTTGTCGACCATGAAGCGGTTCATCTTGATGTCGTTTTCCTGCCAGTCGAAGGTCATCCGCAACAGCGGCAAGCCGTAGGCATCACGGTAAACCGGGTCGAGATCCAGGTAGTTGCCCCGATAGGACTGGTGCGCACCGTGGGCATCCATCGACACCTGGTGGGTGTAGTAATCGGCCGTGGCACGTTTCCAGGCACTGCCCCAGGCTGGTGTGCCCGGCGGGTTCGAAGTCCCGGCAATCGGCCGGCTGCCGGCCTGGTTGACCCACATCGGCGACCCGCCGACAAAGCCATGGGGGCCGTGGTCGAAGTTATCGGCGTTGAAATCGTCGATCGCCACACCGTTGCCGCCGGCACCGATAAAGTTGTTGGTGTGCACGTCCTTGTCGAAGAAGGCCTTCACGGTGGCCATGTTCTGGTAGGCGAAGTTCTTGCCCACCACGCCTTCGCCGGTGATCGGATCGTAGGGTTTGCCGATGCCGGACAGCAGCATCAACCGCACGTTATGGAACTGGAAGGCGCCGAGAATCACCAGGTCGGCCTCTTGCTCCACCTCGCGGCCCTGGGCGTCGATATAGGTCACGCCGGTGGCCTTGCTTTTGGTGCTGTCGAGATTGACCCGCAGCACGTGGGAATTGGGCCGCAGTTCGAAGTTCGGCACCTGGCGCAACGCCGGCAGGATGTTCACGTTCGGCGAGGCCTTGGAATACATGTAGCAGACATAACCGCTGCAGAAGCCGCAGAAATTGCACGGGCCCATCTGCGCCCCGTAAGGGTTGGTGTAGGGCCCTGAAGTATTTGCCGATGGCAGATTGTAGGGCTTGTAGCCGACCTCGCTGGCGGCTTTCTGGAACAGCTGCGCGGAGTAGGTGTTCTTCTGCGACTCCAGCGGAAAGGGATTGGAGCGATCCGGCGCGTAGGGGTTGCCGCCCTTGCCCTGGCCGACCAACTGGCCCTTGACGGTCCAGGCCTGCCCCGAGGTGCCAAAGACCTTTTCGGCATGGTCGAAGAACGGTTCCAGCTCTTCGTAGCTGACGCCGAAGTCCTGGATGGTCATGTCCTTGGGAATGAAGTGTTTGCCGTAGCGCTCTTCGTAGTGACTGCGGATGCGCAGCTCGATGGGATCGACCCGAAAGTGCACGCCAGACCAGTGCAGCCCCGCACCACCCACGCCATTGCCCGGCAGGAACGCGCCGAGCTGGCGGTTCGGCAGGGCGACGTCATTGACGCTATGGCGAATGGTGACGGTTTCCTTGGAGATATCCTGGAAGAGTTTCTTGCGCACGCTGTAGGTGAGCTCGTCGATCACCTGTGGGTAATTGCCGTCTGGGTAGGTGTCCTGCATGGGACCGCGTTCCAGGGCCACGACATTGAGCCCGGCTTCGGTCAGTTCCTTGGCCATGATCGCCCCGGTCCAGCCGAAACCGACGATTACCGCGTCGACCTTCTTCATTTGAATCGCCATGCTCATGCCCTCTCGCCGCGAATGGATACAGCCGGGAAGGGGTATTGCTCGTTGCGTTCAACCCAATCCATAAAGTCGGCGCGGGCGCCGGGAAAGCCGATCATGGTCCAGCCGACCAGACCTTTGTTGCCGCCATGGATCGGGTCGCTGAAGAAACCTTCCTTGGTGTTTTGCAGCAGGAAGCTGAAGAAAATCTTCGGCGGGACACTGTCGAAATCGGCGTCTCCGACCTCCAGTCGCTTGAGCAAGGCATCCTGGGTAGCGCTGTCTTGCGCGGCAAAGGTTGAACCGTGCAGCTTCTTGCACCAGGCCTCCGTAGCAGCGATGCCCAGCCGATAGATCTCGCGGGGCACCAGTTTGCTTTGCCAACCCATCTCCGGCGGCGCATCGGCGGCGAAGGGCCCCTGCATAAACCACAAGGCGCCACTGGCGTAAGGGGTGTTCATTTGCCGGTCGATAAATTCCGGCACACCAGCTTCCAGGGCACCCGGCCCCTGGGCATCGGCCGGAATCAATCGGGCCACGGCGGCATTGAGAAAAGCCCATTCCTCGGCGGTGAAGAAGCTCGGCTCGTAATGCCCGCTGTTGACCGGAGCCTTGTCGGCGGCCGCTGGCGTCACTTGCGAGGCGGCTTGCAGGACACTGCTGCCCAACGCGCTGCTCGCCACGGTGACCACCGGGATCAAGGTCAGGGTTTTGCGCAGGAACTCACGCCGCGGGTTATCTCGATCTTGATCAGACATGGCGTTACCTCTCTCATCTTGCACGCACGGATTATTCGGTCACTTCAATTGAGCAACCTGTCTTTTTCGGGTAGCGGTCTCTATCGAGACACCTCGAATTGAGAACACACTGGCAACCTTTAGTTACAAATGATAGCAGCCTAAGCATCAGGATGAATCGATTCAGCTAAAAATCTCGACCTTTTCCGCCCCCATTCCACCCCTCTCACAAATCTTTGACGCTCGACTCACGGGCTTTTGATCCGTAAAAAACAATGCTATAGGGCAATATCGAGTTCTCTTTTCCGGGCGCCGTCCATCTATGTCGATCGTTCGCTGGTTTTCCCTCCTTGGCCTGATACTGATCAGCGGTCTGGTGCTGCTCGCCGCCCAGGCCGGCGACAACAGCAGCCAACGCCCGCCGCAATGGGCCACGCCGGTGGGCAACCAGTACAACCTCAACCAGATGACCCCGACGCTCTATCGCAGCACCTTGCCCGACAGCAATGCCGTGCCGATCCTGGCCAGGCTGAACATCACCACGGTCATCAACTTCCAGCCGGAGGCCGACTCCAGCTGGCTGTCAGCCCCGAACATCAAGCAGGTGCAACTGCCCTACCGGATCGGCCATGTCGATGACGCCGACGTGTTGACCGTCTTGCGCGCGATCAAGGACGCCGAGGACCGGGGTTCGGTACTGATCCACGACCGGAAGGGCACGGAACGCACCGGCCTGATGGCGGCGATGTACCGCGTGGTGGTGCAGGGCTGGAGCAAGGAGGAAGCCCTGAGCGAAATGATGATGGGCGGGTTTGGCGACACCCCGCACTTCAAGGACAGCATCCGTTACATGATGCAGGCGCCGGTCGACAAGCTACGCGAGGCCCTGGCCAGCGGCGCGTGCAGCACCAGTCCCTACGCTACCTGCGCAGTGCAGAGCTGGCTCAAGTCGGCACAGGTGCAGTGAGTTCATCGAGGGTTCGTCCCAGAAACGCCTCAATGGATTTCAGGATGGGCCGGGAACCGCCCGGCGCGAAGACCAGCTCGCGCAGGCGCCTGCCTTCCACGGGATCGAAGAGCCCCTGCTCTTCGAAACGGCTGAACACCGCCCTCGCCAGCATCTGCCCCCAGGGATAGATGAAATAGGCGGCGTCCGTGCCGGTGACCAGGTGACTGAAACTGTAGACCTGACGCACATCGCTCGGTGCCGGCAGCGACAAGACCTCATCGCGCACCCGTGCGCTGCGCTCCAGGACGCTTTGCTCCCGGGCGGGGTTCTGGTGCAGCTCCAACGCGAGCGCGGCAAGAATCAGGGTACTGGCCGACTTCAAGCCGTTGCCGGTGGTGAGTGAAATCATCAACCGGTCGGCCTGATCGGCAGAAAGCGCGGCGCCGGTCTGGTGGTGCCGACTGATCTCGACGAGATAGGCAGGCGAATGACACCAGCACTCCAGCAACGCCGAGAAGAACTCGCCAGCATCCCTGGCCGAATCGGTACCGGACAAGCTCCAGCAAGGAGAGCGGTCCAGCAACTGATGCAGGCAGTGCCCAAACTCGTGGAACAGTACCCGCATCTGTCCGTGCTTGAGCAGCAGGGGCTTGTCAGCCGCGGGCCGCGGAAGATAACAGTACAGCACCACGACCGGCAGGGTCAGGCTGCGGCCCTCGACCGATAGCAGCCGATGGCGCAGCGCATACATCGCGCCGCTCCTGGTGGTCTTCTCCTCGCGGGCGAACAGATCGAGGAACAGGTAGCCTATCGCCTGCCCATACTCGCGAACCTCGAACGGGCGGACGTCGGGGTGCCAGGTATCCAGTTCGTCGCGGGCGATGAATTCAACGCCGAACAGGCGAGCGGGGAGTGCCAGCAGGCTTTTCAGAACCTGCTCGAGTTCGAAGTAGGCGCGACTTTCATCCTCGCTGATCGCACCCTTGTGCAGGCGCAGCTGCTGGCTATAAAAGGGCCGGTCCCAGGGTTTCAGCTCCGTCAGGCCCTGCTCGGCGGCAAACGCCTCCAGTACCTCCACTTCGCGGATCCAGCCTGGTTTTTCCGCGGCCACCAGTCGGCGCAAGAATCCCTCGACCTGCTCGGCAGAACTCAACGAAAGGCTTTGCAGTTGCAGTGCCGCGCTGTTGGCGAAGCCCAGCAGCTCAGCCTTCATGAAGCGCAATTGCAGCAACTCGTCGAGCACGGGCGTATTGTCATGGTCCGTTTCGGCATCGCTGGCACGGCTCACAACGGCCTCATAGACCTGCTGGCGCAGCTCGCGCCCTCGCGCATCCCGAAAGATCGAGCTGACCGCCTGCGGATCGTCGATGTTCAACCACCAACCGGCAAAGTTCGACTCGTGGTACAGCTCCATATGGACCTTGTCCTCGTCCGAAACGCCCTCCAGGGTACTGTCGTCGCTGAAGTACAGGCTGCCGTCTTCACTGGCGATGCGCACATTGTTGAGGAAGCGCAATTCCAGTTGCCGGATTCGCGCGTCCAGCGCCCGCAACCGGGTCTTCTGTTCCTCGGACAAATGCGCCCCCGCCAGCCGGCAATCCAGCACGACCCGCTGGAGCGCGGCGACACGCGTGGCGTCGAACAGGCGCGCGTTCGCGCTGCCCGCCAGGCGTTCGTAGAGTTGAAAGAGCCCGGGATGCTGGCTGACTTCAAGGCGGTAAGCGAGATAACGCCGGCGGCAACTGTGGAACGCCTCTCCCCACACGGGGTAGGGGCGGGCGGTACTCAAGGCGGTAATGACGCCCATAAGCCCCGCCAGGCGCCCCCGCAAGGCGTCGACCGGTACGAAGAAGTCGTCCCAGGTCGGGTTTTCGCTCTGGTTCGCGATAATCTCGTCGATCGCGCTCCAGTGGTGTTTGATCAGCGCCTCGAGCGCCGGCAGCAGGTGCTCGACACGCACCGATGAATAGGCCGGCAGATCAGGCGGCTGCGCGTGCAGCAAAGGGTTGAAGGTCCCCACGGTTCACTCCTGGACAGGCACGGACCGCCAGCGGGTCCGCTCAAGGCCACAGTCTGGGGTAGCAGGCGCTTGCGCGAGTGGTACAGGGATAAGACATCCCCGGGCCTTGGACGGCCCGGGAAAGCGGAGCGGCGGGATTACTTGTCGTCGGGCTTTTTCAGCTTCGGATTGGGGAAAAACTGCACGGTCTGGACCTTATTGTCCTGCGGGGCCTTGGCCGGTGCGGTATTGACCCGCGTGCCCAGCTCCTTGGGCACCGACAAACCCTGTTCATTCAGGGTGTCGGCATAGCCGCAAGCCACGCACTCACGGTGCGGAACGTCGTCTTCGCTCCACATCATCAGCTTGTCCTGCTCGCTGCACGCCGGGCAGACTGCCCCGGCGATAAAGCGCTTCTTGGTCTTGATCACGGGAGCCTCGCTCATGCCGCGGCATCCTCGCTGAGGCCGCTGTGACGCAAGAGTGCGTCAATCGACGGCTCGCGGCCACGGAAGTCGACGAACAGCACCATCGGCGCCTGGGAGCCACCGCGGGCCAGGATCGCTTCACGGAAGGCACGACCGGTCTGTTCGTTCAGCACACCCTCTTCCTCGAACTTGGAGAAGGCGTCGGCCGACAGCACTTCCGCCCATTTGTAGCTGTAGTAGCCCGCCGCGTAACCGCCGGCGAAAATGTGCGCAAAGCTGTTGGGAAAGCGGTTGTAGGCCGGCGGACGCATCACCGAGACCTCGTCGCGCACGCCTTCGAGGACCTGTGCCACGCTGCGGCCGTCGCCGTGGGTGGCATGCAGTTCGAAGTCGAACAGCGAGAATTCCAGCTGGCGCACCATCATCAGCCCGGACTGGAAGTTCTTTGCCGCGAGCATTTTTTCCAGCAGGTCCTGGGGCAGCGGTTCGCCGCTTTCGTAGTGACCGGAGATCAACGCCAGGCCTTCGGGCTCCCAGCACCAGTTTTCCATGAACTGGCTCGGCAGCTCCACGGCATCCCAGGCCACGCCATTGATACCGGACACCCCGGCATGGTCGATACGGGTCAGCAGGTGATGCAGCCCATGGCCGAACTCGTGGAACAGGGTGGTGACTTCGTCATGGGTCAGCAGGGCCGGCTTGCCGCTGTCGGCCGGGGCGAAGTTGCACACCAGGTTGGCCACCGGGCTTTGCAGGACGCCATCAACCGTACGCCGACGATCACGGGCACCGTCCATCCAGGCCCCGCCACGCTTGTTGGCGCGGGCATAGAGGTCAAAGAAGAAACGCCCGACGTGCTGGCCGTTTTCCTTGATTTCGAACAGGCGGACATCCGGGTGCCAGGTGTCGAAACCGCTCTGCTCGGCAATCTCGATGCCGTACAGGCGCTGGACAATGGCGAACAGCCCGCCGAGAACCTTGTCGATCGGGAAGTAGGCGCGCAGGGCTTCCTGGGAAACGCTGTAGCGTTGCTCACGCAGCTTCTCGCCGTAGTAACCGCTGTCCCAGCTTTGCAGCTCGGCACAGCCTTGTTCGGCGGCGTAGGCCTTGAGTTGTTGCAGGTCCTGGGCGGCAAACGGCTTGCTGCGCTTGGCCAGGTCGCGCAGGAAGGTCAGCACCTGGTCGCTGGAGTCGGCCATCTTGGTCGCCAGGCTCAATTCCGAGAAGCTGGCGAAACCCAACAATTGCGCCAGTTCCTGGCGCAGGTCGAGGATTTCTTCCATCACCGGGCCGTTGTCGTACTGGCCGGCATTCGGGCCCTGGTCCGAGGCACGGGTGCAGTAGGCGGCGTACACCTCTTCGCGCAGCGCGCGGTCCTGGGCGTAGGTCATCACCGCGTAGTAACTCGGGAATTCCAGGGTGATCAACCAGCCGTCCAGGCCCTTGGCCTGGGCCGCGGCGGCCATTTGCGCCTTGGAGGAGTCGCTCAGGCCGGCAAGACCGGCCTCGTCGGTGACGTGCCGGGTCCAGGCCTGGGTCGCGTCGAGCAACTGGTTGGAGAAGCGGCTGCCCAGTTCGGACAGCTTGCTCTGCACCTCGGCATAGCGCTTTTGCTGCTCGGGCGGCAGGTCGATACCCGACAGGCGGAAGTCGCGCAGGGAGTGTTCGAGAATGGTTTTCTGGCCGACGTCGAAGCTGGCGGCCTGCGGGCTGTTCGCCAGGGCTTCGAAGGCCTGGAACAGTTCGCGGTTCTGGCCCAGCTCCGTGGAGTAGGCGCTCAAGGCCGGCAGGCAGGCCTCGTAGGCTTCGCGCAATTCAGCGCTGTTGCACACCGCATTCAGGTGGCTGACAGGACTCCAGGCGGCGCCCAGGCGATCGTTGAGTTCATCCATCGCCAGGATCAGCCCGGCCCAGGTAGGCTGTTGGCCTTGGGTGGCGAGGATTTCGGCGATGGCCGCGCGGTTGTCCGCCAGGATCTGTTCAATGGCCGGCAGCACGTGTTCCGCGCGGATCGCCGAGAACGGCGGCAGGTCGTAGGACTGCAGAAGAGGGTTGTTCACGCTCACGGTTGGCACCTTGGCTGGAAGAAACATGGGCCCATCTTAATTACAATCGACGTCGACCGCAGCTATCAACCAAAGAGAGAGCGCCTATCGTGACCCTTCGTACCTATCAGAACCTCACGCCGGCACTCGGTGAACGGGCCTTTGTCGACCGTTCGGCGGTGGTGATCGGCGACGTCGAAATCGGCGCCGACAGCTCCATCTGGCCGTTGACCGTGATCCGCGGCGACATGCACCGCATCCGCATCGGCCAACGCACCAGCGTGCAGGACGGCTGCGTGTTGCATATCACCCACGCCGGGCCTTTCAACCCCGAGGGTTTCCCGCTGCTGATCGGCGACGACGTGACCATCGCCCACAAGGTCATGCTGCATGGCTGCACGGTGGGCAGCCGGATTCTGATCGGCATGGGCAGCATCGTCATGGACGGCGCGGTGATCGAGGACGAGGTGATCGTCGGCGCCGGCAGCCTGGTGCCGCCGGGCAAGGTCCTGGAAAGCGGCTTTCTCTATGTCGGCAGCCCGGTCAAGCAGGCGCGCGCGCTGACGGACAAGGAACGGGCGTTTTTCACCTACAGCGCGGCGAACTACGTGAAGCTCAAGGACCTGCACATGGCCGAAGGTTATCACCAGGCCGTTTGATTATTTTTTGTACAACCAGGACATTCCATGCATTACCAGACGATTCTCTTCGACCTCGACGGCACCCTGACCGACCCGCGCGAGGGCATCACCCGTTCGATCCAGTACGCACTGGGCAAACTGGGGATCGACGAGCCGGACCTCGGCAAGCTCGAACACTTTATCGGCCCGCCGTTGCTGCAGGCGTTCATGCAGTTCTACGGGTTTGACGAGGCCAAGGCCTGGGAGGCGGTGAACTTCTACCGGGAGCGCTTCAAGGTGACCGGGCTGTATGAAAACCGGGTGTTCGAAGGGGTCATGCCGTTGCTGGAGCTGCTGGGCGGGCAGGGGCGCACCTTGTATATCGCCACGTCCAAGCCCTGGGTGTTTGCCCGGGAGATTGCCCGGCATTTCGATTTTGCCCGGCACTTCAAGATGATCTACGGCAGCGAGCTGGATGGCACGCGGACCGACAAGGTCGAGCTGATTGCCCACCTGATCGCCGAAGAAGGGCTGGAACCGAGCGATACGCTGATGATCGGCGACCGCAAGCACGACCTGATCGGCGCGCAACGCAATGGTCTGGATGCGGCGGCGGTGGGGTATGGGTTCGGCAGTTTCGAGGAGTTGAGTGCGCAGCAGCCGGCTTATCATTTCCAGACGTTGGCGCAGTTGCATCGGGCGTTTGTGTAAGACGTGAAACCGTGTCGCCTGCATCGCGAGCAAGCTTGCTCCTACAAGATATCGGTCGTCCGCAACTTATTGGCACGACACAAACATTGTAGGAGCAAGCTTGCTCGCGATGGCGCCCTTCAGCCAGGCATCAGCTTGCGCAACGCCGCCGTACGCTCGCCAACCGGCAAGCCCCCCAGCTTTTCCACAGCCTTGAAGAACGACGGCCAGTCGCCATTCACCTGCTTGAACAACGCCGCAAACGCCGGCACCCACTGGTCATACAGCCCGAAGGGCAGCAACTTGGCGTTATTCAGCGGCCCATTGATCCAGGCGTCATAACGCTTGTCGCCGGCCCACTGACTCGCCTGCATCTTGTGGTATTCATCACGCAAGCGCTGGAACTCCTGCGCCTTGCGCTCACGCATCTGCTCGACCGGCAAGGCCTGCGCATACAACTGCTGCAAGCGCGCCCGGGTCTTCAGCACCAGTTCGATAAACTGATCCTTCTGCGCTACATCGTTGACCTTGGCCGGCGGCAAGCCTCGCGCCGCCCGCCATTGCCGCGTGCCTTCCTGCTCGACGAAGTTGGCATAGGACTCATTGAACTCGGTGTCGTCCTTCACATAAAAACGCTGGTGCGCCAGTTCATGAAAGATCAGCGTCGCCAGGCGCTCGTCGCCCCAGGTCATCATCGAACTGATAATCGGATCGTCGAACCAGCCCAGCGTCGAGTAGGCCTCGACCCCGCCGATATACACGTCCATGCCCTGCTGCTTCTGCAGCGCCGCCTCACCCCGCGCCGCGCCCTGGTTGTAATAGCCGCGATAGGCCACGCAACCGGCAATCGGGAAACAATGCTGCTGCGGGGTCAGGGAAAATTCCGGCGTGGCAAAGACATTCCAGACCACATAAGGGCGTTTGATATCCGCATACAAGCGGTAACTGCGGTTGTCCGGCAGGTGCAGATGCTCGCTGGCAAAGGCCCGCGCCTGCTGGGACTGGGCCAGGTGTTCGCGCAGTTTCGGGTCCCGGGCCGGATCGGCAATCACCTCGGCCACCGGCTCCCGGGCGTGCAACAGGCTCAACTGGCCACCGGCCAGCTGGCTATAATAATTGAGACTGCTGCAACCACCGAGCAACAGCAGCAAGGCGCCTATCGAACCGCGTACCACGGGCCTGAACATCATGGGAATCACCTGCAGGGAGCAGACACAAGACTAGCGCGCGGGCTGAAGGCTTTTCCATGAAGATTATCGAGGTTGAGGTGTTCACCGCAGGGAGGCCCCACCACAAGCTTCACGCCCGGGCGTCCCGATACCCCTGAACGCAGGTATGCTGATCTCCTGAACAGAGTGGAAACATCATGCGCAAACATCTCCCCGTACTCTTCGCCCTGGCCAGCCTGGGCGGCTGTATCAGTCCGTTACCGGCGGTGAATCCGCAAATGGCCTGGGTCGACCTGGACACCCACACCGGTACGGTGATCATGGCCGAAAGCCTGGACAAGCAGCGTCTGCGCGACGGACGCTTTTTCCAGGTCACGCCGGGCAGCCATGACCTCCTGGCTCGTTTCGATTACGAGGTCTATATCGGCGGCATGGCGATGAACACCGACCCGCCGAACCGGCTGTGCTACCTGAGCGTGCACTACGACCACTTCGAAGCCGGCCGGCGCTACCGCCTGGAGGGTATAGCCCTGGGCTTCAACGCCAGCGCGCGGCTGTACAACGACAAGGGTGAAGTCGTGGCGGAGCAGAACAATGTGTTCTGCATTCCGTAGCTTCAGCGGTCGTTCTTCTGGTAGATGATTTTCTTGCTGCCGCCTTCACAACTGCCCACGACCATGTTCTGGTCGTGGACTTCATCCCTGGCAACGATCTCCAGGGTGTAGGAACTGACGCCGGCCGCCTGGATCTTGGTTTCGATCTCGGACTTGAGCTCTTCACACGGCTTGGTCGCGGCCAGGGCCGAGGTGGCCAGCACGCAACAGAAAATCCCCAGGGCAATACGTTTCATGGTCGAACTCCTTGACTACGGCAGCGCGTCGCCAGGGCGTACGCGCAAACTGCCACAGTTCATTCGACCACACTTGCGCCAGCCAAGTTCTGAGCCGCCTCACATCCCTGGGTCTTGCCAGTGCACAATCAGTGCACCAAGGTCCCGGTGAGGCTGATCTTCGCGTTCAACACCTTGGACACCGGACAACCTTCCTTGGCCTTTTTGCTCAGCTCATCGAACTGCTGCTGGCTGGCGCCGAGGATTTTCGCCTTGAGAATCAGGTGCACCGCGGTGATCGCAAAACCACCGTCAACCTGGTCCAGGGTCACTTCGGCCTGGGTGTCGATACTGTCGGCCTTGAGCCCGGCCTCGCCGAGAATCATCGAAAAGGCCATGGAGAAACACCCCGCGTGGGCGGCGCCGATCAGTTCTTCCGGGTTGGTGCCCTTGCCGCCTTCGAAACGTGCCTTGAAACCGTAAGGCGCTTCACGCAACACCCCGGTTTCCGTGGAAATGGAACCAATACCGGTTTTCAGGTCGCCTGCCCAATGAGCCGATGCTTTCTTCGTGATACTCATAGCTGCCTCCTCAAAAGCCGGCGCGAAGGGTTCACGCCGGGGTCAAGGTTCTGAGGATAGACGCTGGATTAAAGTTCACCCTGTCAGACTCATCTGAAAAAAATGCCGGTTAAAAACAGCTCCCCCCTTGAAACTCGGGTATATGCCCACATTCCCTGGAGACCGGCAGGTTTTTCGACAGCAGACGAAGCCTGCGTACCCTCACAGGAGTAGCAGGCTCATGAAGCGACTGTCCGACGTCAAGTTTTCCACCCTCGACCTGGTGCCCGTGCGCCAGGACGGCAGCCCGGGCCAATCCCTGCGCAATTCGCTGGATCTGGCCCGTCATGTGGAAAAGTTCGGCTACCACCGCTTCTGGGTCGCCGAGCACCACAACATGGACGGGATCGCCAGTTCGGCGACGTCCGTGCTGCTGGGTTACCTGGCGGGCGGCACCTCGACCATTCGCGTCGGTTCCGGCGGCGTGATGCTGCCCAACCATGCGCCCCTGGTGATCGCCGAACAGTTCGGCACCCTGGAAAGTCTCTATCCCGGCCGTATCGACCTGGGCCTGGGCCGCGCCCCGGGTTCCGACCAGATGACCGCCCGGGCCCTGCGCCGCGAGCGTTCGGGCAGCGCCGACGACTTCCCCGAAGATGTCACTGAACTGATGGGCTACCTCGGCCCGCGCACACCGGAACAACGGGTGATCGCCATGCCGGGCACCGGTACCCAGGTGCCGGTCTGGCTGCTGGGTTCGAGCCTGTTCAGCGCACAGCTGGCCGGGGAGCGGGGTTTGCCCTACGCCTTCGCCTCACATTTCGCACCGCGCTACATGCATGAGGCGATTCGCGTCTACCGCAATCACTTCAAGCCTTCGGCGGTGCTCGACAAACCCTACGTGATGCTCGGCGTACCGCTGGTGGCCGCGGATACCGATGAAAAGGCCGACTACCTGGCGACCTCGGTGTACCAGCGCATCCTTGCGCTGATGCGTGGCCAGAGCCTGGTGCAACGGCCGCCGGTGCAGACCATGGATGGCCTGTGGCTGCCCCACGAAAGAGAAGCGGTGGCGAGTTTCCTCGGCCTGGCGATGGTCGGCAGCCCCGAGAAGATCCGCGCCAAGCTGGAAGTCCTGATCGAGCAGACCCAGGCCGATGAGCTGATCTTCACCTGCGACCTGTATGAACATGCCGATCGACTGCATTCCTACGAGTTGCTGGCGCAGGTCATGAAGGGCTGACGGCCAGAAACAGAAAAGCCGGCGCCTGGCGCCGGCTTTGATCCCCACTCACGCTTATTTGCGCTTGTAGACGATTTCCTTCTTACCCGCCTCGCAGCGGCCAACGGTCTTGCCATCGGAACCCGTATTGCTGCCTGCATCGACGATCTGCAGCGAATAACCATGAACGCCCTTGGCTTCAAGCTTGTCCTTGATGTCCTTCTCCACCACGTCGCATGGCTTGCCCGCCGCAAGGGCGGTTCCCGCCAGACTCAACAACGCTACCGCCAGCACAAGCTTCTTCATCGATCATATTCCCTGGTCAGATCAAAAAAAGTGCGTCGGCTTTTGGGCGACGCACCTCGGGCTATTTAGCCCCCTCTGTATAGCAATCAATATGGCAGTCGGCCAGCCTATAAGTTCAAAAGGCCAGTATTTGTTCAGCTATTGGCGATTCTGAAGCCGACTTTCAGGGTGACCTGGAAGTGCGCGGCCTTGTTGTCCTTGATATGCCCACGGGTATCAAGCACCTCGAACCATTCCAGATGCTTGATGCTTTTACCGGCTTCGGCCAGGGCATTGTTGATAGCGTCTTCGATACTGGTGGGGGAAGAACCTACCAGTTCGATTTTCTTGTAGGTGTGGTGGTCGCTCATGCTGTTCTCCTAAGTCCCGGGGGCTGTCCAGAGAGCCTAGCAGTGATTTTTCCCACAGCTCGGATCGATAGATCCTGAGATGCGATGCAGATTTTCTGCACTTTCACCGCGCGCTGGAGTCCCAATCTGCACACGCCACTCAACTGCGGGAGAACGCCGATATGGCCAGCAACGCACTACGCAAAGCCTCATTGCAAAGCATGGAAGCCGAAATCGAGAGCCTGCTCAAGTCCCTCGAAAGCCTCAAGGACGACGCCTCGGACGAGTCGCGCAAAACCCTCAAGGCCCTCAAGAGCAATGCCGAGAACGCGCTCAAGCATTCACGTCACCTGCTCAGCGATGCCTATGAAGAGGTCAAGGTCAGAACCCGCGAAACCGGGATTGCGACCCGTGATTATGCCCAGGAACATCCGTGGACAACCGCCGGTGTCGCGGTGGGTGCGCTGGGGCTTTTGGCCGCTTACCTGTTGTGCAAACGCGGCGATTAAGCCCTGTGTTCCAACTCGGTCTTGAGCCATTGGGCCAACTGCTGGGCGCGTCCGTCCGTGGCGCGCCGGGGTAGCCACAAGGCCAGCCGCCCCGGGGTTTCATTGAAGCCCCAGGGCGCCACCAGCCGACCGCCACGCAAATCGTCCGCCACCAGCGGCTGCGGCGCGATCGCCACCCCCAAACCGGCCACCGCCGCTTCGAGCAGGTAGTACAGATGCTCGAAACCCTGTCCGTACTTCAACTGCGCCGCATCGATACCGTTCTGCCGCGCCCAGCTGGGCCAGGCCTGGGGTCGTGAGGTGGTGTGCAACAGCGCTTCACCCACCAGGCCACGGGCCGGGGCCCGTAGCAATGACTCGTAACGGGCAAAATGCGGACTCATGACCGGGCCGATGCGCTCGCTCGCCAGTTCTATAACCTGCATATCCGCCGGCCACGGCGGCTCGGCGAACAGCAACAGGGCATCGAGCCCCGGCTTGCGCGGATCGAGATCGCCTTCACCCGCCGACAGGTGCAGGCGCAGGTCGGGCAAATCGGCATTCAACCGCCCCAGTCGCGGAATAAACCAGCGCGCCAGCAGGCTCCCGGAACAGCCCAGCACAAAGGGCGCGTCCGCCGTGCTCTGGGTCAACTCGGCGCAGACCGCCCGCAGCCGCTCGAACGCCTCGAAACTGGCGTCGCGCAGGCGAACGCCCGCATCTGTGAGTTTCAGGCCGCGGCCTTCCTTGGCGAACAGGCTCAGGCCCAGATGCTCCTCAAGCACTTTCAACTGCCGGCTGACCGCTCCATGGGTCACATGCAGCTGTTCGGCGGCCTGACTGACGCTGTTCAAGCGGGCGGTGGCCTCGAAGGCGCGCAAGGCATTGAGCGGGGGAAGGTCGCGGCTCATGGTATCTGTGAGTTTTCCTGACAGGTTACGGCGATCTTATCGGTTTTCATCCGCGCCTGTCATGGTTAGAGTGAACCCCATCAAACATTCAATCGCCCACCTGGAGCCTCCCATGACCCAGTCCAACCTGCGCAACGGCCCCGACGCCAACGGCCTGTTCGGCGCATTCGGCGGCCGCTACGTGGCCGAAACCCTGATGCCGCTGATCCTCGACCTGAACCGCGAATACGAAGCCGCCAAGATCGATCCTGCGTTCATCGAGGAACTGGCCTACTTCCAGCGCGACTACGTCGGTCGTCCGAGCCCGCTGTACTTCGCCGAACGCCTGACCGAACACTGCGGCGGCGCGAAGATCTACCTCAAGCGCGAAGAGCTGAACCACACCGGCGCCCACAAGATCAACAACTGCATCGGCCAGATCCTGCTGGCGCGGCGCATGGGCAAGAAACGCATCATCGCCGAGACCGGCGCCGGCATGCACGGCGTGGCCACCGCCACCGTCGCCGCGCGTTTCGGCCTGGACTGCGTGATCTACATGGGCACCACCGACATCGAGCGCCAGCAGGCCAACGTGTTCCGCATGAAGCTGCTGGGCGCCGAAGTGATCCCGGTGGTCGCCGGCACCGGCACCCTGAAGGACGCGATGAACGAAGCCCTGCGCGACTGGGTGACCAACGTCGACAGCACCTTCTACCTGATCGGCACCGTCGCCGGCCCGCACCCGTATCCGGCCATGGTCCGCGACTTCCAGGCGGTGATCGGCAAGGAAACCCGCGACCAGTTGCAAGCCCAGGAAGGGCGCCTGCCCGACAGCCTGGTGGCGTGCATCGGTGGCGGCTCCAACGCCATGGGCCTGTTCCACCCGTTCCTCGATGACACCAGCGTCGAAATCATCGGCGTCGAAGCGGCCGGCCACGGTATCGAAACCGGCAAGCATGCCGCCAGCCTGAACGGCGGCGTCCCGGGCGTGCTGCACGGCAACCGGACCTTCCTGCTGCAGGACGATGACGGCCAGATCATCGATGCCCACTCGATTTCCGCCGGCCTCGACTACCCCGGCATCGGCCCGGAACACGCCTGGTTGCACGATATCGGTCGCGTCCAGTACACCTCGGTCACCGATCACGAAGCCCTGGCCGCGTTCCACCAGTGCTGCCGCCTCGAAGGCATTATCCCGGCCCTGGAAAGCGCCCATGCCCTGGCCGAAGTGTTCAAGCGGGCGCCGACCCTGCCCAAGGATCACCTGATGGTGGTCAACCTGTCCGGTCGCGGTGACAAGGACATGCAAACCGTCATGCACCACATGCAACAGTCCCAGCAGGAGAAACACTGATGAGCCGCCTGCAAACCCGTTTTGCCGAGCTGAAAGAACAGAACCGCGCCGCCCTGGTGACCTTTATCACCGCCGGTGACCCGGGTTATGACACCTCCCTGGCGATCCTCAAGGGCCTGCCCAAGGCCGGTGCCGATGTGATCGAGCTGGGCATGCCCTTCACCGATCCGATGGCCGACGGCCCGGCGATCCAGCTGGCGAACATCCGTGCCCTGGGCGCCAAGCAGAACCTGGCAAAAACCCTGCAGATGGTTCGCGAGTTCCGCGCCGAGAACAACGACACACCGTTGGTGCTGATGGGTTACTTCAACCCGATCCACCACTACGGCGTGCCGCGTTTTATCGCCGATGCCAAGGCCGCCGGTGTCGACGGCCTGATCGTGGTCGACCTGCCACCGGAACATAACGGCGAGCTGTGCGACCCGGCCCAGGCCGCCGGCCTGGACTTTATCCGCCTGACCACGCCGACCACCGACGACGTGCGCCTGCCCACCGTACTCAACGGCAGCTCCGGCTTCGTCTACTACGTGTCGGTGGCCGGTGTGACCGGTGCCGGCTCGGCGACCCTGGAACACGTCGAAGAAGCGGTGGCCCGTCTGCGTCGTCACACCGACCTGCCGATCAGCATCGGTTTCGGTATCCGCACCCCGGAGCAGGCCGCGGCCATCGCCCGGTTGGCGGATGGCGTGGTGGTCGGCTCGGCGCTGATCGATCACATCGCCAACGCCACCAGCGATGAGCAGGCCATCGATGGCGTGCTGAGCCTCTGCGCGGCCCTCGCCGAAGGCGTACGTACCGCGCGCTGAACCACGCGGCACGGCACAGAGGGATCCAGGGCCACCGCCCTGGGTCCCTTTTTCATGGGCACCAACCTGAGCGTTTATTGACAGAACTGCGCTGTCAAAGGCGTAATCATTACATGCTCTTTCCGGGAGATACCGGCAAGAGACGGCCGCGCAGGAGCGCTGGATCGTTACCTATGAACATGGATGCCCCCCTATGACCCTCGCTGTCGCCTGTACCTTCCTCGATCACCAGTCCGTCACTGAAATCCCGCGCCCAAAGCGGCTCAGGTCGGTCACTTCGCTTCCACGCCAAACGCCGCCACCGCGACAAGACCTGTCCAGCCTGTTCGCGTTCGAAGCCCTGGCGCCCAGCGCCACGAGCCTGGCCTCCGATCCCGCAAGAACCGTCGGCGAGCCGGCGAACGATGCCTCCTTGCGCGAACGCCTCGAAGCCCTGCGACACGGCATGAGCGAACGGCATGATCGCTGGCGATAACGTCGGCGCCGGCCAAAGGTAAAGTTCCTGATACAAAGGAATCTAAACGCCACCATGCGGACTAATAAAGTATGACCCGGGGGTTTGAAGCCAAATCTTCACCCCTATTCGATGTATTGCCCGTGTGGTGAGGAATGCCCCCGATGAAAATGCCCAAACGCCTGATGGCCGGTCTTGGTCTGCTGGTACTGAGCGCCAGTCCGCTGCTGCATGCCGAGGATCAATGGCACGGCGAAGACCATGATCACGGTGGCTATGACCAACGGGGTCCCGACAGAGGCCCGGACAGGGGACATGACGAGCGCAATATGCACCGTCCGCCCCAGGACTTCGGCCCGGTCCGGCAGATCATTCATGATGACCGTGAACACTTCGGCCGTGGCGCGCCACCGCCACCGGGCTACCGTCTGGAACGTGGCCGGCCGCTGCCACGGGGCTACGAAGGCGAGCGCCTGGACGACCGGGCACTGAGCCGCCTGCCGAGGTATGAGGGTTACGAGTGGCGGCGCATGGGCAATGACGTGGTCCTGATTACCATCGGCACCGGGATCGTCTACGAGATTCTCGACGGCGTGCTGAACTGACCGCCTAGAACAGCGACAGATCCAATGGCCTGACCGCCCCCATCCAGATCCCATGATCGCGATGGTCGGCCAGGTCATCGCCGGTCAGGGGATGGATGAACACCACCAGGCCCTTGCGGTGCAACGCCAGCCACGGCAAGACCACGCCGATATATTGCGCTTCGAACGCCAGTTGGCAGCTCCAGTCCGGATGAGGTCCCACCGGGCGCTCGTGCACCCGTCCCATCTGCAGTGGAAAGGTCGTCGCCGCCAGCTCACATAGCTCACGGGCCTGCTCCAGGGTCGAAGCATCGAAATAGATGTGGGCGTGATAACCCTTGATACGTTGCATGCCGCTCCCGTTCAGCGTCGGTTAATGGCCTAACGCTACACCGCAATCGAGGGCAAGCCCAGCCCCACCAGCGATTGCGCACTGTCGGCCTGCTCGGCCATCAACCAGTCGAAGAAACGCTGGATCAGCGCGCCACGCCGTTTACGCTGGGGCAAGACCACGTAATAGCCAAAAGTGGAAATCGCCGTCTGGCTGATCGGCCGGCACAACAATCCCTGCTCCAACAGATTATCCACCAGGTGACGCCAGCCGATGGCCACGCCCTGACCGCCGATCGCCGCCTGGATCAGCAAGGTGTAGTTGTCGAAGCGCAATTGCCCCGGCGCCGGTGCCGTGGTCAGTCCCAGTTCGCGAAAAACCCCGCTCCAGTCGAACCAGTGGCTGCTGTTTTCGCCCTTGAGGTGCAGCAGGGGAAACTCCAGCAGCGCCTCGGTGGGCAGCGGCAGCTCGCGGCCCTTGAGCAATTGCGGGCTGCACACCGGAAACACTTCCTCGCTGAACAGCCAATGACTCTCGCCCTGCTTGAAACGGCCCTTGCCGAACAACACTGCCACATCGATATCAGTGCGCAACATGTTGTGGCTACGCTCACTGGTCACCAGGCTGACATCGACCTGCGGATTGGCCGCATGAAAACGGTGCAGGCGCGGCATCAACCAATAGGCGGCAAAAGCAAAGTCGGTAGCGACCTGCAACACCTCGTGCTGACGCTGGGCGGTGACCGCGCTCAAGCCACTGTCGATGCTCTGCAAACCGGCCTGCACCTGCTCGAACAGAATCGAGCCGGCTTCGGTCAACTCGATGCCCCGGTAGATGCGGTCGAACAGGCGGGTGGTCAACTGGTCTTCCAGGCGCTTGATCTGCTGGCTGATGGCCGGCTGAGTCGTGCCCAGCTCCACCGCCGCGGCGGTAAAGCTGTGATGACGGGCCGCCGCTTCAAAGGCCCGGAGCAGATCGAGGGACAGGTCACCCAGCGCTTCATACATAAGCTGTACTTATCCTAGTCATTGTTTGGTAGGGGCTTTACCACAGATTCCGTGGGCCACATGCTGGATCGCAGCACTATCGCATAACAATTCACTATGGAATGCCGCGATTACATGAAGCGCAAGAACATTCTCTTCATCATGGCCGATCAAATGGCCGCGCCCCTGTTGCCGCTCTACGGTGCATCGCCCATCAAACTTCCGAACCTGAGCCGCCTGGCCGCCGAAGGCGTGGTCTTCGATGCCGCCTACTGCAACAGCCCGCTCTGCGCGCCTTCACGTTTTACCCTGGTCAGTGGCCAGTTGCCGAGCAAGATCGGTGCCTACGACAACGCCGCCGATTTCCCCGCCGACGTACCGACCTATGCCCACTATCTGCGGCGCCTGGGCTATCGCACCGCGCTGTCGGGCAAGATGCACTTCTGCGGGCCGGACCAGTTGCATGGCTACGAAGAGCGCCTGACCAGCGATATCTACCCGGCGGACTATGGCTGGGCGGTGAACTGGGACGAGCCCGACGTGCGGCCGACCTGGTACCACAACATGTCCTCGGTGCTGCAGGCCGGCCCTTGCGTGCGCACCAACCAGCTGGACTTCGATGAAGAGGTGGTCTTCAAGGCGCAGCAATACCTGTTCGACCATGTGCGCGAAGACGGCAACCAGCCGTTCTGCCTGACCGTGTCCATGACCCACCCCCACGATCCCTACACCATTCCCAAGGCCTTCTGGGACCTGTATCGCGACGAAGATATCCCGTTGCCGCAGACCCCGGCCCAGGACAGCCTCGATCCGCATTCCCAGCGTCTGCTCAAGGTCTACGACCTGTGGGACAAGCCGCTGCCTGTGGATAAGATCCGCGATGCCCGTCGTGCCTACTTCGGCGCATGCAGCTATATCGACAGCAACGTCGGCAAACTCCTGCAAACCCTGGAGGAAACCGGGCTGGCCGAAGACACGGTGATCGTGTTCTCCGGCGACCACGGCGACATGCTCGGCGAGCGTGGCCTCTGGTACAAAATGCACTGGTTCGAAATGTCCGCGCGGGTGCCGCTGCTGATCAGCGCCCCGGGTCAGTTCGCCGCCGGACGCGTCAGCGCCGCGGTCTCCACCGCCGACCTGCTGCCGACCCTGGTGGAACTCGCCGGCGGCACGCTGCAGGCCGAGCTGCCGCTGGACGGGCGCTCGCTGGTCCCGCACCTGAAAGGCGAGGGCGGCCACGACGAAGTGTTCGGCGAATACATGGCCGAAGGCACCATCAGCCCGCTGATGATGATTCGTCGCGGCGCCTACAAATTCATCTACAGCGAAGACGACCCCTGTCTGCTCTTCGATATCCACAATGACCCACGCGAGGAGGAAGAACTCAGCCAGTCAGCGCCGTACCAAGCACTCTTCAACGACTTCCTGGCCGAAGCCCGGGCGAAATGGAACATCCCGGCGATCCACCAACAGGTGCTCGCCAGTCAGCGGCGCCGGCGTTTCGTCGCCAGCGCGCTGACCCAAGGAAAGCTGAAGAGCTGGGATCACCAGCCACTGGTGGACGCCAGTCAGCAATACATGCGCAACCATATCGACCTCGACGATCTGGAACGCAAAGCGCGTTATCCACAACCCTGCCAAAATCAATAACGAACGTAAGGGGAAGGCGATGAAGAAGTTATCCACAGCACTGACGGTAGGCCTCCTGGCCATGAGCAGCCTGAGTGCCTATGCCGAGCAGAGCTGCGACACGGTGAAAATGGCCGATCCGGGCTGGAGCGATATTGCCGCGACCAACGCCATCACCAGCCTGCTGCTGGATGGCCTGGGCTACAAGGCCAAGGTCGACACCCTGGCGGTGCCGATCACCTATGGCGGTCTCAAGGACGGCCAGGTGGATGCGTTCCTCGGCAACTGGATGCCGGCGCAGCAGGGTTTCTACGACAAGTTCGTGGCCAACGGCGATGTCACGCAACTGGCGAAGAACCTCGACGGCACCGAATTCACCCTGGCGGTCCCGGATTATGTCTGGGACGCGGGTGTGCATAACTTTGCCGACCTGAACAAGTTCGCCGACAAGTTCGACAAGAAGCTCTATGGCATCGGCTCCGGCGCGCCGGCCAATATCTCGCTGGGGGAGATCATCAAGAAGAACGAGTTCGACCTCGGCCAGTGGAAACTGGTGGAGTCCAGCGAGCAGGCGATGCTGGCTGAAGTGGCCCGTTCGGTGAAGAAGCAGAAGTTCGTGGTGTTCCTCGGCTGGACCCCGCACCCGATGAACGTGCAGATGAAGATGCACTATCTCAAGGGCGGCGAGAAATACTTCGGTGATACCGGTAGCGTCTATACCGTGACCCGCAAGGGTTATGCACAGGCCTGCCCGAACGTCGGCAAGTTGCTGAGCAACCTGAGCTTCACCCAGGACATGGAAAACAGCATCATGGCCGAAGTGGTGAACAAGAAGCTGACCAATGCCGACGCGGCCAAGGCCTGGATCAAGGCCAATCCGGCGGTGCTGGACAAGTGGCTGGACGGGGTCAAGACCGTGGATGGCCAGGATGGGTTGTCGGCGGTGAAGGCCAAGCTCTAACGGCCAACACACAACCCGACGTGTAGGAGCCGGCTTGCTGGCGATGGCGGCCTTGAGGGCTGTGCAACGTTCAAGGGCCTCTTCGCGAGCAAGCTCTGCTCCTACAGTTAGGCGGCGAGCACAGGCATTGTGCACGGCACAAAATCTGTAGGAGCCTGGCTTGCCAGCGAAGAGGCCCGTAAGCCTTGCATCGACTGTCTGGTCCATCGCCAGCAAGCCGGCTCCTGCAGGTCGGTGTTTCACCGCGAAAATCTCAGATATACCCCTCACCCTGACACCGCCTCACCCGACCGAGAGACCCATGGGCTGGACCAACCGCCACAAACTCCTGCCATTTCTCAGCTGGTTGCCCCGGCAAACCCGCGCCAGCGTCAGCCGTGACCTGATCGTCGGCCTGAGCGGCGCCATCCTGGCCCTGCCGCAATCGGTCGCCTACGCGCTGATCGCCGGCCTGCCACCTGAATACGGCCTCTACGCGGCCATCGTCCCGGTACTGATCGCCTGTCTCTGGGGCTCGTCCTGGCACCTGATCTGCGGGCCCACGGCCGCCATTTCGATTGTCCTGTTCGCCAGTGTCAGCCCCCTCGCGGTACCCGGCAGCCAGGACTACGTGACACTGATCCTGTTGCTGACCTGCATCGCCGGGATCTTCCAGTGGCTGCTGGGCATGCTGCGCTTCGGCGCCCTGGTGAACTTCGTCTCGCATTCGGTGGTGCTGGGTTTCACCCTGGGCGCCGCCGTGGTCATCGCCCTCGGGCAACTGCCGAACCTGCTGGGGCTCGATATCCCCAACCAGGCCACCGCCCTGAACAGCCTGCTGCAACTGAGCCAGCACCTCGGCGAACTGGACAAACCCTCGCTGCTGCTGGGGCTGGGCACCCTGATCCTCGGCTTTACCCTCAAATCCCTGCTGCCACGCTGGCCGACCCTGCTGATCACCCTGGTCCTGGCCAGCACGCTGGTCTGGCTGTGCCCGGGCCTGTTCGGGCATGTGCAACTGGTCAAGGGTTTTATCGGCCGGTTGCCGCCGTTCAGCGCCTTGCCGCTGGACCTGGAGACCATCCTGCGCCTGCTGCCCAGTGCCGTCGCGGTGGGCATGCTCGGGCTGGTGACCAGCCTGTCGATTGCCCGCTCGTTGTCCGCACGTTCGCAACAATTGCTCGATGCCAACCAGGAGGTCCGCGCCCAGGGCCTGTCGAACATGATCGGCAGCCTGTTTTCCGGCTACCTGTCGGCTGGCTCGTTCACCCGCGCCGCGCTGAGTTACGAGGCCGGGGCCTGCTCACCGCTGGCCGGGGTGTTTTCCGCGCTCTGGGTGGCGCTGTTCGCCGTGACCGGCTCGGCGCTCATTGCACACATCCCGATCCCGGCGATGGCCGGCAGTATCCTGCTGATCAGTTGGGGATTAGTGGACCGGCGGGGGATTCGGGCACTGTTCCGGGTCAGTCACGCCGAGTTCGCGGTGATGGCCCTGACCTGCGTGGCGACCTTGCTGCTGGAGTTGCAGACGGCAATTTACGCCGGGGTGCTGGCCTCGCTGTTTTTCTACCTCAAGCGCACCTCGCAGCCACGGGTGCAGCATTGGCGCGATGGCGACGAGGATGTGTTGCGGGTGGGGGGGTCGATCTTTTTCGGTGCCAGCCATTACCTGCAAGTGCAGTTGCAACGGTTGCACGGGGTGAAGGTGGTGATCGAGGCGCAGCAGATCAACTTTATCGACTACTCGGGGGTTGAGATGCTGCATCAGGAAGCCCGGCGGTTGATACGCGAAGGCCGTAGCCTGACCCTGAGACGGGCGCGGGCGCCGGTGGTGGAGGAGTTGGTCAAGCTGGAGGGTGTGGATAAGTGCCCGATCCTGTTTGAGGATTGAGCGCCCGACGCGATCTTGTGGTCATCGCGGTCCCTTGTAGGAGCCTGGCTTGTCGGGACGCCGCATCGCAGCGAATGGGCCCTCAAGATCGCCAAAAGCTTCGCGGGCAAGCCCTGCTCCTACAGTATGTCGTCGTTCAGAGAGCGGGTGCACGCCACCAATTTGTAGGAGCAGGGCTTGCCCGCGAAGAGGCCCTGACAAACGACACAAGACTCAAGGGCCTCCTACAAAGCCAGCAACCGCCGCAATTCCGCCAGCACCGGCGCGGTATCAGGGCGCACGCCGCGCC
The DNA here is from genome assembly GCF_023242385.1 of Pseudomonas sp. MWU12-2345. Taxonomy (NCBI): domain Bacteria; kingdom Pseudomonadati; phylum Pseudomonadota; class Gammaproteobacteria; order Pseudomonadales; family Pseudomonadaceae; genus Pseudomonas; species Pseudomonas sp. MWU12-2345. Next base: position 123,685 of record NZ_JALLJA010000011.1, on the reverse strand, counting down.
ACAGCAGGAAAGCTTCCGCCGCCTGCTCAGCCAACATGCCCAGGCCATCCATCGACACCGCCGCGCCATTCTCGCTCGCCCAGCGACAGAACGCCGTCGGCTCCTTGCTGTACATCATGTCGTAGCAGAAGGTCTTGCCCGGCTCGATCAGGCTCGGCGCAATCGGCGGCACATCCCCCGACAGGCTCGCTGAAGTGGCGTTGATGATCAGGTCCACCGGCTCCCGCAGCCAGTCAAACCCACTGGCGGACACCGGCCCCAGGTCGGCGAACAGCTCGGCCAGCAACTCGGCCTTCTCCACGGTCCGATTGGCGATGATCACCGAAGCCGGCTGCTCCGCCAGCAACGGTTCCAGCGCCCCACGTACCGCACCACCGGCACCCAGCAGCAGGATACGCTTGCCCTTCAGGCTGAATCCGGCATTCACCGTCAGATCGCGCACCAGCCCGGCGCCGTCGGTGTTATCGCCCAACAAACTGCCATCAGCCAGCTTGCTCAGGGTATTCACCGCCCCGGCCCGCTGCGCCCGGGCCGTCAGGCTGTTGGCCAGGCGATAGGCCTCCTCCTTGAACGGCACCGTCACATTGGCCCCGCGCCCTGCTTGGAAAAACGCCCGGGCACAGCCGGAAAAATCGTCAAGGGGCGCCAGCAGGGTGCTGTAAACCAACTGCTGGGCCGTCTGCTCGGCGAACAGACGGTGAATCAACGGCGACTTGCTATGGCCGATGGGATTGCCGAAGACGGCATAACGATCCATCAGACAGCCCCCTCCGCCAGCCAGTCGCGGTCCTGCAGGAAGTATTCGGTCAACCGCGCCTCTTCACTGCCCGGCTCGGCCTTCCAGTCGTAGCCCCAGCGCACTTGCGGCGGCAACGACATCAGGATCGACTCGGTGCGACCGCCCGATTGCAGGCCGAACAGGGTCCCACGGTCGTACACCAGGTTGAACTCCACGTAACGACCACGACGAAACTCCTGGAACTCGCGCTGCTGTTCGGTCCAGGCCTGGGCCTTGCGCCGCTGCACAATCGGCAGGTAAGCCTCGATATAGGCATCGCCGATCGCCCGCATGAAGGCAAAGCTGGTGTCGAAGTCCCACTCGTTCAGGTCATCGAAGAACAGGCCGCCGATACCGCGCGGCTCGTTGCGGTGCTTGATGTGGAAATAGCTGTCGCACCAGGCCTTGTAACGTGGGTAGACATCGGCGCCAAACGGCGCACAGGCGCGCTCGGCCACCCGGTGCCAGTGCACGCAGTCTTCTTCATTGCCGTAGTAGGGCGTCAGGTCGAAACCACCGCCGAACCACCAGACCGGTTCCTCGCCTTCCTTCTCGGCGATGAAAAACCGCACATTGGCGTGGGACGTCGGCACGTGGGGGTTATGCGGGTGAATCACCAGGGACACGCCCAGGGCCTCAAAACCACGCCCGGCCAGTTCCGGCCGATGGGCACTGGCCGACGGCGGCAGGCCGTTGCCGAAGACGTGGGAGAAGTTCACGCCGCCTTTCTCGATGACCTGGCCGTTGCCGATCACCCGGGTCCGACCGCCACCACCAGCGGGGCGGGTCCAGGCGTCTTCAACGAAACGCGCGCCACCGTCTTCGGCCTCCAGGGCGGCACAGATACGGTCTTGCAGGTCGAGCAGATAGGCTTTCACGGCCTCGGTGCGGGTAGTCATGGCTTCACCTTGATCGGGCAAAGCTACTCGGCACATCGGACGGCCGGTAGCAAAGAGGCGCGTAGCATAGCACCGCGTTTGTACTCATCGCAGTTGACGAAGGTCAAGCGAAGGAGTCCGATAGGGCCCTTGCATCGCGCTGCATGGCGCCCCTTTGTGAAATGTCCAAGGAGAGAAAGATGGCCAAACGTATCCTGTTTCGCGCCCATGGCGGCCCGGAAGTCCTTGAGTATGTCGACTACACCCCCGCCGAGCCGGGCCCGCAGCAGGTGCGGGTACGCAACCACGCCATCGGCCTGAACTTTATCGACACCTATCTGCGTAGCGGGCTGTATGCACCACCAGCCATGCCGTCGGGCCTGGGGGCCGAGGGGGCGGGCGTGGTCGAGGCGGTCGGCAGCGAGGTCAGCCAGTTCAAGGTCGGTGATCGCGTGGCCTATGGCAGCGGTCCACTGGGCGCCTACAGCGAAGTGCATGTGCTGCCGGAAGCCAACCTGGTCCATCTGCCGGACAGCATCAGCTTCGAACAGGCCGCCGCGGTGATGCTCAAGGGCCTGACGGTGCAGTACCTGTTGCGCCAGACCTATGAGTTGAAGGGCGGTGAAACCGTGCTGTTCCATGCGGCGGCCGGCGGTGTCGGCTTGCTTGCCTGCCAGTGGGCCAAGGCCCTGGGCGTGAAGCTGATCGGTACCGTCAGTTCGCCGGAAAAGGCGGCGTTGGCCAAGTCCCTCGGCGCCTGGGAAACCATCGACTACAGCCATGAAGATGTGGCCAAGCGGGTGCTGGAACTGACCGATGGCAAGAAAGTGCCGGTGGTGTATGACGGCGTGGGCAAGGACACCTGGCTGACTTCGCTGGACAGCCTGTCGCCCCGTGGGCTGATGGTCAGCTTCGGCAATGCCTCGGGCGCGGTGGATGGGGTCAACCTGGGGATTCTGGCGGCCAAGGGCTCGCTGTATGTGACCCGGCCGACACTGGCGACCTACGCCAACAACGCGGAAAACCTGCAGATCATGGCGAAGGATCTGTTCGGGATGATCACCAGCGGCAAGCTGAAGATCGAGATCGGCGCGCGGTACAGCCTGGCGGAAGCGGCCAAGGCCCACACCGAACTGGCGGCACGGCGGACTACCGGGTCGACGGTGCTTTTGCCTTGATCGGGGTGGATGGCCGCTGCTGACGCAGCGGTTCGCCAGCAAGCTGGCTCCTACAGTATTTGTGTCGTGGCACCTTTTTGTGATCGACACCGTCCCTGTAGGAGCCAGCTTGCTGGCGATGAACGATAACGCGGTCCCCTTGTGGGAGCTGTGCTTGTCGGGCCGAACTTACGCCGGACGCACCACCTTGCCGGTCGCCAGGTCGCGGATCAGGCTCGGGTTCTTGCGCCCGCCCAGGTTACCGCCCAGCACCAGGTCGATCTGCCCCCGGAAATACTGCTCCACGCGAATCCGCGTGCGCGCCGCCGGCCGCCCCTGGGGATTGGCCGAAGTGGAAATCAGCGGCCCCACCAACGAACACAGATCCCGTACCAACGGATGATCGCTGACCCGCAGGGCCACGGTGTCATGCACACCGGTGACCCACTCCGGCAGCAAGTCCTGATGCGGCACCAGCCAGGTATTGGGCCCCGGCCAGGTACTGGCCATGCGGTCGATCCAGTCTTCCGGGAAATCCTCGAAGAGAAAATCGAACTGGCGGATATTGTCGGCGATCAGGATCAAACCCTTGTCCACCGAACGATTCTTGATCGCCAGCAAGCGGTCCACCGCCTCTTCGTTCCAGGGATCGCAACCCAAACCCCAGACCGCCTCGGTTGGATAGGCAATCACCGCTCCTGCGCGAATTTCTCGTGCGGCTTCTTGCACACGCCAACTCTTGACCATTACTCGTTCTCCGGATTCAAAGCTGCTCGCAGTTTACTCAGGTAAACCTACCTCGCGCGAGCTAACCAGCGTCCGTTTTCATTGGCAACCCGGCCTTCAAGCTCCAGTTCGGTCAGCGCCGCCAAGACTCGCGGTAATGCCCAGCCACAGGCGTTGGCCAGGGCCTCACTGCTTTGCGGTGCGGCATGCAGCAAGCCTAGCAGCGGATGCTCGGGCACGGCGGGAATCGCGCTGGCGGTCACTCGCTGCCAACCGCGCAGGGGTTCGAGGATATGTTCGACGGTTTCCACCAGTACCGCACCGTCGCGGATCAACTGATGACAGCCCTTGGCGCCAGGGTGATGGATCGAGCCGGGAATCGCATACACCTCGCGCCCCTGTTCCGCCGCCAGCCGCGCGGTGATCAGCGAGCCGCTGGCGACACTGGCCTCCACCACCAGCACACCCAGGGACAAGCCGCTGATAATCCGATTGCGCCGGGGGAAGTTGCTCGGATGGGGCGGCGCCTCCAGTGGCAACTCGGAAACCACGGCGCTGCCCTGGGCAATCATCGCTTCCGCCAGACGACGATGACGCTGTGGATAAAGATTTTCCAGACCGGTGCCGAGTACGCCGATCGTTCGCCCGCCGACGTCCAGGGCCGCCTGATGGGCCGCCCCGTCGATCCCCAGCGCCAGCCCGCTGGTGATGACAAAACCGGCACCGGCCAGGCTCCGGGAAAAGGCCGCCGCCGTATCCATGCCCGGCTTGGAAGCACGCCGACTGCCAACCAACGCCAACTGCGGTTGTTCCAGAATGGCAGGATCGCCGGCCACGAACAGTAGCGGCGGGGCGTCGTCCAGTTCGGCGAGAAGGGCGGGGTAATCGGCCTGGTCCCACATCACCAGATGACAAGCCGGGCGCTCTAGCCAGCGCAATCCAGCGCTGGCAGCGTCCCGCACTTCAGGACTGCGGCGCGCCTCGGCACAGGCCGCCGGCAACCCCAGCGCGCGCCAGGCAGCGGCCGGTGCACCGAGGGCCGCCGAGGCCGAACCGAAGGCTTGAATCAGGGTTCGAAAGCGCCGCGGACCGAGTTCCGGCAGACGATGCAGACGCAGGCGGGCTTCCAGCTCCGCCGGGGACAGGGAGGTACAGTTGGACAACGACATCGGATCATCCTTGATCTGTGGCGGTCCTGGAACAGCTGGAACAAGCTGTGGATAACTCTGTGGGTAACCTGTTTAGCCTGCTAACGGAATCGGCCCTGCGTTATCGTCCGGCGCTACGGGTTGCGCACCTTGTCCATGACTGTCAGGGACCGCGTGGCAGTGAGTACTAAACCATAGCTGAGCTTTTCGTAGGTGCGGAACACCATCAGCAGGCCCGAACGCTCGTCGGGGACCTTCACCCGCTGCCCGGTGACCTGGTCGTGCACGGTCTCGCCGGTCTTCATCACCGCTAGAACGTTGCCTTCGACCAGGCCATCGCGTCGACCTTTATCGATCGTGACCACGTCCATGACGCCGATCTGTGTAACACCCCGTGGCACATCTATGATCGTGCCGCGGATCTGCGCTTGCGGCGCGCTGGGCATGAACGTCGAATTGACCGGGCGCTCTTCGCTGACGAACAGGCGGTCCCCCAGGCGAACTTCCTGGGTGGTGCGGCGCAGGTTCAGGGTGCCGATATCGCCTTCGGTCGCCACCAGCTCGCCGGTGCCGACGTCGTCGGCGTTGATCCCCAGGAACTCCTTGGTCTGCGCGTCGGTATAGACCTTGCCCTGGCGGAACAGGCCATACACCGAGTGCGCCGGGTCGAACACGCCACGAGCGTAGATCCGGTCGCCCATGCCGCTGAGCACCCGCTCATTGTTGCCGGCCAGGATATACGGGGCTTTCTGGAAGTCATTGGGGCTGTCGACAATGCGGTTGCTCAACAGGAACGCATTGATCTTTTCCAGCGGAATGCTCGGAATCGCCTCGGCCACCGGCGAGCGGCGCACCTGCGGCGACAGTTTCACGGTCCCCCGCGACACACCGCGATCCACGACCAATCGTGGCTGACCGTCGACGAATTGCAGCGTCAGCGTATCGCCGGGGTAGATCAGGTCCGGATTCGCCACCTGGGGATTCGCGTGCCAGATTTCCGGCCACTTCCACGGCTCACTGAGAAACTTGCCGGAAATGTCCCAAAGTGTGTCACCGCGCACCACCGTATAGCGCTGTGGATAACCGTCCTTGAGTTGCACTTGCGCCTGCACGACGCCGGTAACAGCCAGCAACAGGGCGAGTAGTGTTTTCCTCATGCAGTGAATCCCTTTATTATGTGCCTTCGCGTGAAACGCCAGAGCCCCCGCGGCTCGCTCCCAAGGAGAACGTTTTACAACGGTAGCCGATCCCACCGGGACATTTCGGCAACCGTCTCTGACTTTACCTCACAAGTGCAGCAAATACGCCTATGGCCATTTTAAACATCCTCGAATTTCCAGACCCGCGCCTGCGCACCATCGCCAAACCCGTGGCCGTGGTGGACGACCAGGTGCGGCAGCTGATCGATGACATGTTTGAAACAATGTATGAAGCCCCGGGCATCGGCCTGGCGGCGACCCAGGTCAATGTGCACCAGCGCATCGTGGTCATGGACCTGAGTGAAGATCGTAGCGAACCCCGGGTGTTCATCAACCCCGAGTTCGAAACCCTGACCACCGACGTCGACCAGTACCAGGAAGGCTGCCTGTCGGTGCCGGGTTTCTATGAGAACGTCGATCGCCCGACCCAACTGCGGGTCAAGGCCCTGGACCGCGACGGCAAGCCGTTCGAGCTGGAGGCCGAGGGCCTGCTGGCGGTGTGCATCCAGCATGAGTGCGATCACCTGAACGGCAAGCTGTTCGTCGATTACCTGTCTACGCTCAAGCGCGACCGGATCAAGAAGAAACTGGAAAAGCTCCATCGCCAGAACGCCTGATCCGCCCCTTCCTGTATCTCCTGTAGGAGCGAGCTCGCTCGCGATGGACGTCAACGATAACGCGGGGTACCTGATACCCCGCGCTGCCCCGGCCACCCTCGCGAGCAAGCTCGCTCCTACAGTATCCAAGCGAGCCCTTTTTATGTCTGAGCCACTGCGCATCGTCTTCGCCGGCACCCCCGAATTCGCCGCCGAACACCTCAAGGCCCTGCTCGACAGCCCTTACGAGATCGTTGCGGTCTACACCCAGCCGGATCGTCCGGCGGGCCGTGGGCAAAAGCTGATGCCAAGCCCGGTCAAGCAACTCGCCCTGGAGCACGGCATTGTCGTCCTGCAACCGCCGACCCTGCGCAATGCCGAAGCCCAGGCCGAACTGGCAGCGCTCAAGCCGGACCTGCTGGTGGTGGTCGCCTACGGCCTGATCCTGCCGCAGGTGGTGCTGGATATCCCGCGCCTGGGCTGCATCAACAGCCACGCCTCGCTGTTGCCGCGCTGGCGCGGTGCCGCGCCGATCCAGCGCGCCGTGGAAGCCGGCGATAGCGAAAGCGGCGTAACCGTGATGCGCATGGAAGCCGGGCTCGACACCGGGCCGATGCTGCTCAAGAGCGTTACCCCGATCAGCGCCGAAGACACCGGCGGCACCTTGCACGACCGCCTGGCCGAACTCGGCCCGCCCGCCGTGCTCCAGGCCATCGCCGGTCTCGCCGCCGGTAGCCTGGACGGCGAAGTCCAGGACGACAGCCTTGCCACCTACGCCCACAAGCTGAACAAGGACGAGGCGCGCATCGACTGGAATCGTCCGGCGGTGGAGCTGGAGCGACTGATCCGCGCCTTCAACCCCTGGCCGATCAGCCACAGCACCCTCAGTGGCGAAGCCCTGAAAGTCCTCGCCGCCAGCGTCGCCGAAGGCCAGGGCGCGCCGGGTGAAATCCTCGCCGCCAGCAAGGACGGCCTGATCGTCGCCACCGGCACCGGTGCCCTGTGCCTGACCCGCCTGCAACTGCCCGGCGGCAAGGCGCTGAACTTCAGCGACCTGTTCAACAGCCGCCGCGAGAAGTTCGCCCTCGGTACGGTGCTCGGCCAATGAACCCGCGTCTGGCCGCCGCCAAGGCACTCACCGCCGTCCTCAACGGCAAGGCCTCGCTCAACAGCTCGTTGCCGCTGCAACTGGACAAGGTCGAGGCCCGTGATCGCGGCCTGACCCAGGACCTGGCGTTCGGCACCGCGCGCTGGCAGCCACGCCTCTCGGCGCTGGCGGCCAAGCTGCTGCAAAAACCCTTCAAGGCCGCCGACGCCGACGTCGAAGCCCTGCTGCTGGTAGGCCTCTATCAACTGCTCTACACCCGCGTTCCGGCCCACGCCGCTATCGGCGAAACCGTCGGTTGCGCCGAAAAACTGAAAAAGCCCTGGGCCAAGGCCTTGATCAATGCCGTGCTGCGCCGCGCCCAGCGGGAAGGCGAGGCGCTGCTGGCCGAGCTGGAACATGACCCGGTGGTCCGTACCGCCCACCCGCGTTGGCTGCAAAAATCCCTCAAGGCCTTCTGGCCCGAACAGTGGGAAGCCATCTGCGCGGCGAACAACGCCCATCCGCCGATGATCCTGCGGGTCAATCGCCGCCATCACTCGCGCGATGCCTACCTCAAGCTGCTGGGCGACACCGGGGTCATCGCCCACGCGTGCGTCTACAGCCCGGACGGCATCGTGCTGGAAGAGGCCTGTGACGTACGCAACCTGCCCGGCTTCAATGAAGGCTGGATCAGCGTCCAGGACGAAGCCGCGCAACTGGCCGCCGACCTGCTGGACCTGGCCCCCGGCCAACGGGTGCTCGACGCCTGCTGCGCCCCCGGCGGCAAGACCTGCCATATCCTCGAAGTCCAGCCACAACTGGCCGGCGTGGTCGCCGTGGACCTGGAGGCCAAGCGCCTGGTGCGGGTACGCGAGAACCTCGCGCGCCTCGGCCTGGACGCCGAACTGATCGCCGCCGACGGCCGTGATGTCGCCACCTGGTGGGACGGCAAGCCGTTCCAGCGCATCCTGCTGGATGCCCCGTGCTCGGCCACCGGCGTGATCCGCCGCCATCCGGACATCAAGCTGACCCGCCAACCCGACGACATCGCCGCCCTGGCCGCCTTGCAAGGCGAGCTGCTGGACGCGATGTGGACGACCCTGGAAGTCGGCGGCATCCTGCTCTACGCCACCTGCTCGACCCTGCCGACCGAGAACACCGAAGTGATCGAGGCGTTTCTCGCCCGCACCTCCGGTGCCCGTGAACTGGATATCGCCGGGGACTTCGGCCTCAAGCAGCCCCACGGTCGCCAGTTGCTGGCCCAGCAAGGCGGACACGACGGTTTCTACTACGCCAAGCTGATCAAGATCGCCGCCGCGCGCGGCTGAGCCGGGACAACGGAGCGCCCCGATGAAAATCATCATCCTCGGTGCCGGCCAGGTCGGCGGCACCCTGGCCGAACACCTGGCCAGCGAAGCCAACGACATCACCGTGGTCGACACCGACGGCGAGCGCCTGCGCGACCTCGGCGACCGCCTGGACATCCGCACCGTGCAGGGCCGCGCCTCGTTTCCGACCATCCTGCGCCAGGCCGGGGCGGATGACGCCGACATGCTGGTGGCGGTGACCAACAGCGACGAAACCAATATGGTCGCCTGCCAGGTCGCCCACACCCTGTTCCACACCCCGACCAAGATCGCCCGGGTCCGCGAAGCGGCCTACCTGACCCGCGCCGGACTGTTCGACAACGACGCGATTCCGGTGGATGTGCTGATCAGCCCCGAGCAGGTGGTCACCCACTACATCAAGCGCCTGATCGAACACCCGGGGGCCTTGCAGGTGATCGACTTCGCCGAAGGCAAGGCCCAGTTGGTGGCGGTCAAGGCCTACTACGGCGGGCCGCTGGTGGGGCAACAACTGCGCCAGTTGCGCGAACGCATGCCCAACGTCGACACCCGGGTGGCGGCGATCTTCCGCCGCGACCGGCCGATCATGCCCCGTGGCGACACGGTGATCGAAGCCGACGACGAAGTGTTTTTCATCGCCGCCAAGGCCCATATTCGCGCCGTGATGGGCGAAATGCGCCGTCTCGACGAGCGCTACAAGCGCATTGTTATCGCTGGCGGCGGGCAGATCGGCGAACGGCTGGCCGAAGCCATCGAAAGCCGTTACCAGGTCAAGATCATCGAGAAAAACCCGGCCCGTTGCCGCCACCTCTCGGACAGCCTGGACAGCACCGTGGTGCTGCAAGGCAGCGCCTCGGACCGCGACCTGCTGCTGGAAGAGAACATTGCCGACACCGATGTGTTCCTGGCCCTGACCAACGACGATGAGGCCAACATCATGTCGTCGCTGCTGGCCAAGCGTCTGGGGGCGAAGAAGGTCATGACTCTGATCAACAACCCGGCCTATGTCGACCTGGTCCAGGGCGGCGAGATCGATATCGCCATCAGCCCGCAACTGGCGACCATCGGCACGTTACTGGCCCATGTGCGCCGGGGCGATATCGTCAGCGTGCACTCGCTACGGCGCGGGGCGGCGGAGGCCATCGAGGCGATTGCCCATGGCGACGCGAAGTCGAGCAAGGTGGTGGGTCGGGCCATCGCCGATATCGCCTTGCCGCCAGGGGCAACCATCGGTGCGATCATTCGCGACGAAGAGGTACTGATCGCCCACGATGCCACGGTGATCCAGGCCGGCGACCATGTCATCCTGTTCCTTGTGGATAAAAAACAGATCCGCGATGTGGAAAAGCTGTTTCATGTCGGCCTGAGCTTTTTCTGACCCATACCGAGGATCACCATGCTCGAATCACTGGAAAAAATGCTCGCCAAGGGTGTGGATAACTCGCTGCTGCGCTTCGGCCTCGGCAAGGGTTACCTGGACCTTGGGGAAAACACCAAGGCCGCCGAACACCTGCAACGCTGCGTCGGTTTCGACCCGAAATACTCCGCCGCCTGGAAACTGCTGGGCAAGGCGCATCAGGCCGCGGGCGACAATGCCGCCGCCAGAGAGGCGTGGGAACAGGGACTGGAAGCTGCCCGCGCCCATGGCGACAAGCAGGCGGAAAAGGAAATGACGGTGTTTCTGAAAAAACTCGAAAAAGCCGCGCTCAAAGATCAATAAAGCGCAGGCCGATGCCGTCGGCGTCGACCCGGACCACTTCCATCCGAATCCGCGGCGCCACTGCGGGCAGACCCTGCACCTGGCCATAGACCACCGCGCCGGTGGTCAGGCGCGACAAGCTCGGGTGCGTCACATACACACCTTTACTGGATAGATTGCGCGTGTGCCCCAGGCACTCGCCGATGCTGGGGTGTTGGATCTTGATGCGTAGAGAATTCTTGTTATTGGACATCTACTGCGTCCTGAAAATACATCTGTGGATAAATCCCCGTCGCTGACTTATCCACAGATCATGCCAATCCTGTTTCAATACCAGCGCTTCTCACCCGCCGGACGTCGGCGAAAGCGCTTCATGCTCCACATGTACTGGTCCGGATAAGCCCGCACATAACGCGCCACCACCTGGCTCATGGCGGCCACGGAGGTCTCTGTATCGGTGCTGTACATGGCTTCGGGCGCAGCTTCGAGGATCACCTTGAAACCCGAACCGTCGGGCAGGCGCAGCGCGTGGAGGAACACCCCCACCGCCTTGCCGCCGGCAAGCATATTGGGCACGAACTTGCTGGTCAGCGCCGTGGTGCCAAGGAAAGGCACGAATACCCCGGCGGATTCGGCCGGTTCCGGGTCAGCGGGAATGCCCACCGCACCACCTTTGCGCACTTCCTTGATCACGCTGAGGATGCCTTCCTTGGTGGAGGCGGCCACCCGGTTGCCCAACTGCACCCGCTGCTTGCGCAACAGTTCGTCCACCGCCTTGAGCTTGGGCGGACGGTAGAAAATGATCGGCTTGCACTGGCTGCAATAGAAGTGATTGAGCACTTCCCAGTTGCCCAGGTGGCTGGTGATGCCGACCACGCCCTTGCCCGAGGCCAGGGCCTCCTTGAGGATGTCCAGGCCTTCGACTTCACGGACCCGCTCCATCGAGCGATGGGCCGGCCAGATCCAGGCACAGGCGCTTTCGGTAAAGGACTTGCCGATGCCCATCAGGCTGCGACCGACCAACTGCTCGCGGGCCACCGGGTCGAGCTCCGGAAAACATTTCGCCAGGTTGATCCGCACCACGTCGCGGGAACGATTGGGCAGCTTCCACATCATCCAGCCGATGGCCGCACCCACCCGTTGCACAGCACACCAGGGCAGCAGGGCAAACAACCGCAACGCCCCCACCAGCATGGCGCCTTTAAACTTGTCCACAGGCCACTCCTGTCGTGATCGAGCTTGTTATCAGCCGGCTATTGTAACCGTGGCGTGGCCAATGTGGCGTAGCGATCACAATCGGTGGTGTGGTCCATGACCATGCCCGAGGCCTGCATGAAGGCGTAGCAGATGGTCGGGCCGACAAATTTGAATCCGAGTTTCTTCAAGGCCTTGCTCATGGCCTCGGCCTCGGGCGTGACGGCCGGGACCTCGCCGCGCACCTGGAAATGATTGATTTTCTGCACCCCGCCGACAAAGGACCAGAGCAGCGCCACCGGGTCCTCCAGCGTCAGCCAGACCTGGGCATTGCGCCGCGCGGCATTGAGTTTCAGGCGGTTGCGGATGATCCCCGGATCGAGCATCAATTGCTCGATATCGGCGTCGCCCATGGCCGCGACTTTGTGCACATCGAAACCGAACAGCACCTTCCGATAGTGCTCGCGTTTCTTCAGGATGGTGATCCACGACAAACCGGCCTGGAACCCTTCGAGCAAAAGCAACTCGAACAGACGCCGCCCATCGTGCAGCGGCACGCCCCACTCCTGATCGTGATAGGCCATGTACAAAGGATCGTCGTTGCACCAAAAGCAGCGTGGCATAAGGCTCCAGGGGGCGTGCGCGTGGCCGAATCGGGTATACTCCCGCCTTTTGAATCGCAGCCCAAGTAACAGGTGAATTTCGTGAGCCAGCCTACGCCAGCCGTGCGTACCTTCCAAGACTTGATCCTCGCCCTCCAGCAATACTGGGCCGAGCAAGGTTGTGTGGTACTTCAGCCCTACGATATGGAAGTAGGCGCCGGCACCTTTCATACCGCCACGTTCCTGCGCGCCATCGGCCCGGAAACCTGGAACGCCGCCTACGTACAGCCCAGCCGCCGCCCGACTGACGGCCGCTACGGCGAAAACCCGAACCGCTTGCAGCACTACTACCAGTTCCAGGTGGTCCTCAAGCCGAACCCGGACAACTTCCAGGAACTGTACCTGGGCTCGCTCAAGCACGTGGGCCTCGACCCGCTGGTGCACGACATCCGTTTCGTCGAGGACAACTGGGAATCGCCGACCCTCGGCGCCTGGGGCCTGGGCTGGGAAGTCTGGCTCAACGGCATGGAAGTCACCCAGTTCACCTACTTCCAGCAGGCCGGCGGCATCGAGTGCTACCCGGTCACCGGCGAGATCACCTATGGTCTGGAACGCCTGGCGATGTACCTGCAGGGCGTCGATTCGGTCTATGACCTGGTCTGGGCCGACGGTCCGTTCGGCAAGGTGACCTATGGCGATGTGTTCCACCAGAACGAAGTGGAGCAGTCGACCTACAACTTCGAACACGCCAACGTCGAGAAGCTGTTCGAACTGTTCGATTTCTATGAAAGCGAAGCCAAGCGCCTGATCGAGCTGGACCAGCCGCTGCCGTTGCCGAGCTATGAAATGGTCCTCAAGGCCTCGCACACCTTCAACCTGCTGGATGCACGCCGGGCGATCTCGGTCACCGCGCGTCAGCAGTACATCCTGCGGGTCCGTACCCTGGCCCGTTCCGTGGCGCAGGCCTACCTGATGGCCCGGGCCAAACTGGGCTTCCCGATGGCGACCCCGGATTTGCGTGACGAAGTGTTGGCTAAGTTGGAGGCAGCACAATGAGTGCTCAAGATTTTCTGGTTGAACTGGGCACGGAAGAGCTGCCACCCAAGGCCCTCAATACCCTGGCCGAGGCCTTTCTCGCCGGTATCGAAAAGGGCCTGCAAAGCGCCGGCCTGAGCTTCGAAAGCAAACAGGTCTACGCCGCGCCACGCCGCCTGGCGGTACTGCTGACCCAGCTGCAAACCCAGCAGCCGGACCGCAGCATCAACCTCGACGGACCGCCACGCCAGGCCGCCTTCGACGCCGAAGGCAACCCGACCCAGGCCGCCCTGGGCTTCGCCAAGAAATGCGGCGTGGAACTGAGCGAAATCGACCAGAGCGGGCCGAAACTGCGCTACACCCAGAGCATCCAGGGCAAGCCGACCAGCAGCCTGCTGCCGACCATTGTCGAGGATTCGCTGAACGACCTGCCGATTCCCAAGCGCATGCGCTGGGCCGCGCGCAAGGAAGAGTTCGTGCGTCCGACCCAATGGCTGGTAATGCTGCTCGGTGACCAGGTCATCGACTGCACCATCCTCGCCCAGAAAGCCGGTCGCGACTCCCGTGGTCACCGCTTCCATCACCCGCAAAGCGTGCGCATCACCTCGCCGGCCAACTACCTGAGCGACCTGCGTGCCGCCTATGTACTGGCCGACGCCAGCGAGCGTCGCGAGCTGATCAGCCAACGCACCACCGAGCTGGCGACCCAGCAGGAAGGCACGGCGATCATGCCGGCGGACCTGCTCGACGAAGTCAGCGCCCTGGTCGAATGGCCGGTGCCGCTGGTGTGCTCCTTCGAGGAACGTTTCCTCGACGTGCCCCAGGAAGCCCTGATCACCACCATGCAGGACAACCAGAAGTACTTCTGCCTGCTGGACGTCGACGGCAAGCTGCTGCCGCGCTTTATCACCGTCGCCAACATCGAGAGCAAGGACCCGCAACAGATCATCGCCGGTAACGAGAAAGTCGTTCGCCCGCGCCTGACCGACGCCGAGTTCTTCTTCAAGCAGGACAAGAAGCAGAAGCTCGAGCAGTTCAACCTGCGCCTGCAGAACGTGGTGTTCCAGGAAAAACTGGGCAGCGTCTACGACAAGGCCGAACGTGTTTCCAAGCTGGCCGCTTTCATCGCCCCACGCATCGGCGGCGACGCCCAGCGCGCGGCCCGTGCCGGCCTGCTGTCGAAATGTGACCTGGCCACCGAGATGGTCGGCGAGTTCCCGGAGATGCAAGGTGTCGCCGGTTACTACTACGCCCTCAATGACGGCGAGCCGCAAGACGTGGCCCTGGCCCTGAACGAACAGTACATGCCCCGCGGTGCCGGCGCCGAACTGCCAGGCACCCTGACCGGTGCGGCGGTGGCGATTGCCGACAAGCTCGACACCCTGGTCGGGATCTTCGGCATCGGCATGCTGCCCACCGGTAGCAAGGACCCCTATGCCCTGCGTCGTGCCGCCCTCGGCGTGCTGCGCATCCTGATCGACAAGAAGCTGGACCTCGACCTGATCGAGACCGTCGAGTTCGCGGTCAAGGCCTTCGGTGCCCGGGTCAAGGCCGCCGGCCTGGCCGACCAGGTGCTGGAGTTCATCTTCGACCGTCTGCGTGCCCGTTACGAAGACGAAGGCGTGGACGTGGCGACCTACCTGTCGGTCCGTGCCCTCAAGCCGGGTTCGGCGCTGGACTTCGACCAACGCGTCCAAGCTGTGCAGAAATTCCGCCAGTTGCCGGAAGCGGCTGCCCTGGCAGCGGTGAACAAACGTGTATCGAACCTGCTGAGCAAGGCCGAAGGCAGCATCCCGGGCACCGTGGAAGCCAAGTACTTCGACAACGCCAACGAGTTCTCGCTGTACGCGGCGATCCAGCAGGCGGACCAGGCGGTCCAGCCGATGGCCGCGGCGCGTCAGTACAACGAATCCCTGGCACGCCTGGCCGCCCTGCGCGAGCCGGTGGATGCGTTCTTCGAAGCGGTGATGGTCAATGCCGAGGACGCCAAGGTCCGCGCCAACCGTTATGCGCTGCTGGCGCGTCTGCGAGGCCTGTTCCTGGGTGTCGCCGATATTTCGCTGCTGGGCTGAGGGCGCGTCTTGAAGCTGCTGATTCTCGATCGGGACGGGGTGATCAACCAGGACTCCGACGCCTACATCAAGTCGGTGGAGGAATGGATTCCGCTCCCCGGCGCGATCGAAGCCATCGCGCAGTTGAGCAGGGCCGGTTGGACGGTGGCGGTGGCCACCAACCAGTCCGGCATTGCTCGCGGCTACTACGACATCGCCACCCTGGAAGCCATGCACGAGCGCCTGCGTTCGCTGGTGGCGCAACAGGGCGGTACGCTGGGGCTGGTGGTGTATTGCCCGCACGGGCCGGATGAGGGTTGCGCCTGTCGCAAACCCAAGCCCGGCATGTTGCGTACCATCGCCGAGCATTACGGGGTGTCGTTGGCTAGTCTATGGTTTGTCGGCGACACCCTCGGTGACTTGGAGGCGGCGCGGGCCGTCGACTGTCAGCCTGTTTTGGTAAAAACCGGTAAAGGCGAAAAGACACTGGGTAAAACCCTGCCGGTGGGCACCCTGGTTTTTGACGATCTGGCGGCGGTTGCCGCAGAACTTATCCACAACTGAAGCTCTTCTGACCTCCTGACCAAGGACTGTTCGGGAAGCGCTTTTTATAGGCGGGCAATGCCCGCAACGGTAAATGCCGCTATGTCGATCCTGCAGGCCATCAGAACCTTTTTCTTTTACCTGCTGCTGGGCACCAGTTCGCTGTTGTGGTGCTCCCTGAGCTTTTTTATCGCGCCGTTCCTGCCGTTCAAGGCACGTTATCGCTTTATCAATGTGTACTGGTGCCGTTGTGCCCTGTGGCTGACCAAGGTCTTCCTCGGCATCACGGTCGATATCCAGGGCGCGGAGAATGTGCCCGAGCGCCCTTGCGTGATTCTGTCGAATCACCAGAGCACCTGGGAAACCTTCTTCCTCTCGGCCTATTTCTCGCCATTGAGCCAGGTGCTCAAGCGTGAGTTGCTGTATGTGCCGTTCTTCGGCTGGGCCATGGCCATGCTGCGGCCGATCGCCATTGACCGGGACAACCCGAAGGCAGCGCTCAAGCATGTGGCGAAAAAGGGCGACGAGTTGCTCAAGGACAATGTCTGGGTGCTGATCTTCCCGGAAGGCACCCGTGTGCCGTTCGGAACGGTCGGCAAGTTCTCCCGGGGCGGTACGGCACTGGCGGTAAACGCCGATCTGCCGGTGCTGCCGATTGCCCACAACGCCGGCAAGTTCTGGCCGAAGACCGGCTGGCTGAAGAAACCCGGCACCATCACGGTGGTGATCGGCAAGCCGATGATGGCCGAGGGCAGCGGGCCACGGGCGATTGCCGAGCTCAATGACCGGGTCCAGGCCTGGAACGAGCAGACCCAGCGGGACATGGGCTCATTGCCGCCGGCGCCGGCGGTAGAGACGCCTGTCGCCATTTGATGGGTTTGTGGATAACTTGTGCACAAGATTTTGATTTCTTTCAGAAATACGATGTAAGCATATGATTTTATTGCTTATTTCTCTGTATGACTTTCTGCCGTAAATCGTGCATAAGTTTTTTCGGGCGATAAAAAAACCGGCTTTGATGCCGGTTTTTCAAACTGAAATAGGGTCCACCGCTCGACGCTCGATTAGCGACGAAGAGGCCTTTGAGATCGCCACAACTCTGTAGGAGCCTGGCTTGCCAGCGAAGGGGCCCGCAAGGACGCTAAAAGCTTCGCGGGCAAGCCCTGCTCCTACAGGTTTCGTGGTGTCTGCAAAGTCGTCGGCAACCTCAGACCTTGTCCAGATCCACGCCCTTGGTTTCCTTCAGGCAGAACAACCCCACCACCAGGCTGACTCCGGTGACCAGCACCGGGTACCACAGCCCATAGAAGATATCCCCGGTGTAGACCACCAGCGCAAAGGACACCGTGGGCAGGAACCCGCCGAACCAGCCGTTGCCGATATGGTAGGGCAGCGACATGGAGGTGTAGCGGATGCGCGTCGGGAACAGCTCGACCATCACCGCCGCCAGCGGGCCATAGGTCATGGTGGCAATCAGAATCAGCAAGACGATCAGCAGCACCACCATCGGCTCATTCACTGACGCGCTATCGGCCTTGGCCGGATAACCCGCCGTGGTGATTGCCGAACGCATCGCCGCTTCGTCGTACCCGCTGATCTTCTGTTCTCCCACCGAGACCATCACATTCGTCCCCGGTGCCGCGGCTTGCGAGCTGTAGGGCAAGCCCTGCTTGACCAGGAAGGTCTTGACCTTGTCGCACGGGCTGTCGAAACGCGCCTTGCCCACCGGGTCGAACTGGAAGGTGCAGCTTGCCGGATCGGCCAGCACCACGATCGGTGCCTGGCGGCTGGCCGCGTCGATCTGCGGATTGGCGTAATGGCTCAAGGCTTTGAACAGCGGGAAATAACACACGGTCGCCAGCAACAGGCCGAACATCAGGATCGGCTTGCGACCGATCTTGTCCGACAGCCAGCCGAACAGCACAAAGAACGGCGCACCGATCACCACGCTGATGATCAGCAGGGTATTGGCCTGGGTCGGGTCCATCTTGAGCATCTGGGTCATGAAGAACAGCACGTAGAACTGCGCGGTGTAGAAGGTCACCGCCTGCCCGGCGTTGATGCTGAAGAGGGCGGTCAGGACGATCTTCAGGTTCTGCCAGGAGCCGAAGGATTCACGGATCGGCGAGCGGCTGACCTTGCCCTGGGCCTTCATTTTCACGAAGGCCGGCGACTCGTGCATGCTCAGGCGGATCCAGGTGGAAATCGCCAGCAGGAAGATCGACAGCAGGAACGGCAGGCGCCAGCCCCAGACTTCGAACTGATCGCCACTGATATAACGGCTGGCGAGTACCACCAGCAGGGACAGCAGCAGGCCCAGGGTCGCGGTGGATTGAATCCAGCCGGTATACGAACCGCGTTTGCCGGTCGGTGCGTGCTCGGCCACGTAAGTCGCGGCGCCGCCGTATTCACCGCCGAGCGCCAGGCCCTGGAGCATGCGCAGCAGGACCAGGATGATCGGCGCGGCGATGCCGATGCTGGTGTAGGTCGGCAACAGGCCGACGGCAAAGGTGGAAAGGCCCATCAGGATGATGGTCATGAGGAAGGTGTATTTGCGCCCGATCATATCCCCCAGGCGCCCGAATACCAGGGCACCGAAAGGCCGGACCAGGAAGCCCGCGGCAAAGGCCATGAGGGCGAAGATAAACGCCGTGGTGTCGTTGACCCCTGCAAAGAACTGCTTGCTGATCACCGCCGCCAGGGCGCCATAGAGAAAAAAGTCATACCACTCGAAAACCGTCCCGAGGGATGACGCAAAAATGATCTTTCGTTCTTCCCGGCCGGTGTTCGCGATAACGCGCACGGGCTGTTGCTCGATGTAGTCCGACATTTGCCATGTCCTCGGCCCTGGGGGCCACAGTGATTATTGTTGTTGTTCCACTGTGGATTCCGGCTGACCGCCACTGGAATCCGCTTTTTGCTGTATGGATGCTAGGTGCCCGCCGGGATCTGTGCTGCTTGAATATCAGAAATGGCCGAGACATCCGCCAGAATCATCTGCGCCGCCTTCTCGGCAATCATCACCGTCGGCGAACAGGTATTGCCAGAGACGATATTCGGCATGATCGACGCATCGGCAACCCGCAACCCCGGCACGCCGTGCACCCGCAGCCGGGCATCCACCACATCCAGTGCGCCATTGCCCATCCGGCAGGTGCCCACCGGGTGAAAGATCGTCGTACCGATCCGCGCGGCCGCCTCATGCAACTGTTCTTCGGTTTGCAGCGCCGCCCCGGGCAGGTATTCCTCGGGTTTGAAGCGCCGCAGGGCAGGGGAGTCGACAATGCGCCGGGTCAGCCGGATCGCCTCGGCCGCGACTTTCAGATCCTCGGGATGGCTCAGGTAATTCGGATCGATCAAGGGCGCCACATCGGGATCAACCGAACGAATATCGATCCGCCCCCGGCTCAAGGGGCGCAGGTTGCATACCGAAGCGGTGAAGGCCGGGAACCGATGCAGCGGTTCGCCGAAGCGCTCCAGCGACAAGGGCTGCACGTGGTACTGCAAATTGGCCGAGGCCCGCTCCGGCGAGGACTTCACGAACGCCCCCAACTGGCTGGGAGCCATGGCCAACGGACCACTGCGGTCGTAGAGATAACGCAGGCCCATGCCGACTTTGCCCCACAGGCTATTGGCGACCTGATTGAGGGTGCGGGCATTGCTGAGTTTGTAGATCAGGCGCAGTTGCAGATGATCCTGCAGATTGCCGCCGACCCCCGGCAGTTCGTGGCGCACTGCGATGCCGAGGTTTTCCAGCAAGGGCCGCGGGCCGATGCCCGAACGCTGGAGAATGCCGGGAGAACCCACCGAACCGGCGCACAGGACAATCTCGCGCCGAACATTGAACACATGTTCCTCACCCTGCCAACGCGCGACGACGGCACAGGCGCGGCCGTTTTCCAGGTTCACCCGGTCAACCTGGACACCGGTCAGGATCGTCAGGTTGGGACGCTTGAGGATTGGCCGCAAAAAAGCTTTCGACGAATTCCAGCGCACACCGGAACGCTGGTTGACCTGAAAGTATCCACAGCCCTGATTATCGCCCGCGTTGAAATCGCTGACGCTGGCAATACCGTTTTCTGTGGCGGCATCGCGGAAGGCATCGAGGATAGGCCAGGAATAGCGCTGCTGTTCGACCCGCCACTCGCCCTGGTCGCTGTGGAATTCGCTGGCACCGCCAAAATGGTTTTCGCTGCGCTTGAACAACGGCAGGACATCGTTCCAGGCCCAGCCCGGATTACCTTGCGCGGCCCAGCGATCATAGTCGCCGGCCTGGCCACGCATATAGATCATGCCATTGATCGACGAGCTGCCGCCCAGCACCTTGCCGCGCGGGTAGCCGAGGCTGCGGCCTTGCAGGCCGGGTTGCGCTTCGGTCTTGAAGCACCAGTCGGTACGGGGATTGCCGATGCAGTAGAGATACCCCACCGGCACATGAATCCAGGGGTAGTTATCCTGGCCGCCGGCTTCGAGCAGCAGGACATTTTTCTGCGGGTCGGCGGACAGCCGATTGGCCAGCACACAGCCAGCGGGCCCGGCACCGACTATCACGTAGTCATAGGGCAGGTGGGCGGATGACATAGGCAACCTCGCCTTTTTTATTGTTCTTGTCTCCCTTCATGTTATTGATTAGTTTCGAGATGAAAACCTTCGTTTTTGCGCAAGTACTGTGCGTTTTCAAGCAAGGCCGTGAACCCCGTGATTCACAAGGAAGCCCCATGTTCGACTGGAACGACCTGCGTTTTTTTCTCGAGCTGCAGCGCAGCGGACGTCTGCTGACCGCGGCCAAGCGACTGAACACCACCCACAGCACCGTGGCCCGGCATATCGAGACCATCGAGCAGAGCCTGGGCACCGCACTATTTGTCCAGCACGCCCAGGGCTACGAGCTGACGCCCTCGGGCCAGGCCTTGCTCAAGCATGCCGAGGCCATGGAAAACGTTGCCTTGCTGGCCCAGGAGGAAATCACCCAGGCCATCGCGCCCCTGGGCAAGATTCGCCTGGGAGTGACCGAAGGGATCGGCATCATGTTTCTCACCCCGCGCATGGGCAGCCTGTACGAACGTTATCCGGGACTGGAAGTGGAACTGGTGGCAGTGCCGCGTTTCGTCAGCATCCTCAACCGCGAGGCGGAAATCAGCATCCACCTTGACCGACCGAATGCCGACCTGTTGATCACTCGCAAACTGACCGACTATCGCCTGGCGCTGTATGCCAGCCCGGACTACCTCGCCCGGGCGCCGGCCTTGCAGAACCGGGATGATCTGTCGCAGCACAACTGGATCGGCTATGTCGACGACCTGCTGTTCAGCGAGGAGCTGCTGTTCCTCAACAACTTCTGCCGCACACCGAATGTGATTTTTCGCAGCACCAGCGTCATTGCCCAGCAACAGGCGGCGCGGGCCGGGCTGGGCATTGCGGTGCTGCCCAACTACATGGCCAAGGGCGACCCGCAGCTGGTGCGCGTGCTCCCGGAGGAGACCATCCAGCGCAGCTACTGGATCAGCACCCGACGGGAATTGCATAAGTCCGTGCGCTTGCGGGTGGTGTGGGATTTTCTGCTGGCGTTGTGTGCGAGTGAGCAGGGTGTGTTGCTGGCACCATAAGAAGAGGCGGTTCAGCAGATGTGCATCATTGACAGTCAGTAGACGTCAACCTAGACTCTGCGCCAAATGGACTGGGGGATCCCGGTCGGCGTCGCAGCCTCGGTGAGTTTCATCGGGGCTTTTCGCTTTCTGGAACGGGAAAAATCTTCAGGCCCCAGTTTTCAAAACCTGTTCCCACATTCTCACGCCCACCACTGCAGTAGAACTTGCGCTTGAGCACATCGAATGCACGGTTCTCTTGTCCTGCGCGCAATACGCTCATTCCAATTGGTCTGGCGACAAGATCCGCCAATTGCAAACCGGTGGAGTTAACCTGCTTAGTGGCAAAAATTATTTCAAAGGGAAGTTGTATATTCAACTTGTTAGCAGCATCGCACATACGGCGAAACTCCAACTCCAGTTCGTTATCCTCCCTTTTTCCCCTGCGCTCAAAAATGACATGCGTCAAAACACCTGTCTGTCGCTTTTCCTCAAGAAACTCGTAAAGAGTTTCCAAGCAGAAGCCCAGAGCTAGATGATAGGGATTCTGTGCGGCTCCCTGCCGCTCGCGCAAGCTCATCTTATCAATCACACAGCTGATCAATATGAAATTACTCGCGTCAATGATGCTCGTGAGTTCGTTCAGGAATTCGTTTTTATGTTGTCGAGAGACAAATAGGCTGGAAAAAGCACCTTTCTCTTTTCGTATTTCCAACTCATGGAGCCCTATCAGATCATGCCCCATATGATTGAATTTGAATTTTTGTAGCGCAGGAATAACTTTTTCACAATAATATCGCTTGTGAAAAATGCAAAAAGCCAGCACAAACATTGGATAGTTTGCATCCAGTGTTTGCATTCCATGGTCGCCACTTTCGTCAACGTAAACAATAAAATCGCTATATTTTCCAGATACCATCGGTATTTTTCCAATACCGGGCTCTGGCTCGCCTTCTCGCTCAAAGAGGGGGAGTTGTCTGGAGAGCAAGGTGGTATCTGACATCGAATCGTCGGCTCCTTGGTTTTTATTCAAGTGGAGCACACTCTCAGTTCCTCCCCACCTCGATCACCTGGTCTTTTTTGAAACAAACCATTTGCGAAAAGCTCCCCCCATTGATGCGAATGGAGGTGGCATCATCATTGGTGATTTCCTGGGGCGGCGTAAAGCCGAGCATCGAAGAGGCCCGGGTCGCGTTGATCCACTCCAGCCGGCCCTTGATCAGTGCGCCGTCGAGCGAACCAGCGCTGCTGTGGATACGCACGGTGTCCTTGCCATGCTGGTAGAAGAAGACGAACGGCCCGTTCAAACCAGGGCACTCGTAGCTGCTCAACAGCCTGGGCGTCGGCATATAGCCACTGTTGATGATGCCGACATAGATCACCGAATAACCGATATACGCCAGCAGCGGAACCGCCGCCAACGCCCCGGCCCAGTACCATCGGCGCTTGCGGCTGGATTCGCCTGGCAAAGGCTCGACAGGAGAGTTATCCACAGGCGGCAAAGGCACCTCGGGAGGGAGTAACTCGGCGGTCATGGGTTCACGAACCCCAGGGATATCCTCTGCCGCCGCGACCACCCGAACCACACTGGCCGCCAACGGTTCGGCGAGCACAGGCTCATCCATGGGGGCATGGCGCAAAACCGGCTCGGGCCTGGGCAGCAAACGCAGGTTGCGCTGGATGATCCGGCTCTCCACCAACACAAAAATCGCACAGGCCAGCGGCATCGCCAGCACCAGGCCCGGTGCCTGGGTCGCCACCCAATCGGCGATCAGCGGGTCGGACATGCCGATATCCCCGGCCACCCAGCCCAACAAGGCGCCGCCCGCCGGGATCAACCAGGGATAACGCTTGAACAACCCGGTCACAAATAAACTGCCGTACATCAACATCGGGATGCTCAGCAGCAACCCCAGCACCAGAATCCCGATGTTGTCCTGGGCGACGGCGGCCAGGGCCACCACATTGTCCAGGCTCATGGTCAGGTCGGCAAAGACGATAAGCCCGACCACCGACCAGAGTGTCGACCCCGGACGCTGCGGCAAGTGTTCGGCGTCTTCTTCCCCCACCAACAACTTGATGGCAATGACTACCAGCGCGACCATGCCTGCCAGTTTCAGGCAAGGCACCTTGAGCAACAGGCTGATCACCGAGGTGAACAGGATCCGCAACCCGACCGCCACGCCCATCCCGGCGAACAGCGCCTGGCGCATCTGCCGGGCCGGCAGGTGGCGGCAGGCCAGGGCGATAACCACGGCGTTATCGCCGCTCAGCAGCAGGTCGAGCAGGAACACCTGCAACGTCAGGTTGATCCCCTGCATACCGGTATCCAAGCCGATCATCTTGCCGCTCCCGCAACCATCGTCATCAATTCAAAAAACCTCCGACACCACAGAACAGACCTGCGAGGGAGGCAAATCCGAATACCAGGCCCACCACCCGCGCATACCAACCCTGCAACCTGAACGCACCGGCCAACTGCGTACGGGCCAGCCAATAGAGCAGGCCGAGTACCGCCGGCAGCAACAATGCGTTGACCACCCCGGTGAAGATCGACAGTTCGACCAGATTGACCCCGGAACCCACCAGCACCCCGGCCCCCAGCAACATGGCACCGAATGCCGCGTAGAACCAGGGGGCGTCGGCGGGACGCTGCTCCAGGGAATGCCGTCGGCCAGTGGCCTCGCCGACGCCCCAGGCCACGGTCAGGCAAACCACGATGGTGGCCACCAGCGCGCCCCCGGCCAGCCCCATCGCAAAAACCCCGCGCCCGACTGTCTGGCCCAGGGAAGCGGTAAAGGCATCGGCCAGTTGCGGCACGCTGGTCAAGGTGAAGGACGCGTCGGAGCGGTTGAAACACGCCGCAGCGGCAATCACCACGGCAGCCGTGAGCATCTGGCAGAGGGTCGCGCCGAGAAAGGTTTCGATGCGCGCCGCTTTCAGGTGCCGGGCGCCCAGGCCTTTGTCGATCAGCGCCGACTGTTGGTAGAACACCGTCCACGGCATGACGCTGGTACCCAGGTTGGCGGCCACCAGGTAAAGGTAGGAACTGTCGTGAAATGGCATCTGGTACCACTGCGCCGCGATTTTCCGAGGGTCAGGGTGAGCGTTCCAGGCCACGGCGATAAAGGCCACGCCGAACAGGCCCAGGCAAATCGCAATACGTTCGACACCCTGGTAGGAGCCGGTACAGACCATCGCGAAAATCAGCACCACCAACACGCCGATGGTTTCCCATAGCGGTACGCCGAACAGCTCGCCGACCCCGGCCAGCCCGCTCAATTCGGTGACCAGGGCACCGAAACAACTGAGCACCAGCGTTGCCAGGGACAACAACGCAATGCCACGACCAAACCGCAGGCGCACCAGTTCACCGAAGCCCTTGCCCGTTCCCAGCCCCAGGCGGATCGAGAGTTCCTGGGCGGTATACAGCAACGGAATAATGAGGAACTGCAGCAACAGCAGCCGATAGCCCCATTGCGCACCGCTCTGCGCGGCGGTGATCACGCTGCCGGCCTCGGTGTCCGCCAGCATCACCACCAGCCCCGGGCCGACGGCGGCGGCCATCAAGCGCAGCCGGCTCGAGCGGATTGAAATGCTTGGCATCATGTCTGTTCCCGGCTCATGGCGTGCGTCCGTGGATGGCAAAAAAACCGTTCATCAACCCTCGGTGGGTGTCAGGGTCGGCTATTCACCTGCGGGCCACTTTTGAAATCCTTGAGGAACGCCGTATCCGGTGACAGCACCAGCGTCGGCGCGGACTCGGACAAGGACTGCCGATAGGTCTGCAGACTGCGGTAGAGCTTGTAGAACTCGGGGTCCTTGTTGAACGCCTGGGACGAGATCTGGTTCGCCAGGGCATCGGCTTCACCATGGGTGATGCGGCTTTGCCGTTGCGCCTCGGAGATCAGCACCGCCCGTTCCCGCTCGGCATTGGCCTGGATCTGTTGCGCCCACTCGAAGCCCTGGGCGCGAAGCTCCTTGGCCTCGCGCTGACGCTCGGATTTCATCCGGTCATAGATCGCCTGGCTGGTTTCGAACGGCAGGTCGGCGCGATGAAAACGCACTTCGGTGACCTCGATGCCCAGGGGCCTGGCCTTCTCCACCACCTCGCTCTGGATATGCTCGACAATCTTCGGCCGCTCGGCGGACAACAGCGACTTGAGCATCACCTGCCCCAGCTCGCGGCGCAGCGACGAGCTGACCAACTGGGCCAGTTGCGCATTGGCCTGGTCCACCGTACGCAGGGCCTGATAGAAACGCAGCGGGTCGACGATGCGATAACGCGCATAGGTTTCCACCTCCAGGCGTTTCTGGTCACCGAGGATCACCTGCTCGGAAGGCGGTGCCAGGGTCAGGATGCGGGTGTCGTAATAGATCACGGTGTCGATCAGCGGCACCTTGAGTTTCAGCCCCGGCGTACGCACCGGCGCGGTCGGCGCGCCGAGCCGGACCACCAGGGCCTGCTGGGCTTCATCGACGGTATACAGCGAGGCGCCGAGGGTCCACAGGACAACCAGCGCGAGGATCACCAGGGCCATACGAATCCGCGGTTTCATCGGGTCTGCTCCTTGGCCGGGCGCTTGTCCTGTTCCGACAGCGGCATATAGGGCACCACGCCCGAGACACCTTTGCCGGACGTATCGATGATCACCTTGGAGGCTTTTTTCAGCACTTCATCGGTGCTTTCCATATACAGCCGCCAGCTGGTCACCTCCTTGGCCTGTGCATAACTTTCATACACCGCCAGGAAGCTTTTCGCGTCGCCTTCGGCCAGATTGACCGCCTGGGCCTTGTAGGCCTCGGCTTCCTGGTTGATATGGGACGCTTCGCCCCTGGCCCGCGGAAGAATGTCGTTGGCGTAGGACTCGGCCTCGTTGCGCGCGCGCTCCTGGTCGGCCCGGGCCCGCTGCACATCGTTGAACGCATCGATCACCGCCGGTGGCGGATCGACGCGCTGCAACTGGATCTGGGTGATCAGCACGCCGGCTTTTTCATCGTCGAGCAAGCCTTGCAACAAGGTCTTGGTTTCCTCGGCGATCTCCTGGCGCTTGTCCGACAGGGCCGCCTGGATCGGCGTGCGCCCGATCACTTCGCGCAGGGCACTTTCGGCGGCCAGCTTGATGGCGAATTCGGGCTTGTCCATGCTGAACAGAAACTGCCCGGCGTCCTTGATCCGCCAGAACACCGCGCAATCGGCCTCGACGATATTCTCGTCGCCGGTGAGCATCTGCTTGTCGCGGGACAGGCTGCTGTCGTTCAGGCCGAGCGCGGGAGCGTGGCCCAATTGCAGCTGGTTGACCGTGGTGACCTTGGGCAGCAACACCGTTTCGATAGGGAAGGGCAGGTGGTAATGCAAACCCGCCTCGGTGGTGTCGACCCATTTGCCGAAGCGCAGGACGATACCTTGCTCGTCGGGCTGGACCTTGTAGATGCCACCGACGATCCAGACAAACGCCAGCAACCCGACCACCAATGCCAGACCTTTGCCTTGCAGTCCCGTGAGGGCAACGAAACGATTGGCTTTGAGGCCCATCGCGCGGGCTTGCTCGCCCAATGAGGCGGAAGACTTTTCCGGTTCCAGGGGAGTCAAGGGCTGCGGGTCGGACATGGTCTTATCCTGGAGGCGGCTGGCCGGGGAAACGGATCAAAGATTCTATTACTAAATATTGCGCAACATCATACAGCCGAGTCCTGAATGACTCCTGACTTGGCGCAATGATTGAAGCGCCTGGATTGCAAATGTGCTGATTGGGAAATATTCCCAGGAGAAGAGCTGGAACCGGAGTGAACCCAGGCTACTTGCCCAGCACCGCCAGATGCATGTCTTGCAAGGACAGGACACGTTTGGCGGCACCCAGCTTGATGGCTTCCCTGGGCATGCCGAACACCACGCAACTGGCCTCGTCCTGGGCCACGGTCGCGGCACCGGCATCGGCCATTTCCTTGAGGCCACGGGCACCATCGTCGCCCATGCCGGTCATGATGATGCCGGTGGCGTTCTTCCCGGCGAACTTGGCTACCGAGCGAAACAGCACATCCACCGACGGCCGGTGGCGATTGACCAGCGGGCCGTCCGCCACCTGCACGTGGTAGTAGGCGCCGTTACGCACCAGCATCATGTGCTTGCCGCCCGGGGCGATCAGCGCCAGGCCGGGCAACACCCGATCATTGTTCTGCGCCTCGCGGACTTCAATCTGCGACAGCCCGTTGAGGCGCTGGGCAAAGGAGGCGGTGAATTTCTCCGGCATATGCTGAACGATGACGATCCCCGGGCAGACTCTGGGCAGCACGGTGAGCAGCGCCTCCAGTGCCTGGGTCCCACCCGTGGACGTGCCGATGGCGACAATGCGCTCGGTGGTCTGGGCCATCGCCTGGCTGCCGGCCGCCGACAACATCGCATCGGCGCTCAGCTTGCTGGCCACCTCAAGTCGTGGCGCCGCCGCGCGCGGGGCGAGGTTCCTGACATTGGCACCGGCCGCGCCACGAACGGCGCCGAGCAGATGGGCGGCGGACTCCAACAGGAAGTTCTTAACGCCGCCTTGTGGCTTGGTGATGATATCCACAGCCCCGGCCGCAAGCGCCTGCAAGGTGGTCTCGGCGCCGCGTTCGGTCAGCGAGGAGCAGATGACCACCGGGGTGGGGCGCTCGGCCATGATCTTTTTCAGAAAGGTGATGCCGTCCATGCGGGGCATTTCCACATCCAGCACAATCACGTCCGGCCAGGCCTTGGCCATTTTATCCATGGCGAAGATCGGGTCGGCGGCGACCGTCACTTCGATATCCGGGGCCTGGCCGAGAATCGCCATCAGCACCTGCCGAACCACGGCGGAATCATCGACCAGCAAAACGCTTATTTTTTTCATGACTGCCTTCCAGCGTTTGCAAAGAGAGATGCCGAACCCAGACATCGCCGCTCCAGGTGTCGAAGACCAGGCTGCGGTGCCCGGTTCCCCCCAGGTCCATGGCACTGGGTGACAAGCGCAGACGCTCGGCGATTTGGGTGACGGCCGCGCAGTTCAGGCCGGCGATATCACCGGCGGCATAGTCACGCGACTGTTGCGGAAACATCTCACCACCACCGAACAACTTCAGCTGATACTCGCGGGCCTCGCTCCGATAGCCCTGAATGTGCAGCATCAACCATTCGAAAGCTTCGTCGACATAACTACCGTCCAGGACCTCGCCGCGCTGTCGGCGGCCGGGCAGCAGGCAATGGGATATCCCGCCGAGCTTACGCACCGGATGCCAGAGGATCATGGAAACACACGACCCCAACAGGGTGTGGATACGGGTAGGGCTGTTGCGAAAGCACAGACTTCCGGGAGCCAGGTAGATTTCTTCGACGTCCATGGCAATAGCGGCCTTCATGGCTTTTGATAGATGGAGGGAGCCACCAGCTTGAACGCGTCACTGACGCCGTGCAGGCTTTCCGAATGGCTGATGATGAAATAACCGCCGCGCCGCAGAAACGGCAAGAGACGGTTGACCACTTTGCGCTTGGTCTCCTGATCGAAGTAGATCATTACGTTACGCAGGAAAATAACCTCGAACTCCCCCAGTTGCGGCAGGGTGTCGTTCAGATTGACCTGGATAAAGCTCACCCGCTGACGCAGGCTCTTGTCGATCAGGAAGGTGCCGCTCTGCTGACCAATGCCTTTGAGGCAATAGCGGCTCAGCAACGCGGACGGCAGGTTGCTCGCCCGCTCCATCGGGTAGTGCCCGCTGCGGGCCTTGGCCAATACCTGGGTGCTGATATCCGAGCCGATCACCTCCCACGGCGTACTGCCCAGGCCCTCGGCCAGGGTCATGGCCAGGCTGTAGGGTTCTTCGCCCGAGGAGCTGGCCGCGCTCCACACCCGGAAGGTCTTTCCCGGCGCGGCGCGGGGCAATACCTGTTGGCGCAGGAAGTCAAAGTGCTTGGGTTCGCGGAAGAAGTAGGTCTCGTTGGTGGTCAACAGGTCGAGGGCCACCTGCAGCTCACCAGCGTTCTCCTTGCCCATGATCAGTTTGAAATAGGCATCATAACTGTCCAGTTCGTGATGCTTGAGGCGCTTGAACAGACGCCCGGCGACCAGGGCCTTTTTCGCGGCCGACAAGCTGATCCCCGCCGCCCCGTAGAGCCAGGTCTGGAACTGGGTGAATTCGCGATCCTCGAGCTTGATGCCGTTCAACCTGACGCTCCTTCTTCACCACTCACGGCACCGGGTGTATGTGGCTACCACCGGCCTCCGCCAGCTGCGACATCTCATCCACCGACAACACCCGGTCAACGTCCAGGACGATGACGAACTTGCCTTCGACCTTGGCCATGCCACTGATGAAATCGGCGCGAATGCGCGCACCGAAGCTCGGCGGCGGTTCGACCTCGGCCGCCGGAATTTCCAGCACCTCGGACACCGTGTCGACCAGCAAGCCGATATCCTGGGCCCGGCCGTCATCATCGCTGGCTTCGATAATCACCACGCAACTGCGCCGGGTCACGCTCGAACACTGCTGCCCGAAGCGCGCGCCCAGGTCCACCACCGGCACCACGGCACCGCGCAGGTTGATCACGCCACGGACGAAGGCGGGCATCATCGGCACTGGCGTGACATGGCCGTACTCGATGATTTCCTTGATTCCCAGGATGCCGATGGCGAACATTTCGCCGGCCAGCAGGAACGTCAGGTACTGCGCCTCCTGCGTTGGCACCGCCACCGCCTGGCGGGTAGTCATTAATGCACCCATGTTGCTCTCCTGCATGAAAAGGGTCCGCGTCCAGGCGTCGCTCAGAACCGGGTGAACTCGCTTTCGTCAGGGCCGACGGCCTGGGCGAAACTCTTGTGCAGGGCCGGTTGCGGTGCCCGTACGACCGATCGCGCCATGCCACCGGCCGCGCGCGATTTGCCTTGCGCCACGTTCACGCTCGCATTGGCCGCCTCCAGCGTGAAAAAGCTCATCGCCTGCTGCAGCTGTTCAGCCTGGCTGCTCATCTCTTCGGCCGTGGCGGCCAGCTCTTCGCTGCTTGAAGCATTTTGCTGAGTGACCTGGTTGAGCTGGTTCATCGCGGTATTGATCTGCGCCACGCCGGCGGCCTGTTCTTCGGAGGCGGCGGTAATTTCCTGGACCAGATCGGAGGTCTTGTTGATCGAAGGCACCATTTCATCCAGCAAGCGTCCGGCCCGTTCGGACATTTCGACACTGCTGGTGGACAGCTCGCCGATCTCCTGCGCGGCCACCTGGCTGCGTTCGGCCAATTTGCGTACTTCCGCCGCCACCACCGCGAAGCCCTTGCCATGTTCTCCCGCCCGCGCCGCTTCAATGGCCGCGTTCAAGGCCAGCAGGTTGGTCTGGTAGGCAATGTCGTCGATGATGCTGATGCGCTGGGCGATTTTCTTCATCGCCTGGACGGTCTGCTGCACGGAGTCGCCGCCATCGGTGGCTTCCTTGGCCGCCTTGCTCGCCATGCCGTCGGTAACCTTGGCGTTCTCGGTGTTCTGGTTGATGCTGGCGCTCATCTGCTCGACGGAGGCACTGGTCTCCTCGACACTGGCCGCCTGCTCGCTGGTGGCCTGGCTCATGGACTGCGCGGTGGCGCTGACTTCCTCGGACGCGCTGGCCAGGTTGTCGGCGGCGGTGCGCACTTCGCCGATAATCTGCGAGAGCTTGCCGACCATGGTCTGCATCGCCGTAAGCACCTGACCGGTCTCGTCCTTGGAACCCGATGCAATGGTTACCGCCAGATTACCCTCGGCCAACTGGCCGGCAACACCGGCAGCGGCTTTTAGCGGGGTGGCAATGATCCGCGAAATGAACAACGCCAGGGCAATGCCAATGAGCAAGGCCACGATCACCGCGGCCATGATCGACATCCGTCCGTTGGCGTAGATCTCGTTACCCCGTTGATTGGCGGCCGTCGCCCCGGTGTCGTTGAGTTCGATTATTTTCAGCAGATCGGCGGATATCAATTCGAAGGTTCGCTTCGAGTCCCCCCTGAGAACAGCCATGGCTTGCTCGCGCCCACCCTCCTGCCGGGACTCGGCGAGCATCTTCTTGCTGCTGGCCAGGTAGGTCTCCCAGTCGTTCTTGAACGTATCGAACAGCGCTTGTTCCGCGGGGCCGGAAATCAGGCCGTCCTTCTCATAGCGGACAATGCGGGTGTCGACCTCCTTGCGGGCATCGGTAGTCTCTTGTTCATACTGAGCTCGCTCCGTCGAATCTTCGGCCAGCAGATAACGAATCTCCTTGATCCGATAGTTGGCGACAAAAAACCGAATGCCCGAGGACAGGCGCACGGAGGGCAGCCAGTTGTCGCGCATGTCGGTGGCGGTCTGGTTGACCTGGCCCAGTTGAATGACAGCAAATGCTCCCATCAGCGCCATCAGGACCAACACCAGCAGAAACGAAGCGATGAGCTTGGTTGCTATTCTCAGATCGTAGAACCATTTCATTGAAGGGCCCCTCCATGTGCGGTGTGGTTGGCTGAGTTGCCAGGTTTGCTATCGGTCAAGGAATAAGCAGCGGCTTGCCGGGTTTCACGCTGGACCAGCTCCCCCAGCAACGCCGGAACATCGAGAATCAGCGCGACCTCGCCGCTGCCCAGAATGGTGGAGCCACTGATGCCACGCAGTGCATTGAACAGCTTGCCGAGGGGTTTGATGACGGTCTGGAATTCCCCCAGCAGCTCATCGACCACCAGTCCGGCCTTCTGCTCGGCACAACGGACTACCACCACGTTCTCGCGGCGAAGACTGAGCCCGGCATGATCGAAGTGGTCGCGTAAGCGCACCAGCGGCAGGACTTCCCCGCGCAGGTCCAGGTAGTTGTTACCCGCCAGATTCTGACGCTGCCCGGCACTCAACTCGATGCACTCCTGGACCATTTCCAGCGGCACCACGTAGTGGATCTGGCCGATGCCCACGAGGAATCCGTTGATGATCGCCAGGGTCAAGGGCAGGCGGATACGAATGACCGTGCCTTGTCCGGGTTGGCTATCCAGATCCACCGTGCCACGCAAGAGGGTGATGTTGCGCTTGACCACATCCATGCCCACGCCGCGCCCGGACAGGTTGGTCACCGCTTCGGCGGTGGAAAACCCTGCTTCGAAAATCAGATTGTAGATTTCCTGGTCCGTCAGGTTCGCCCCGACAGGGACCAGGCCGCGCTCGACGGCTTTTTGCAGAATCCGGTCGCGGTTCAGCCCGGCGCCGTCGTCGGCGATTTCCAGGACAATGCTGCCCGAATCGTGAAAGGCGTTGAGCTGCAACCGGCCCTTGGCGGGCTTGCCGGCGGCCTCGCGCAGCGACGGGGATTCGATGCCGTGATCCATCGCATTACGCAGCAGGTGCATCAGCGGATCGCCGATTTTTTCCACCACGGTCTTGTCCAGCTCGGTATCGGCACCGCTGATCAGCAGTTCGATGTCCTTGCCCAGTTCCTGGCTGACATCCCGGACCACACGACGGAAACGGTTGAAGGTGTCGCCGATGGGGATCATCCGCAGGTGCAACGCGCCGTCGAGGATTTCCTCCACCAGTCCCGACACCACCGAAGTGGATTCCTGCAACGGTCCGTTCGAGCTGCCGCGCGCCAACAGGTTGGCCCCGGCGCTGGCGATGACCAGTTCGCCCACCAGATTGATCAGCTCGTCCAGCTTGTCGGCATTGACCCGGACAAAGCGAGCCTCGACCGCCGTAGCCTGGGGGGGCTGCTCGCGCTGCCGGCCCTGTTTTTCCAGTGCGGACTGCACCACGGCCGGTTCGACCACCCGTTGTTCAATCAGGATTTCCCCCAGTGGCATGGCCGCTGTCCCGGCCGCCTCGGCATGCTCGCGCTGGGCGCGCAAACCGTCTTCCAGTTCCTTGGCTGTCAGTGCGCCACATCGGGTCAGGATTTCCCCCAGTCGAGCCGGTTCTTCAGGCAGTGCATTGATAAGTCGCAGGTACTCTTCCATCCGACTGTGGGGCGCCAGGATATGGATCTGGCAGTCGTCACGCACGAAATCGAAGGCCTCGGCGATGGTTTCACGGCTGGCATCGGAATCCAGGTCGATCTCGAAGCCCAGGTGACAGCTCTCGGCATCGAACTGCTCCAGGGCGGGCAGGGTATCGGCGAGAGTGACGATATGGACGATCTCGCCCAGGGTATTCAGGTAGCGAAGAAAGGACAGCGGGTCCATGCCATTGCGAAACACATCCGCGCCGAAACGCAGGGAAATGTGCCAATAGCCGGAGCTGACCGAGTCCTGGCCGGGTACCGGCTGGGCCACCGGGATATCGATCAATGCCGGCACCACAGACGCCGCCCGGACGGCCTGGTAGTTCTGCAATCCCTGGCGCAGCGCCACCTCACGCTCCTGGGCGCTGTCGCTCATCGCCTCACCCGCGCCGGCCACGACCTCAACCAGCTCCAGCATATGGTCGGCACTTCTGAGCAGCAGGGCGATCAACTCGCCATCGACCTGGATGGCCCCGTCGCGCAAGCGATCGAGCACGTCTTCGACGATATGGGTAAACCCGACGATGGGGCTCAAGCCGAACAGTCCGGCGGACCCCTTGATGGTATGCGCCGCACGGAAGATCGCGCCGATGGCATCGTTGTCATCGGGTTCGGACTCCAGCTGCAACAACGATGACTCCATGTCCTGAAGCAGCTCGCGTGCTTCGACGATGAAAGTCTGCTGTGCCTGGTCGAGATTGATCGTCACGATAGAGTCCTTTTTATCGCCCCGGGGTCAGAGAACCGCGGAAGCTTGTAGCCCTGGATCACGGCTGCCCCAGCGTCCCGCCCAGGTCGCAGAGTTCGAATACCTCAAGCACTGCCGGGCTGTGTCCGCTCAGTTGCAGCGCAACGCCCGTACGCAAGGTTTCACGCTTGGCGAGCATCAACAGTTGCAGGCCCGCGCCATCGATTTCAGTGACCTGCGAGAGGTCGATCTCCAGGGGGCTGCCCAACGTCAGGAATGGCGCCAGTTCCCCATAGAGTTCTGCGGCGGTATAGATGGTCATCTCGCCTTCGATCCCCAGGTGTGGAGTCGAAGTATCTGCTTGGCAAATGATCGGCATACGCGAATCTCCCTGTTTGCCCGGTCCTGGTAGTGCCCGGGCTCAGGGCAGGATCAGCTTGGATACGGCGGCGAGCATCTGCGCCGGCTGGAACGGCTTGACCACCCAGGCCCGTGCCCCCGCAGCCTGTCCCTCCTGCTTCTTGCTTTCCTGGGATTCGGTGGTGAGCATGATGATCGGGGTGAATTTGTAGCTGGGCAGCTTTTTCACCTCCTTGACGAAGGTGATGCCGTCCATGTTCGGCATGTTCACATCGCTGATGATCAGGTGAATTTTCTGCCCGGTCAGCTTGCCCAGGGCGTCCTTGCCGTCACTGGCTTCGATTACGTCGTATCCCGCGCTTTTGAGCGCGATGCTGACTACCTGACGAACACTGCTTGAATCGTCGACCACCATTACATTTTTTGCCATGACCGGCTCCTAAAAGAAGGTGATTTCCTGGGTACTCGTGGGTTTATTGACGTTGACCTTGCCCGTGCGGTGATTGCGCCGCTGTTCATCGGTGGCGTAGGTCAGCTCCATTTCCGCCAGCCAGGCGGGAGCATCGACCACCACCGTGGAACCCGGCACCTGGGCTTCGCGCAAGTGACGGAGCAGGGCTTCCATGTTGTTGCGGACCTGGGCGAGGATCTGGCTGACCCGGTCCTGGAATTGCAGGTTGACCAGCACTTCGGTGACCTCGTCGCGAATCCCCAGGCCTTCGCGTTGCAGCAGGGCCGCGGATTCGGAGAGTTGGCCGGTGATGCTCTTGAAGCGTTCCAGGACGCCCTGGATGCTGGCTTCCGACTCGGCCACCGAATCCTTGTCGTGATCGGTACTGCTGGCCGCGGCCTCCACCAGTTGGGTGATGGCGCCGTTGATGATGTCGACCTTGGCGGACATTTTCTGCCCGGTTTCGCTGGATTGGCTGGAGAGGGTCCGCACCGCATCGGCCACCACGGCAAAGCCACGCCCGGCTTCCCCGGCGCGGGCGGCTTCAATGGCGGCGTTGAGCGCCAGCAGGTTGGTCTGCTGGGCGATGGCCGCCACTTCACCGGCCATGGCCCGCAGTTCGCCGGTGTAGCCGGTGAGGTTGCGGACCTGTACCAGCATCTCGTCGCGACTTTTCTGAATGGTTTTGAGCGACTCGATCACATGCAGCAACTCGGCATCGCTCTGGGCCAGGACCTCCAATGCACTGCCCTGGTTGTGGTCGGCCAGATCGCCCGCCGTCGCCTGGGAGTTATCAACGGTCTGTTGCAGATGTTCGGCAATGGCGCTGAAACGGCTGGTCAGTTCAATGATGGCGGTTTCGGTCTCGGTGCGAGAGCTCTCGATTTGCCGGGACCAGA
The DNA here is from genome assembly GCF_023242385.1 of Pseudomonas sp. MWU12-2345. NCBI lineage: Bacteria > Pseudomonadati > Pseudomonadota > Gammaproteobacteria > Pseudomonadales > Pseudomonadaceae > Pseudomonas > Pseudomonas sp. MWU12-2345. The sequence continues at coordinate 87,684 of NZ_JALLJA010000011.1, read as the reverse complement.
TGGGAATGGCTTCGAGGCAGACGGCCTCAAGGCCACCGGTTGGCGCCGTGTCGATGGTGCTCTGAACGGCTTGGGCGTCACTCAGTAGCCGGGCTGACAATTGCCGGTAATGACGCTGGTTCAAAAGTCCGGCGAGCCCCCCCACCACCAGCAGGCATGCCGACCAGGCCAGGTTGGCAGGGCGCCAGTCGCTCAATAGCAACACGCACACACCAAGGGCGGCGGGGATAAGGGGTATCCAGAAAAATGCGCTCGCCTGAGGAGCAGGCCGCGGTAGCTGCAGGTTGCCGGATGACGACATAGGTTCCTCCCTGAATCAGTTGAACAAAGCTCCACTGCACAACAAGGTTATCCGCCAACGGCCCGCTCCCTTGAGGGTGGTGCGGGGTCAGTCGTCGGATAGTGGTAAAACAGTTCAGTTTCCGGGTGAGGCACAATGCCACCTATGGGCATAGATCCTAGAGTGTAGACGGGCTTGTTGAATACAGAAGGGGGATTTTGCTTTTAAATCGTGAAGGGAGAATGCTATGAAATGCACACGTGTAGCCTCGATGGAGGGCCTTCAAGCTAATATTTTGCCCCGTCATCGAAAACCTCCCAGAAAAAGCGGACTAAGCTGAGGAGCACTCTTCGGCATTTCTCAAGGTTACGTAGCATTCTGGGCGACGAGAGCTGTTACTTACCGATTGAACGGGAGCACACCTCAATGAATGAAATCATCAAGTCGCTCAGCCACACTTACCCTAGTTTCACCGCGCTCATAACGGATGCCGCTTTCTTTATCTGCCTACTGTTAGCCCTTCTGCTGTGCTATGGGATGGGAGTACCGGGGCCCAATGGAAGCCCGTGGATAGCCGCCAACGCCTATATCCGCATCAACCGCTGCCTATTTCTACTGATAGGTCTTGTTGTTGGCTGTATTGCCGCCATCCTCTCGGCGCCCTTCAACGGGGTTGATGGCGCCGTCTATTCGTCGATTAGCGGCTCATTAGGCCTACTTTTTACCGGGTACACCGTCAGCAAGCTTGAGCCAATTGCACGAAGCGCACTATTGATACCAATTCCAGGCGCTCCTCCCCAGTTAGACAAAGTGGTACTTAGTTACGGCGCGTTGGCCCTAATCGGCGCAGCTCTGAGCGGAGTATTGGTCGTCACCAACCGAACAGAATGGATAGCCCAGGCGGCTCGCTGCAACCCGGAGCTTTATGGTTATGCGCTGTCCGATAAAGTACGAGACCATTTAACCCCTGATCCAGCAATCTGCACACGGTTAAACATCAGCGCTCCCGAACAGACGAAGCCGCCGACAGCAAAATAAGTCAGCTACTGCCACCGTATCGAGACGCTCTTTCGGCCAACCTTATCGCACGCCAAAAAAAGCCCGCTCGCGCGGGCCTCCTTTGAGCATGGTCAGTCAACCCCGAGGGGTTGGCCGATCCCTTTATTTGTGAAAATGCGCAACTATTCTGTGAACCTACACACCATCAGAAATCCAGGTTCGACACCGCCAACGCATTGCTCTCGATAAAGTCACGACGTGGCTCTACCGCATCGCCCATCAGCGTGTTGAAGATCTGGTCCGCACCGACGGCGTCTTCGATCGTCACTTTCAGCATCCGGCGAACCGCTGGGTCCATGGTGGTTTCCCACAACTGGTCCGGGTTCATCTCACCCAGCCCTTTGTATCGCTGGATGGTGTGGCGCTTGGTGCTTTCGGCCATCAACCAGTCCAGGGCTTCCTTGAACTCGGTCACGGCTTTCTTGCGTTCGCCACGCTGGATGTAGGCGCCGTCATCGAGCAAGGTGCTCAACTGCGCGCCTAGGGTCACAACGGTCTTGTAGTCGTTGCTGCCAAAGAAGTCGCGGTTGAAGGTGACGTAGTTGGACAGGCCGTGGGAGATCAGTTCGACCTCCGGCAGCCAGACGTTACGTTCACGGTCTTCACGCAGGCTGGCTTTGTAGACCAGGCCGGACTTCTCGTTCAGACGCAGACGGACTTCGTACTTGGCCAACCATTCCTGCATCGCGGCGTGATCGCCCAACTGCTCCAGGCTCACCGCCGGCAGGTAGATGAAGTGCTCGGTCAGTTCCTGTGGGTACAGGCGCGACAGACGCTTGAGGGTCTTCATCACCATGCGGAAGTCATTCACCAGACGTTCCAGCGCTTCACCGGAAATACCCGGTGCGTCTTCGTTCAGGTGCAGGCTCGCATCTTCCAGGGCCGACTGCGTCATGTACTCTTCCATGGCGTCGTCGTCTTTGATGTATTGCTCTTGCTTGCCTTTCTTCACCTTGTACAACGGCGGCTGGGCGATGTAGATGTAGCCACGCTCGATCAGCTCCGGCAACTGACGGAAGAAGAAGGTCAGCAGCAGGGTACGGATGTGCGAACCGTCGACGTCGGCATCGGTCATGATGATGATGTTGTGGTAACGCAGCTTCTCGATGTTGTACTCGTCGCGGCCGATACCGCAGCCCAGCGCGGTGATCAGCGTGCCCACTTCCTGGGACGAGATCATCTTGTCGAAACGGGCTTTTTCCACGTTGAGGATCTTGCCCTTCAACGGCAGGATCGCCTGGGTGCGACGGTTACGACCCTGCTTGGCGGAACCGCCAGCAGAGTCACCTTCCACCAGGTAGAGTTCGGAAAGGGCAGGGTCTTTTTCCTGGCAGTCCGCCAGTTTGCCCGGCAGGCCGGCGATATCCAGCGCACCTTTACGACGGGTCATCTCACGGGCTTTACGCGCCGCTTCACGGGCACGGGCGGCGTCGATCATCTTGCCGACCACCAGCTTGGCTTCGTTCGGGTTTTCCAGCAGGAAGTCCGAGAAGTACTTGCCCATTTCCTGTTCGACCGCGGTCTTCACTTCGGACGAGACCAGCTTGTCCTTGGTCTGGGAGCTGAACTTCGGATCCGGTACCTTGACCGAAATGATCGCGGTCAGGCCTTCGCGGGCATCGTCACCGGTGGTAGCGACCTTGTGCTTCTTCGCCAGGCCTTCCGCTTCGATGTAGGTGTTCAGGTTACGCGTCAGTGCGGAACGGAAACCCACCAGGTGAGTACCGCCATCGCGCTGCGGAATGTTGTTGGTGAAGCACAACAGGTTCTCGTTGAAGCTGTCGTTCCACTGCAGGGCGATTTCCACGCCGATGCCGTCTTCACGCTGGACGTTGAAGTGGAAAACCTGGTTGACCGGGGTCTTGTTGGTGTTCAGGTATTCAACGAACGCCCGCAGGCCGCCTTCATACTTGAACAGCTCTTCCTTGCCGCTGCGCTCATCCTTGAGGACGATGCCGACACCGGAGTTGAGGAAAGACAGTTCACGAATCCGCTTGGCCAGGATGTCCCAGCTGAAGTGGATGTTCTTGAAGGTTTCGGCGGAGGCCTTGAAGTGAATCTCGGTACCGGTGGTTTCGCTGTCGCCGACGGTTCGCATCGGCTCCTGTGGCACACCGTGGACGTAGGTCTGTTCCCAGATCTTGCCGCTGCGACGCACGGTCAGCACCAGCAATTCGGAGAGGGCGTTCACTACCGACACACCCACGCCGTGCAAACCGCCGGAGACTTTATAGGAGTTGTCGTCGAACTTACCGCCGGCGTGCAGCACGGTCATGATGACCTCGGCCGCGGAAACGCCTTCTTCTTTATGCACGTCTACCGGAATGCCGCGACCGTTGTCGCGTACGGTGATGGACTCATCCGGGTGGATGATGATGCTGATTTCGTCGCAATGGCCGGCGAGGGCTTCGTCGATGGAGTTGTCGACCACCTCGAACACCATGTGGTGCAGACCGCTACCATCATCGGTGTCGCCAATGTACATACCGGGACGTTTGCGTACGGCATCCAAACCTTTCAGCACCTTGATGCTGGTCGAGTCGTACGTATTTTCTTCGCTCATGCCTTCACTCCCGATGGTCGTGGGTCTGGGTGATACAGCCTTGTTCCACGTGGAACAAAGCGACTGGCGTTTCCGTCTGCCAGCCTTCCCTCAATAATTCGTGGTCTACACAGGTGATAAACACCTGGCAGCGTAAGTCTTCCAGCAAGCGACAGAGTGCACGACGGTGTTGCTCGTCCAGCTCGGACGGCAGGTCATCCACCAGATAAATACACTGACCGCGCCGGGCCTGACTGACCAGGTGCCCCTGAGCAATGCGCAAGGCACAGACCACCAGTTTCTGCTGACCCCGGGACAAGATGTCCGCGGCATTGTGTGCCCCCAATCGAAGACGCAAATCAGCTCGCTGTGGTCCGGCTTGGGTATGACCCATTTGCTGGTCCCGGTGCAGGGAAGAGGCGAGCACGGCGCTCAGTTCCTTCTCTTTGTCCCAACCACGGTAATAGCTCAGCGTTAAGCCCTCGAGTTCGACTAGCTCGCTCAAGGTTTGCTCAAAGACTGGTTTCAAGACTTTGATGTAAGCGCGGCGGTACTCATCGATTTCGGCGCTGGCCAGGCACAGTTCCCGGTCCCAGGCCGCTTGCGAAGCGGCGTCAAGTGTACCATGCCGCAGCCATGAGTTCCGCTGCCGCAGGGCCTTCTGCAAGCGCTGCCAGGTCGACATGAAACGAGGTTCCACGTGGAACACACCCCAGTCGAGGAACTGGCGGCGGATCTTCGGGGCCCCTTCAAGCAGGCGGAAGCTGTCCGGGTTGATCAGTTGCAGTGGCAGGATTTCCGCCAGTTGCGCCGCGCTCTTGGCGTTCTGCCCATCGATGCGGATCTGGAATTCGCCCTGGCGGTCCCGTGATATCCCCAACGCGCTGTGCCCGCCCTCGGCCAACTCCACCTGACCGAAGACCGTGCAGGCGAGTTGTTCGTACTGGATCACCGGTAGCAGACGGGTACTGCGAAACGAGCGCGCGAGCCCGAGCAGATGCAGCGCTTCGAGCACGCTGGTTTTTCCGCTGCCGTTGGCGCCGTAAAGGATATTGATACGCGGGGAGGGGGAGAAGGTCACCGGCTGCAGATTACGCACCGCGGTGACCGAAACACGACTGAGGGACATCTAGCGTTGGCTGGACATGGGCAGGCGCGACACCGTTACAGGCGCATCGGCATGACGACGTAGGCGGAGTCGTCGTTGTCCGACTCCTGCACCAGCGCGCTGCTGTTGGAGTCGGACAGGATCAGACGCACCTGCTCGGTGGTCATCACGCCCAGCACGTCCAGCAGGTAGCTGACGTTGAAGCCGATCTCCAGCGAACCGCCGTTGTAGTCGACGCTGATTTCTTCTTCCGCTTCTTCCTGCTCAGGGTTGTTGGCCTGGATCTTCAACTGACCGCTGGCCAGTTGCAGACGGATACCACGGTACTTCTCGTTGGACAGGATCGCGGTACGACTGAAGGCTTCACGCAGTGCCTGGCGATCGCCGAGGACCAGCTTGTCGCCGCCTTTTGGCAGAACACGCTCGTAGTCCGGGAACTTGCCGTCCACCAGTTTGGAGGTGAAGGTGAATTCGCCTGTGGTTGCCCGGATGTGGTGCTGACCGAGAACGATGCTCACGTTGCCTTCCGGCTCGGTCAGCAGGCGGGCCAATTCGAGGATGCCTTTACGCGGCACGATCACCTGGTGGCGATCCGGCTGACCGATATCGGCCTGCATCGAGCACATGGCCAGACGGTGGCCGTCGGTGGCCACGGCACGGATAATACCGGCCGATACTTCCAGCAGCATACCGTTGAGGTAGTAACGCACGTCCTGTTGGGCCATGGCGAAGCTGGTGCGTTCGATCAAGCGACGCAGCTTGCTCTGGGCGAGCTGGCAAGTCAGCGAGCCCGGGCCTTCTTCCACTGTCGGGAAATCGTTCGCCGGCAGGGTGGACAGGGTGAAGCGGCTACGGCCGGCTTTCACCACCAGCTTCTGCTCGTCGACCTTGATGTCGATCAGGGCGTCGTTGGGCAGGCTCTTGCAGATGTCCATCAGCTTGCGCGCCGGTACGGTAATTTCACCCGGTTCCGCTGGCTCTTCGAGTTGGACGCGACCGACCAGCTCGACTTCCAGGTCGGTACCGGTCAGCGACAGTTGCTGGCCTTCGACGACCAGCAACACATTGGAGAGCACCGGCAAGGTCTGGCGGCGCTCGACGACGCCTGCGACCAGTTGCAGGGGTTTCAACAGGGCTTCGCGTTGAATAGTGAAATGCATGGTCTAGTCCCTTGCCTTAATAAGCTGCGCTGGTGTCATCAAGTGGTCAGTGTTCGCAGCAGGTTCTTGTAGTCCTCGCGGATGTCCGCGTCGGATTCCTTAAGTTCGTTGATCTTGCGGCATGCATGCAAGACCGTAGTATGGTCGCGCCCGCCGAAGACATCACCAATTTCAGGCAAGCTGTGGTTGGTGAGTTCCTTGGACAAGGCCATGGCGACCTGGCGTGGACGTGCCACCGAGCGCGAACGGCGCTTGGACAGCAGGTCGGAAATCTTGATCTTGTAGTATTCGGCCACCGTGCGCTGAATGTTATCCACAGACACCAGCTTGTCTTGCAGCGCCAGCAGGTCTTTCAGCGATTCGCGGATCAGCTCGATGGTGATGTCGCGGCCCATGAAGTGCGAGTGAGCGATCACCCGCTTCAGCGCGCCTTCGAGTTCACGGACGTTGGAACGAATACGTTGGGCAATGAAGAACGCCGCGTCGTGGGGCAGTTCGACTTTCGCCTGGTCGGCCTTCTTCATCAGGATCGCGACCCGGGTTTCCAGCTCCGGCGGCTCGACCGCCACGGTCAGGCCCCAGCCGAAACGCGACTTCAGGCGCTCTTCCAGGCCTTCGATCTCTTTCGGATAACGGTCGCTGGTCAGGATCACCTGCTGACCGCCTTCAAGCAAGGCGTTGAAGGTGTGGAAAAACTCTTCCTGGGACCGTTCCTTGCGGGCGAAGAATTGAATGTCGTCGATCAGCAAGGCATCCACCGAACGGTAGAAGCGCTTGAACTCGTTGATGGCGTTGAGCTGCAAAGCCTTGACCATGTCCGCGACGAAACGCTCCGAATGCAGGTAGACCACCTTGGCATTCGGGTTCTTCTTTAATAGGTGGTTACCCACGGCGTGCATCAAGTGGGTCTTACCCAGGCCGACGCCGCCATAAAGGAAGAGCGGGTTGTAGCCATGCTTGGGGTTATCCGCCACCTGCCAGGCCGCGGCCCGGGCCAATTGGTTGGACTTACCCTCGACGAAGTTCTCAAAGGTAAAGGTGCGGTTCAGGTAGCTGGTGTGCTTGAGCGCGCCTTCTACCTGGACGGTGCGCTGTTCGGCACGCACCGGGGCTTGTTGCGAACTGGCGCCGGCCATCGGATCGAAGCTGTCGCGGGACGGTTCCTGGCTGACCTCGACCGCCGCCTTCGGGGTCGGTGCCGGCTGCGCGGTCGGCGTGGCAGTCACCACAACGGGCGCCGGAGCACTGGCGGCCATGGCCTGGGAAGCCGCGGCGGCCAACGGGGCATTGGGCGCGGCACGCGGAGCGGAACTGCGCTTGCTGCCTATTAATAAGGAAAGCGCGGGCGCCAGGCCGTTGCCATGCTCGTTCAACAGTTCGAGCAAACGTCCCAGGTACTTTTCATTGACCCAGTCGAGCACAAAACGGTTCGGTGCATAGACACGCAACTCGTCGCCTTCGGCTTCGACCTGTAGTGGACGGATCCAGGTGTTGAATTGCTGGGCAGGCAGCTCATCACGCAGAAGCTCCACGCACTGCTGCCAAAGTTCCACTGACACGGATATCCCCTAAGTTGAAAGCCGGTGAGGCAAAAACAAGCGGCCATTGTACCGGCAGGCCGAGCACTTATCCACATGTAGGTTGCAGGGACAACCTGAAGAATCAACCGCTTATCGGTGGACAAAGCGACCAATGGTATGTGCATAAGCTCTGTGGATAACCGCCCCTGAGGGCGTTGCACAAGTGGGGGCGAAAGTCTGTGGGTAACTGGCCTGTGGATAACATGGCATTCCACCCACAGCTTATCCGACAGCGCGGCACAGGCGGAGCACTGCTTACCCACCCAGTTGTCATCCTCTGTACAGTAGGTGTTTCATGGCCTCAAGGTACTTATCCACAGATAATGGCTGCCTAAGCTTCTATAAGCTTTACAGAAAAGCTTTAAATAATTCCCTTCTTTATTCTTATATCTAGGTCATGGTGGGTACCAGGCAGATCGGGCCGAATATCTATATGAAGTAAAAGCTGGTTGGAAATTGACCTGCGGGCTTGCTTTCTCTAGAATCCCCGGTCTCTTAAAACGGGGGCCATTCCGGCCCGTTGTGACGAACCAGGTAGCAACGCCATGAAACGTACTTTCCAACCCAGCACTATCAAACGCGCCCGCACCCACGGCTTCCGTGCTCGCATGGCCACCAAAAACGGTCGTGCCGTCTTGTCGCGTCGCCGCGCCAAAGGCCGTGCTCGTCTGGCAGTTTGATAATCCGGCGCGGGTGGTGAGTCAGGACTTCAGTCGGGAAAAGCGTCTGCTTACTCCTCGGCATTTCAAGGCAGTCTTTGACTCCCCCACCGGCAAGGTTCCGGGGAAAAATCTCCTGCTCCTTGCGCGCAACAACGATCTGGATCATCCCCGTCTGGGGCTGGTTATCGGAAAAAAGAGCGTCAAGCTCTCCGTTGAGCGCAATCGCCTGAAACGTCTGATGCGCGAGTCGTTCCGACTGCACCAGGATTCACTGGTCGGCTGGGACATAGTTATCGTCGCGCGCAAAGGTCTGGGCGATATCGAAAACCCTGAATTGATCCAGCATTTCGGCAAACTCTGGAAACGCTTGGCCCGTACGGCGCCAGCGGCACCTGTAGTCAAAACCGAAACTGTGGGGGTAGACAGCCCAGATGCGTAAACTGGCCCTCGTTCCGATCCAGTTTTATCGCTATGCCATCAGTCCCTTGATGGCCAATCACTGTCGTTTCTACCCCAGTTGTTCTTGCTACGCGTATGAAGCCATCGAAACTCATGGACTCCTGCGCGGTGGCTGGCTGACCGTTCGTCGCTTAGGTCGCTGTCATCCGTGGAATGCCGGTGGTTATGACCCGGTTCCACCAATCCCTACCTCCCGTTCTTCTTCGATGGCCGAGTAATCATGGATATCAAACGCACGATCCTGATCGTCGCCCTGGCAATCGTGACCTATGTCGGGGTCCTCAAATGGAACCAGGACTACGGTCAAGCTGCCCTGCCGACCCAGAATGTCGCTTCCAGCACCACCGTTCCCGGCTTGCCGGATTCGGTATCTGGCAACAAAACAAGCGCCAGTGATGACATTCCACGTGCAGCCAATGACACCAGTGCACCTGTTGAAGCACCGGTGGCTGCCAGCAACGACCTCATCCATATCAAAACGGATGTGCTCGACCTGGCTATCGATCCAAAAGGTGGGGATGTTGCCCAGCTGAAGCTGCCGCTTTATCCACGTCGTCAGGACCATCCGGAAATTCCTTTCCAGTTGTTCGACAACGGTGGCGAGCGTACCTACCTGGCACAGAGCGGCCTGATTGGCGCCAACGGCCCGGATGCAAGTTCGGCCGGTCGCCCGCTGTACGCTTCGGCACAGAAAAGTTATCAACTGGCTGACGGTCAGGACCAACTGTCCGTCGACCTGAAATTCAGCGAGAACGGTGTCAATTACATCAAGCGTTTCACCCTGAAACGCGGCCTGTATGACGTAACCGTGTCTTATCTGATCGACAACGAAAGCGCCCAGCCCTGGTCGGGTGCGATGTTCGCCCAGCTGAAACGTGACAACAGCGCCGATCCATCCTCCAGCACTGCCACCGGTACCGCGACTTACCTGGGCGCCGCCCTGTGGACAAGTTCCGAGCCGTACAAAAAAGTGTCGATGAAAGATATCGACAAGGGCCAGTTGAAGGAAACCGTTCAAGGTGGTTGGGTTGCCTGGCTGCAACACTACTTCGTGACTGCCTGGATTCCAGCCAAGGGCGACAGCAATGTCGTGACTACCCGCAAGGATAGCCAGGGCAACTACATCATTGGCTACACCGGTCCTTCGTTGACCCTGGCCCCAGGCCAGAAAACCGAAACCAGCGCCATTCTGTACGCCGGCCCGAAAAGCCAGGCCGTGCTGAAACAGTTGTCCCCAGGTCTGGAATTGACGGTCGACTACGGCATCCTGTGGTTTATCGCCCAACCGATCTTCTGGTTGCTGCAACATATCCACAGCCTGCTGGGTAACTGGGGCTTCTCGATCATTGTCCTGACCATGCTGATCAAGGGTCTGTTCTTCCCATTGTCGGCGGCCAGCTACAAATCGATGGCGCGCATGCGTGCCGTGGCACCGAAACTGGCGGCACTGAAAGAGCAACATGGCGACGACCGGCAGAAAATGTCGCAAGCCATGATGGAGCTGTACAAGAAAGAGAAGATCAATCCACTGGGCGGCTGCTTGCCGATCCTGGTGCAGATGCCGGTTTTCCTCTCCCTGTACTGGGTGTTGCTGGAAAGCGTTGAAATGCGCCAGGCACCGTTCATCCTGTGGATTACCGACCTGTCGATCAAGGATCCGTTCTTCATCCTGCCGATCATCATGGGCGCAACCATGTTTATCCAGCAGCGTCTGAATCCGACTCCGCCGGATCCGATGCAGGCCAAGGTGATGAAGCTGATGCCGATCATCTTCACCTTCTTCTTCCTGTGGTTCCCTGCAGGTCTGGTGCTGTACTGGGTTGTGAACAACTGCCTGTCCATCACCCAACAGTGGTACATCACACGTAAGATCGAAGCGGCTACCAAGAAAGCCACTGCGTAACCTACTCTGTGGATAACCACTCAAAACGCCCCCTAGTGGGGCGTTTTGCTATCTGTCATTTCTTAGTGTCGAGACCTGCGTCATGAGCATTCCTCGGGAAACCATCGCTGCCGTTGCCACTGCCCAGGGCCGTGGCGGGGTCGGTATTGTCCGAATTTCCGGGCCTTTGGCGCACACCGCGGCGCTGTCCATCGCCGGCCGCGAGTTGAAACCGCGCTACGCCCACTACGGTCCGTTTCTGGATGGAAGCGGTGATGTGCTCGATGAGGGCATCGCGCTGTATTTCCCGGGTCCGAACTCCTTTACCGGTGAAGATGTGCTCGAGCTGCAGGGCCACGGTGGTCCGGTGGTCCTGGATATGCTGCTGCAACGTTGCCTGCAGCTGGGCTGCCGGTTGGCCCGGCCAGGTGAATTCAGCGAGCGGGCCTTTCTCAATGACAAACTCGACCTGGCCCAGGCGGAGGCGATTGCCGATCTGATCGAGGCCAGTTCCGCACAGGCAGCCCGCAATGCCCTGCGTTCATTGCAAGGTGCGTTTTCCATGCGTGTGCATAACCTCACCGAACAACTGATCGGCCTGCGGATCTATGTGGAAGCGGCCATCGACTTTCCCGAGGAGGAGATCGACTTCCTCGCCGACGGTCATGTGCTGGCCTTGCTCGATGCGGTGCGCAACGAGTTATCCACAGTGATGCGTGAAGCCGGGCAGGGTGCCTTGTTGCGCGACGGCATGACGGTGGTGATTGCCGGCCGGCCGAATGCCGGCAAGTCCAGCCTGCTCAATGCCCTGGCCGGACGCGAGGCGGCGATCGTCACCGAGATTGCCGGCACCACCCGCGATGTCCTGCGTGAACATATCCACATCGACGGCATGCCCCTGCACGTGGTGGATACCGCCGGTTTGCGGGATACCGACGACCAGGTGGAAAAAATTGGCGTGGAACGTGCGCTCAAGGCCATTGGCGAGGCCGATCGGGTGTTGCTGGTGGTAGATGCAACGGCGCCGGAGGCTGTGGATCCTTTTGCCTTGTGGCCGGAATTCCTCGAACAGCGGCCTGATCCGGCCAAGGTGACCCTGATTCGTAACAAGGCTGACCTGAGTGGCGAAGCCATGGCGATGGAAGTCAGCGAAGATGGCCATGTCACCATCAGCCTGAGCGCCAAGGTCGGTGGCGAGGGGCTGGAGCTGTTGCGCGAGCACCTCAAGGCCTGCATGGGTTATGAACAGACCTCCGAAAGCAGCTTCAGCGCCCGCCGCCGCCATCTGGAAGCCCTGCGGCATGCCAGTGCGGCCCTGGAGCACGGTCACGCACAGTTGACCTTGGCGGGTGCCGGCGAGCTGTTGGCGGAGGATCTGCGTCATGCTCAGCAGTTCCTCGGCGAGATTACTGGCGCATTCAGCTCGGATGACCTGTTGGGGCGGATCTTTTCCAGCTTCTGCATCGGTAAATAGTCTTACCTGCAGCAACCGTATCCCTTGTAGGAGCAGGGCTTGCCCGCGAAAGCGTTCCCGAGATCGCTAAAAGCTTCGCTGGCAAGCCATGCTCCTACAGGTTTCGTTGTGTTCCCAAGATCGAATGCCGCTACGTCAGGTATTGCGGCGCCCTAAGATCGATCTCGCTCCTACATTTCTTTGCCGGCCGGATGATTCCAGATCGTTCCGGCGGCTTTCGGCTGCCTGGGATTTACCCCATCAGACGTTTTTTCTGTGGATTAAGCCCTGTGAATAACCCTGCCTCAGCTCGGTTGATAACAAGGCCTGAAAACTGAGGATGAACCCGTCTGTGGATAACCACCGGTTTAATCCACAGGCTCAGGCCGGTTATCCCAAACCCTCGTGGCCAGATGACCACAGACTTTTGAATCTCTGTACACATTGATAAATAAGGCCTGTAGCACCTTATCCACAGAAAGGGTGTCCACTAAGAATAAACATAAAAACAAAGATCTTATAAATTTCTTTCTTTTTAATTTCTATTATCCGCCAGTCATCCACAGCTGGTTAAATTTTGTGCAAAGGGTTCTTTAGGAGGGGGGAAGTCCCTATACTTGACGACCTGGCTCAAAAAAGTGGGCCGACCCTATTCCTAATTACCTACTTGAAGCAGGCACGAGGTGCGTGGTGGATTTCCCTTCCCGTTTTGAAGTGATCGTCATCGGCGGCGGTCATGCCGGTACCGAGGCAGCACTGGCGTCCGCACGCATGGGGGCAAAAACCCTGCTGCTGACGCATAACGTGGAAACCCTCGGTGCCATGAGCTGCAACCCCGCGATCGGCGGGATCGGCAAAAGCCATCTGGTCAAGGAAATCGATGCCCTCGGCGGCGCGATGGCCATCGCCACCGATAAGGGCGGCATCCAGTTTCGTGTCTTGAACAGCCGTAAAGGCCCAGCCGTGCGCGCTACCCGCGCCCAGGCCGACCGCGTTCTGTACAAAGCGGCTGTACGCGAGATCCTGGAAAACCAGCCGAACCTGTGGATATTTCAACAGGCCGCTGACGACCTGATCGTCGAGCAGGACCAGGTTCGTGGTGTTGTCACCCAGATGGGACTGCGTTTCTTCGCCGAATCCGTGGTCCTGACCACCGGCACCTTCCTCGGTGGACTTATCCACATCGGAATGCAGAACTATTCCGGCGGCCGTGCCGGTGATCCACCGTCGATTGCCCTGGCCCAGCGTCTGCGGGAGTTGCCACTGCGTGTCGGCCGCCTGAAAACCGGTACACCACCGCGTATCGACGGCCGTTCTGTGGATTTCTCGGTGATGTCCGAACAACCTGGGGATACACCGATCCCGGTGATGTCGTTCATGGGCTCGAAAGAGCAGCACCCACGGCAGGTCAGTTGCTGGATTACCCACACCAACGCCCGCACCCACGAAATCATTGCTGCGAACCTCGATCGTTCGCCGATGTATTCCGGGGTGATCGAAGGCATCGGTCCGCGTTATTGCCCGTCCATCGAAGACAAGATCCATCGCTTTGCCGACAAGGAAAGCCATCAGGTCTTTATCGAACCCGAAGGCCTGACCACCCATGAGCTGTACCCGAACGGGATATCCACATCCCTGCCGTTCGACGTGCAGTTGCAGATCGTCCAATCGATCCGCGGCATGGAAAACGCCCATATCGTGCGTCCCGGTTATGCCATCGAATACGACTACTTCGATCCCCGTGACCTGAAGTACAGCCTGGAAACCAAGGTGATCGGCGGTCTGTTCTTCGCCGGGCAGATCAACGGCACCACCGGTTACGAAGAAGCCGGCGCCCAAGGTTTGCTCGCTGGGGCCAACGCCGCACTACGCGCCCAGGGCAAGGACAGCTGGTGCCCGCGTCGCGACGAGGCGTACATCGGAGTGTTGGTCGACGACCTGATTACACTGGGTACCCAGGAACCGTATCGGATGTTTACCTCCCGCGCCGAATACCGGCTGATCCTGCGCGAAGACAACGCCGACCTGCGCCTGACCGAGAAAGGTCGCGAGCTGGGTCTGGTCGACGACGTGCGTTGGGCCGCTTTCTGCAAGAAACGCGAAAGCATCGAGCTGGAAGAACAGCGCCTGAAAAGCACCTGGGTCCGCCCGGGCACCGAGCAGGGCGATGCCATTGCCGAGAAGTTCGGCACGCCGCTGACCCACGAATACAATTTGCTGAACCTGCTGAGCCGTCCGGAAATCGACTACGCTGGTCTGGTCGCCGTGACCGGGCAGGGCGCCGAGGATCCGCAAGTCGCCGAGCAGGTCGAGATCAAGACCAAATACGCCGGTTATATCGATCGCCAGCAGGACGAAATCGCTCGTCTGCGCGCCAGTGAAGACACCAAGCTGCCTGTGGATATCGAGTACACCGGTATTTCCGGGCTGTCCAAGGAGATCCAGAGCAAGCTCAGCGCAACCCGTCCGGAGACCCTGGGCCAGGCTTCGCGAATCCCCGGTGTGACGCCGGCGGCGATTTCCCTGTTGATGATTCACCTGAAAAAACGCGGCGCCGGCCGTCAGTTGGAGCAAAGCGCTTGAGTTCGTTGGTTACTTCGCAACACGCAGAAGAGTTATCCACAGGTGCCCGCCAGCTCGGCATCGAGTTGAGTGAAACCCAGCACGCCTTGCTGCTGGGTTATCTGGCCCTGTTGATCAAATGGAACCAGGCCTACAACCTCACCGCCGTTCGCGATCCTGACGAAATGGTCTCGCGCCATCTGCTCGACAGCCTGAGCGTGATGTCCTTCGTCGAAAACGGCCGCTGGCTCGATGTCGGCAGCGGCGGCGGGATGCCGGGGATACCCCTGGCGATCCTGTTTCCCGATTCACAAGTGACCTGCCTGGACAGCAACGGCAAGAAAACCCGTTTCCTGACCCAGGTCAAACTCGAACTCAAACTGGATAACCTGCAAGTTATCCACAGCCGGGTCGAAGCCTTCCAGCCGCCGCAGCCGTTCAACGGGATCATTTCCCGGGCCTTCAGCAGCATGGAGAACTTCACCGGCTGGACTCGCCACCTCGGCGACGCTGATACACGCTGGTTGGCAATGAAGGGCGTCCATCCCGCCGATGAGCTGGTAGCATTGCCGGCAGACTTCCACCTCGATAGCGAACACGCCTTGGCCGTACCCGGTTGCCAAGGCCAACGCCATCTGCTGATACTGCGCCGCACGGCATGATTGGGAACACAAGCAAGAATGGCTAAGGTATTCGCGATAGCGAACCAGAAAGGTGGCGTGGGCAAGACCACCACCTGCATCAACCTCGCAGCATCCCTGGTCGCCACCAAGCGTCGGGTGCTGCTGATCGACCTCGATCCACAGGGCAACGCCACCATGGGTAGCGGTGTGGATAAGCACGGCCTGGAAAACTCCATCTACGATGTGCTGATTGGCGAATGCGACCTGGCCCAGGCCATGCACTTCTCCGAGCACGGCGGTTATCAACTGCTGCCGGCCAACCGCGACCTGACGGCGGCCGAAGTGGTGCTGCTGGAAATGCAGATGAAGGAAAGCCGTCTGCGCAACGCCCTGGCGCCGATTCGCGAGAATTACGACTTCATCCTCATCGACTGCCCGCCGTCGCTGTCGATGCTGACCCTCAATGCGCTGGTGGCCGCCGATGGGGTAATTATCCCCATGCAGTGCGAATACTTTGCCCTGGAAGGACTCAGCGACCTTGTGGATAACATCAAGCGCATCGCCGAGTTGCTCAATCCGGAGCTGAAAGTCGAAGGCTTGCTGCGGACCATGTACGACCCGCGTCTGAGTTTGATGAACGACGTTTCCGCACAGCTCAAGGAACATTTCGGTGATCAGCTGTACGACACCGTGATCCCGCGCAACATCCGTCTGGCCGAAGCTCCCAGCTACGGCATGCCAGCGCTGGCATACGACAAACAATCCCGTGGCGCCGTGGCCTACCTGGCCCTGGCGGGCGAGATGGTTCGTCGTCAACGCCGCCCTTCACGCACCGCAGCTCCGGCAACTTAAGGAATCCCCATGGCCGTCAAGAAACGAGGTCTCGGACGTGGACTGGATGCACTGCTGAGTGGTCCGACTATCAGTTCGCTGGAAGAACAGGCCGTCCAGGCCGATCAACGGGAGTTGCAGCACCTGCCGCTGGACCTGATCCAGCGCGGCAAGTACCAGCCGCGCCGCGACATGGACCCCCAGGCACTGGAAGAACTGGCGCAGTCGATCAAGGCCCAGGGCGTGATGCAGCCGATCGTGGTACGCCCCGTCGGCGGCGGTCGCTTTGAAATCATTGCCGGCGAACGCCGCTGGCGCGCCAGCCAGCAGGCCGGGCAGGAAACTATTCCGGCCATGGTCCGCGATGTGCCGGACGAAACCGCCATCGCCATGGCGCTGATCGAGAACATCCAGCGCGAAGACCTCAACCCGATCGAGGAAGCCGTGGCCCTGCAGCGCTTGCAGCAGGAATTCCAGCTGACCCAGCAACAGGTTGCCGAAGCCGTGGGCAAGTCCCGCGTAACCGTGGCCAACTTGCTGCGCCTGATCGCGTTGCCGGAAGTGATCAAGACCATGTTGTCCCACGGCGACCTGGAAATGGGTCATGCCCGGGCCTTGCTCGGTTTGCCGGATGACCGGCAGGTCGAAGGGGCGCGACATGTTGTCGCACGGGGGCTCACGGTGCGCCAAACCGAGGCACTGGTTCGCCAGTGGCTGAGCGGCAAACAGGAGCCTGTCGAGCCCGCCAAGGTCGACCCGGACATCAGTCGCCTGGAACAGCGCCTGGCAGAGCGGCTGGGCTCTTCGGTGCAGATTCGCCACGGCCAGAAAGGAAAAGGCCAATTGGTGATTCGCTATAACTCCCTGGATGAACTACAAGGGGTACTCGCCCATATCCGCTAAATCTGCTGAAACATTTCCTCATGTAGCGAGCAGTCGGAAATCACTACCCGACAGTTGAATAGGGGCTGAACCGCCCCTATACTCTGCGCGCATTTTGTCGGCACAATTTATGCCAAGTTATTGATGGTTGGCAGCCGACCCTTGAGGAGCGTGAGTGATGGAAACCCGCAGGCCAAACAGGTTGCCGTTCCATCGCTTGGCGGTATTTCCGGTTTTGTTGGCCCAGTTTGTCGTTTTGCTGGTGGCCGCTGTGGCGCTTTGGCAATGGCGCGGTGTCGTTGCCGGATACTCAGGACTCTGCGGAGGCCTGATAGCCTTGCTCCCCAATGTGTATTTTGCTCACAGGGCCTTTCGGTTTTCCGGCGCCCGAGCAGCCCAGTCCATCGTCCGGTCTTTTTATGCCGGCGAGGCGGGTAAATTGATTTTGACGGCAGTGCTGTTTGCACTGACGTTCGCAGGTGTGAAGCCATTGGCGCCGATAGCAGTCTTCGGTGTCTTCGTGCTGACCCAGTCGGTCAGCTGGTTCGCACCCGTGCTAATGAAAACAAGACTTTCGAGACCTTAGGGCGTTTGAGGCAACCATGTCAGCAGAAACAACCGCTTCGGGCTATATCCAGCACCACCTGCAGAACCTGACCTTCGGTCAGCTCCCTACTGGCGGCTGGGGCTTTGCCCATTCCGCAGCAGAGGCCAAGGCCATGGGCTTCTGGGCATTCCACCTGGATACTCTGGGCTGGTCTGTCGCACTGGGCCTGATCTTCATCCTTCTTTTCCGCATGGCGGCGAAGAAAGCCACCTCTGGTCAACCCGGCGCCCTGCAGAACTTCGTCGAAGTCCTGGTCGAGTTCGTCGACGGCAGCGTGAAGGACAGCTTCCACGGCCGTAGCCCGGTGATTGCACCGCTGGCCCTGACCATCTTCGTCTGGGTGTTCCTGATGAACGCCGTCGACCTGATCCCGGTCGACTGGATTCCACACCTGGCGATGCTGATCACCGGTGACGAGCACATCCCGTTCCGCGCCGTGTCGACCACCGACCCGAACGCGACCCTGGGCATGGCCTTCTCGGTCTTCGCACTGATCATTTTCTACAGCATCAAGATCAAGGGCCTCGGCGGTTTCATCGGCGAACTGACCCTGCACCCGTTCGGCAGCAAGAACATCTTCGTTCAAGCCCTGCTGATCCCGGTGAACTTCCTGCTGGAATTCGTCACCCTGATCGCCAAGCCGATCTCCCTGGCCCTGCGACTGTTCGGCAACATGTATGCCGGCGAGCTGGTGTTCATCCTGATCGCCGTGATGTTCGGCAGCGGCCTGCTCTGGCTCAGCGGCCTGGGCGTGGTGCTGCAATGGGCGTGGGCAGTGTTCCACATCCTGATCATCACCCTGCAGGCGTTCATCTTCATGATGCTGACCATCGTCTACCTGTCGATGGCACACGAAGAAAACCATTAAGAGCCGTCTCGGCGGCTCTGATGTCCCCGGCGCCTCGGCGCGGGGTGGCCCCGCAAGGGGCCGCGAAACGATTTGTTTTACCGCTTTAAATTAAAAAAACCTAAACCATACGACGTAAAAGTCGGGAGGAAAGATGGAAACTGTAGTTGGTCTAACCGCTATCGCTGTTGCACTGTTGATCGGCCTGGGCGCACTGGGTACCGCAATTGGTTTCGGCCTGCTGGGCGGCAAGTTCCTGGAAGGCGCCGCGCGTCAGCCAGAAATGGTCCCAATGCTGCAAGTCAAAATGTTCATCGTTGCCGGTCTGCTCGACGCCGTGACCATGATCGGTGTCGGTATTGCTCTGTTCTTCACCTTCGCGAACCCCTTCGTCGGTCAACTCGCTGGCTGATCACTCGGATGTTTCGAGTTGATTGGTGTGATGGACAACGAACGAGCGAGGTGTTGGCGTGAACATTAATGCGACCCTGATTGGCCAGTCCGTTGCGTTCCTCATTTTTGTACTGTTTTGCATGAAGTTCGTGTGGCCTCCGGTCATTGCGGCACTGCACGAACGTCAGAAGAAGATCGCGGATGGACTGGACGCTGCCAGCCGAGCAGCTCGCGACCTGGAGTTGGCCCAAGAGAAAGCGGGTCATCAACTGCGCGATGCGAAAGCTCAGGCAGCCGAAATCATTGAGCAAGCCAAGAAACGCGGTAACCAGATCGTCGACGAGGCCCGTGAACAGGCTCGCGTCGAAGCTGACCGTGTGAAGGCTCAGGCTCAGGCCGAGATCGAACAGGAACTCAACAGTGTCAAAGACGCGCTGCGCACCCAATTGGGTAGCCTGGTCGTCGAAGGTGCTGGGAAGATTCTGGGCCAGACAATCGATCAAAACGCGCACGCAGAGCTGGTTAAACAACTGGCTACTGAAATCTAAGCGAGGGCGATCATGGCAGAACTGACCACGTTGGCCCGACCTTACGCTAAGGCGGCCTTCGAGCACGCTCAGGCCCACCAGCAACTGGCCAATTGGTCAGCCATGCTCGGCCTGGCAGCAGCGGTGTCGGAAGACGACACCATGCAGCGCGTGCTCAAGGCCCCGCGACTGACGAGCGCAGAAAAGGCCACCACGTTCATTGACGTGTGTGGCGACAAGTTCGATGTCAAGGCACAGAATTTCATCCATGTCGTTGCTGAAAACGACCGTCTCCTGCTGTTGCCGGAGATCGCCGCTCTGTTCGACCTGTACAAGGCCGAACAAGAGAAATCGGTAGACGTGGAAGTCACCAGTGCTTTTGCATTGAACCAAGAACAGCAAGACAAACTCGCCAAGGTTCTCAGTGCACGACTCAATCGGGAAGTGCGCCTGCAAGTTGCGGAGGACGCCGCCCTGATTGGTGGCGTCGTGATCCGCGCCGGCGACCTGGTTATCGATGGCTCGGTTCGCGGCAAACTCGCGAACCTGGCCGAAGCATTGAAATCTTGAGTTTGAAGGGGCAGCAGAGCAATGCAGCAACTCAATCCTTCCGAAATAAGTGAAATTATCAAGGGCCGCATCGACAAGCTCGATGTGACCTCCCAAGCCCGTAACGAAGGCACTGTCGTCAGCGTGTCTGACGGTATCGTGCGGATTCACGGTCTGGCCGACGTCATGTACGGCGAGATGATCGAGTTTCCGGGCGGCGTCTACGGTATGGCCCTCAACCTCGAGCAAGACTCCGTAGGTGCCGTGGTACTGGGCGCTTACACCAGTCTGGCTGAAGGCATGAGCGCCAAGTGCACCGGCCGCATCCTCGAAGTTCCGGTCGGTAAGGAACTGCTGGGTCGCGTTGTCGACGCACTGGGTAACCCAGTTGATGGCAAAGGTCCGCTGAACAACACCGAGACCGACGCGGTCGAGAAAGTTGCTCCAGGCGTGATCTGGCGTAAGTCGGTAGACCAGCCTGTACAGACTGGCTACAAGGCTGTCGATGCCATGATCCCGGTCGGCCGTGGCCAGCGCGAGCTGATCATCGGTGACCGTCAGATCGGTAAAACCGCTCTGGCGATCGACGCGATCATCAACCAGAAAGACAGCGGCATTTTCTGCGTCTACGTGGCTATCGGTCAGAAACAATCGACCATCGCCAACGTGGTTCGCAAGCTGGAAGAAAACGGCGCCCTGGCCAACACGATCATCGTGGCGGCCAGTGCTTCGGAATCTCCTGCGCTGCAGTTCCTGGCACCGTACTCCGGTTGCACCATGGGCGAATACTTCCGCGACCGCGGTGAAGACGCGCTGATCGTTTATGACGATCTGTCCAAGCAAGCAGTGGCCTACCGCCAGATTTCCCTGCTGCTGCGCCGTCCACCAGGCCGTGAAGCCTACCCAGGCGACGTGTTCTATCTCCACTCCCGTCTGCTGGAGCGCGCATCCCGCGTTTCGGAAGAGTACGTAGAGAAGTTCACCAAGGGCGCAGTGACTGGCAAGACCGGTTCCCTGACCGCGCTGCCGATCATCGAAACCCAGGCTGGCGACGTTTCCGCGTTCGTTCCGACCAACGTGATTTCCATCACCGACGGTCAGATCTTCCTGGAATCGGCCATGTTCAACTCCGGGATCCGTCCTGCTGTGAACGCCGGTGTTTCGGTATCCCGCGTAGGTGGCGCCGCTCAGACCAAGATCATCAAGAAGCTGTCCGGTGGTATCCGTACCGCCCTGGCTCAGTACCGTGAACTGGCGGCATTCGCCCAGTTCGCTTCTGACCTGGACGAAGCGACCCGCAAGCAACTTGAACACGGTCAGCGCGTTACCGAGCTGATGAAGCAGAAGCAATACGCGCCAATGTCGATTGCCGACATGTCGCTGTCGCTGTATGCCGCTGAGCGTGGGTTCCTGACTGACGTCGAAATCGCCAAGGTCGGTAGCTTCGAACAAGCGCTGATTGCTTACTTCAACCGCGATCATGCCGACTTGTTGGCCAAGATCAACGTGAAGGGTGACTTCAATGACGAGATCGACGCTGGCCTGAAGGCTGGTATCGAGAAGTTCAAGGCCACCCAAACCTGGTAAGCCGCAGCGGGAGCCGCAAGGCTCCCGCTTGCTAACCTGATAGGTGTTACATGGCAGGCGCAAAAGAGATTCGCAGTAAGATTGCGAGCATCAAAAGCACGCAAAAGATTACCAGCGCCATGGAAAAAGTGGCGGTCAGCAAAATGCGCAAGGCACAAATGCGCATGGCTGCTAGCCGTCCTTATGCGGAGCGTATCCGCCAGGTAATTGGGCATCTGGCCAACGCCAACCCGGAATACCGCCACCCGTTCATGGTCGACCGCGCCGTCAAGCGCGTCGGCTATGTCGTGGTGAGCAGTGACCGTGGTCTGTGCGGCGGCTTGAACACCAACCTGTTCAAGGCCCTGGTCAAGGACATGGCGGTAAACCGCGAAAACGGCGTCGAGATTGATCTGTGTGTGGTCGGTAGCAAGGGTGCGGCATTCTTCCGCAACTTCGGCGGTAACGTCGTCGCCGCTATCAGCCACCTGGGTGAAGAGCCGTCGATCAACGATCTGATCGGCAGCGTCAAGGTGATGCTGGATGCCTACCTGGACGGCCGTATTGACCGCCTGTCCGTGGTGTCCAACAAGTTCATCAACACCATGACCCAGCAGCCTACAGTGGAGCAGTTGATTCCTCTGGTGGCGACCCCGGATCAAGAACTCAAGCACCACTGGGACTATCTCTACGAACCGGACGCCAAAGAGCTGCTTGACGGCCTGATGGTGCGTTACGTGGAGTCGCAGGTCTACCAGGCGGTGGTCGAGAACAACGCGGCTGAACAAGCGGCGCGGATGATCGCGATGAAGAACGCTACCGACAACGCCGGTGATTTGATCAGCGATTTGCAGCTGATCTACAACAAGGCGCGTCAGGCTGCGATCACCCAAGAGATCTCGGAAATCGTCGGCGGCGCTGCCGCGGTTTAACGGTTCAAATATTCAGAGGATCCAGCTATGAGTAGCGGACGTATCGTTCAAATCATCGGCGCCGTTATCGACGTGGAATTTCCACGCGACAGCGTACCGAGCATCTACAACGCGCTGAAAGTACAAGGCGCGGAAACCACCCTGGAAGTCCAGCAGCAGCTGGGCGACGGCGTGGTGCGTACCATTGCGATGGGTTCCACCGAAGGCTTGAAGCGCGGTCTGGACGTTGTCGACTCTGGCGCTGCCATCTCCGTACCGGTCGGTAAAGCGACCCTGGGCCGGATCATGGACGTCCTCGGCAACCCGATCGACGAAGCTGGCCCGATCGATACCGAAGAGCGCTGGGGCATTCACCGTCCTGCGCCTTCCTTCGCGGAACAAGCAGGCGGCAACGACCTGCTGGAAACCGGCATCAAGGTTATCGACCTGGTTTGCCCGTTCGCCAAGGGCGGTAAAGTCGGTCTGTTCGGTGGTGCCGGTGTCGGCAAGACCGTAAACATGATGGAACTGATCCGTAACATCGCCATCGAGCACAGCGGTTATTCCGTGTTCGCCGGTGTGGGTGAGCGTACCCGTGAGGGTAACGACTTCTACCACGAGATGAAGGACTCCAACGTTCTGGACAAAGTGGCACTGGTTTACGGTCAGATGAACGAGCCGCCGGGCAACCGTCTGCGCGTCGCCCTGACCGGCCTGACCATGGCCGAGAAGTTCCGTGACGAAGGTAACGACGTTCTGCTGTTCGTCGACAACATCTACCGTTACACCCTGGCCGGTACCGAAGTATCCGCACTGCTGGGCCGTATGCCTTCGGCAGTAGGTTACCAGCCGACCCTGGCTGAAGAGATGGGCGTGCTGCAAGAGCGCATCACTTCGACCAAGAACGGTTCGATTACCTCGATCCAGGCCGTCTACGTTCCCGCGGATGACTTGACCGACCCGTCGCCGGCGACCACCTTCGCCCACTTGGACGCCACCGTCGTACTGTCCCGTGACATCGCCTCCCTGGGTATCTACCCAGCGGTCGATCCTCTGGACTCGACTTCGCGCCAGCTGGACCCGAACGTGATCGGCAACGAGCACTACGAAACCGCTCGCGGCGTTCAGTACGTGCTGCAGCGTTACAAAGAGCTGAAGGACATCATCGCGATCCTGGGTATGGACGAGCTGTCGGAGACCGACAAGCAGTTGGTATCCCGCGCTCGTAAGATCCAGCGCTTCCTGTCGCAGCCGTTCTTCGTGGCTGAAGTCTTCACCGGTGCCTCGGGTAAATACGTTTCCCTGAAAGACACCATTGCTGGCTTCAAAGGCATCCTCAACGGTGACTACGACCACCTGCCAGAACAAGCGTTCTACATGGTTGGCGGCATCGAAGAAGCGATCGAGAAAGCCAAGAAACTGTAATCCCGGCGCCTGGCAACGGGCGCTAATTTAGGTTGAGGCAATCAGATGGCTATGACAGTCCATTGCGATATCGTCAGTGCGGAAGGGGAGATCTTCTCCGGCCTGGTCGAGATGGTGATTGCGCACGGTGCACTGGGTGATCTTGGTATCGCCTTGGGTCACGCGCCGCTGATCACTAATCTGAAACCGGGTCCGATCCGCCTGATCAAGCAAGGCGGGGAAGCCGAGGTGTTCTACATCTCCGGTGGTTTCCTCGAGGTTCAGCCGAACATGGTCAAGGTGCTTGCCGATACCGTGCAACGCGCTGCCGACCTGGATGAAGCCTCCGCTCAGGAAGCCGTCAAGGCTGCCGAGAAGGCCCTGCATGAACGTGGCGCGGAGTTCGATTACGGTTCCGCCGCCGCACGTCTGGCCGAGGCGTCAGCTCAGCTGCGCACCGTCCAGCAGATCCGCAAGAAGTTCGGCGGTTAAGCCAGGGCTTGTTGTGTGATTGATTAAAAAGGGTAGCCTCGGCTACCCTTTTTTCTTTTCCGCGTTTATCACGTGGTCACAGTCGCTGACCACCCAGGATTGGTAGCCAGTCATGTCTCTCGAAATCGTTATCCTTGCCGCGGGTCAGGGCACCCGTATGCGCTCTTCGCTGCCTAAAGTGCTGCACCCGGTCGCGGGCAATTCGATGTTGGGACATGTTATCCACAGCGCCCGACAACTTGATCCACAGCGTATCCATGTGGTGATCGGCCATGGTGCCGACCTGGTGCGCGAGCGCCTGGCCGCCGATGACCTGAATTTTGTCCTCCAGGACCAGCAGCTCGGCACCGGCCATGCCGTGGCCCAGGCGGTGCCGTTTATCAGCGCCGACACTGTGCTGATCCTCTACGGCGACGTGCCCTTGATCGAAGTCGAGACCTTGCGCCGTCTGCTGGAACAGGCCGGTCCCGAGCAGCTTGGGCTGTTGACGGTCGAGCTGGACAACCCGACCGGTTATGGCCGGATCGTGCGCGATGCCGCCGGCAAGGTCGCCGCCATCGTCGAGCAGAAGGACGCCAGCGCGGCGGAACTGGCCATCACCGAGGGCAACACCGGGATTCTCGCGGTGCCGGCCAAGCGCCTGGGTGAGTGGATGAGCCGCCTGTCGAACAACAATGCCCAGGGCGAGTACTACCTGACCGATGTGATTGCCATGGCGGTGGGTGATGGCCTGGCAGTCGCCACCGAGCAACCCCAGGATGCGATGGAAGTGCAGGGCGCCAACGACCGCCAGCAGTTGGCCGAGTTGGAACGTAACTACCAGCTGCGCGCGGGTCGGCAGCTGATGGCCCAGGGCGTGACCCTGCGCGATCCGGCGCGCTTCGATGTGCGCGGCGAGGTGACGGTCGGGCGTGATGTGCTGATCGATATCAACGTGATTCTCGAAGGGCGGGTGGTGATCGAGGACGACGTGGTTATCGGCCCGAACTGCGTGATCAGGAACAGCACCCTGCGCAAGGGCGTGACCATCAAGGCCAACAGCCATATCGACGGTGCGATCATGGGCGAGGGCAGCGATGCCGGTCCGTTCGCGCGCCTGCGTCCGGGGAGCGTGCTCGACGCCCGGGCCCATGTGGGTAACTTTGTCGAACTGAAAAATGCGCACCTGGGTGAAGACGCCAAGTGCGGGCATCTGACCTACCTCGGCGATGCCGAAGTTGGTGCGCGGACCAATATCGGCGCCGGCACCATCACCTGTAACTATGACGGGGTCAACAAGCACAAGACGGTATTGGGCGAGGACGTCTTCATTGGTTCCAACAACTCGTTGGTGGCGCCTGTGGATATCTCTTCCGGCGCGAGTACGGCGGCGGGGTCGACCATCAACCAGAATGTCGGTGAAGGGCAGTTGGGCGTGGCCCGTGCCCGCCAGCGCAATATCGATGGCTGGAAGCGTCCGGTGAAGATCAACAAGCCCTGAGTTATCCACAGCGCCGGCGCAGGTTGATTTACCCACAGGCAATGATCATTTCACTTGACTAAGTTTCGATTCGAAGGTCTTATTGCCCATGTTATCTTTCGAATCGAAACTTAAGTGACCATATCGAAACGCAACACTCCTCAACGTCGCCACAATATCCTGGCCATGCTCAATGACCAGGGCGAAGTCAGTGTGGATGAATTGGCCAAGCGCTTCGAAACCTCCGAGGTGACGATTCGCAAGGACCTCGCGGCCCTGGAAAGCCACGGCCTGTTGATGCGCCGCTATGGCGGTGCAATCACCATTCCCCACGAACTGTTCAGCGACCCGGCCCAGGCGATTTCCCGCTACAAGCAGGCAATTGCCCGAACTGCCGTGGGACGTATCCGTGAGCACGCGCGTATCATTATCGACAGCGGCAGCACCACCGCCGCGATGCTCCCGCAGCTGGGCCAGCAGCCTGGCCTGGTAGTGATGACCAATTCCCTGCATGTCGCCCGTGCCCTCAGTGAACTGGAGCACGAGCCGGTGCTGCTGATGACCGGCGGCACCTGGGACCCGCATTCCGAGTCTTTCCAGGGCCAGGTCGCCGAGCGCGTCCTGCGCTCCTACGACTTCGACCAACTGTTCATCGGCGCCGACGGCATCGATCTGGAGCGTGGCACCACCACCTTCCATGAACTGCTGGGGTTGAGCCGGGTGATGGCGGAAGTCGCCCGGGAAGTGGTGGTGATGGTCGAGTCCGACAAGATCGGCCGCAAGATTCCCAACCTGGAGCTGCCCTGGAGCAGTATCCATACCCTTATTACCGATGATCGTTTGCCCAAAGAGGTACGCGAACAGATTCAGGCCCGTGGCATCACTGTCATTTGCGCGGTTGCCAGCCAGGAGAAATAGAGCATGTGTGGAATTGTCGGTGCAGTTGCTGAACGTAATATCACGGCCATCCTGGTCGAAGGCCTGAAGCGTCTGGAATACCGCGGCTACGACAGCGCCGGTGTCGCCGTTTTCAGCCATAACGGCACGCTGGAGCGCACCCGTCGCACCGGTAAGGTCAGCGAGTTGGAGCAGGCCCTGGCCGGCGCTCCCCTGGCCGGTCGCCTGGGGATTGCCCACACCCGCTGGGCAACCCATGGCGCGCCGTGCGAACACAATGCCCACCCGCATTTCTCCGGCTCCGATATTGCCGTGGTACACAACGGCATCATCGAGAACCACGAAGCCTTGCGTGAACAGCTCAAGGGTCTGGGTTACGTCTTTACCTCGGAAACCGACACCGAAGTCATCGCCCACCTGCTGAACCACAAGTTCAAGGACCTGGGAGACCTGACCAAGGCCCTGAAAGCCACGGTCAAGGAACTGCATGGTGCCTACGGCCTGGCGGTGATCAACGCGCAGCAACCGGATCGCCTGCTGGCCGCCCGCAGTGGCAGCCCATTGGTGATCGGCCTGGGCCTGGGGGAAAACTTCCTCGCCTCCGACCAGTTGGCGTTGCGTCAGGTCACTGATCGTTTCATGTACCTGGAAGAGGGCGATATCGCCGAGATCCACCGCGACAGCGTGCAGATCTGGGACATTGATGGTCGTCAGGTCGAGCGCGAAGCCGTGCAGTACCGCGATGGCGCGGAAGCGGCCGAGAAGGGCGCGTTCCGCCACTTCATGCTCAAGGAAATCCACGAACAACCGACCGTGGTCCAGCGCACCCTGGAAAACCGTCTCGGCCCGAACCAGGTCCTGGTACAGGCGTTCGGCCCCCAGGCGGCGGAGTTGTTCGCCAAAGTGCGCAATGTGCAGATCGTTGCCTGCGGCACCAGCTATCACGCCGGCATGGTTGCGCGGTACTGGCTCGAAGGTCTGGCGGGTATCCCGTGCCAGGTCGAAGTTGCCAGTGAGTTCCGCTACCGCAAGGTGGTGGTGCAGCCGGACACCTTGTTCGTCGCCATCTCCCAGTCCGGTGAAACCGCCGACACCCTGGCGGCCCTGCGCAATGCCAAGGAGCTGGGCTTCCTCGGCAGCCTGGCGATCTGCAACGTCAGCATCAGCTCGCTGGTGCGCGAATCGGACCTGACCCTGTTGACCCAGGCCGGTCGTGAAATCGGCGTGGCCTCGACCAAGGCCTTCACCACCCAACTGGTGAGCCTGCTGCTGCTGACCATGGCCCTGGGCCAGGTCCGCGGCACCTTGGCACCGGCTGTCGAAGCCGAACTGGTGGAAGAGCTGCGTCGCCTGCCGACTCGCCTGGGCGAGACCCTGGCCATGGACACCAAGGTCGAGAAAATCGCCGAGCTGTTCGCCGACAAGCACCACACCCTGTTTCTCGGCCGTGGCGCACAGTACCCGGTGGCGATGGAAGGTTCGCTCAAGCTCAAGGAAATCTCCTATATCCACGCCGAAGCCTATCCGGCGGGTGAGCTGAAGCACGGGCCGTTGGCCCTGGTGGACAACGACATGCCGATCGTGACCGTGGCGCCGAACAACGAATTGTTGGAGAAGCTCAAATCCAACCTGCAGGAAGTGCGCGCCCGCGGTGGTCAACTGATCGTCTTCGCCGACGAACACGCCGGGATGGTCAATGGTGAAGGCACTCATGTCATCACCATGCCGCATATCCACGACACCCTGGCGCCGATCCTCTACACCATCCCGCTGCAGCTGCTGTCGTACTACGTGGCGGTGCTCAAGGGCACGGACGTCGACCAGCCGCGTAACCTGGCGAAGTCGGTGACGGTGGAGTAAGGCTGCGGGTTTGGCTGTTCTGTATAAAGCCGCCGATCAAGGCGGCTTTTTTTCCCCGCGATTTATCACCGCGTCGTTCTCGTTGAAGTGCGCGGCCTTTCTTCCGAGGTCTGACGGCCGACAGAAAAATTTTGCACGCTCCCAGGCAATACCGGCAGACTGCTCGAAGTGACGTGAATCATTCCGAGGAAGAATAAGATGGATCGGTTGGCTGCGATGGAAACCTTCGTCTACGTCGTGGAGACAGGGTCCTTTTCCGCGGCAGGCAGACGTCTGAACGTCGGACAGCCTGCTGTTTCAAAAAGCATCGCGCAGCTTGAAGAGCACCTGGGGGTTCGCTTGCTGACCCGTTCGACGCGAGGGTTATCTCCGACCGAGGCCGGCACGCTCTTTTTTGAACGGGCGAAGAGGGTCATCGAGGAGGCCAACGAAGCTGAATTCGCCGCGCGCGGGGCGGGTGCCGGATTGACCGGGACATTACGCATTTCCACGACAGTGACCTTTTCCAGATTGCATATTCTTCCCCATTTGGGGGGATTCCTGGAGATGCACCCTCTGCTTGACCTTGACGTGCTGCTTGACGATCGATCGGTGAACCTTGTTGAAGAGGGGATCGATATCGCCTTGCGCATGGGCAACCTCAGCGATTCGAGTTTGACGGCCAGAAGGATTGCCCGATGCCGACGGTTGGTAATGGCTACGCCCGGTTATTTCAAACGACGCGGTGTGCCCGAGTCGCCCGCGGATTTGGCGGACCATGAAGCGGTGATCTATTCCCTGGGCGGAGGGGGGGCATCGTGGTTATTCAAAAAAGGCACGACCGAGGAGTCAGTTACCCTCAACGGCCGTGTACGAGTCACCGCTGCCGAGGGTATTCGGACAACGGTATTGTCAGGCTACGGCCTGACACTCTCCTCTGAGTGGATGTTCGCCCCTGAGCTGGCCAGCGGAGAGGTCGTGCCCGTTCTTCAGGACTGGGAGCTTCCCGAAATGGACCTTTGGGCCATCTTCCCGACCGGGCGCATGGCAAGTGCCAAGGCCCGTGCGTTTGTGGCCTATGTAGAACAGTTGATGGGAAACGTCACCTCAGTGGCAGTCATCTGATCCAGGGCGATGCCGGTCTCAGACTTGAGCCATGCCACCGTCGACGCACAGGTCAATGCCCGCAACGAAACTGCTGTCGTCCGAGGCCAGGAACAGCGCGGCTGAAGCAATTTCTTCCGGGCGGCCAAGGCGCCCCAGCGGAACGGCTTTGGCGAACGATGCTTTCAACTGATCGACCTGCTCCTGGGTGGACGCCTGGCTTTCCATGATCGGCGTATCAACCGGGCCCGGGCTCAGGCTGTTGACCCGAATGCCACGGTCTTGCAGCTCCAGTGTCCAGGTCCGTGCGAACGAGCGGACGGCCGCTTTGGTCGCGCTGTAGGTGCCGTAGCCGGGAATGCCTTTGGTGGCGGCGATTGAAGCGGTCAGAATGATCGAGCCGCCATCACGTATCAAGGGAAGTGCTTTTTGTACGGTGAACAACAGGCCCTTGACGTTGATATCGAACGTCCCGTCATAGTGTTCGACGCTGACGTCATTGAGGTAGGTGGGGTCCACGATGCCCGAGTTGGCGACGAGCACGTCAATGCCGCCTTTCTCGCGTTCAACGACCTCGTAGAGTCGGTTTAAATCTTCGGAGCTGGAGACGTCGCCCTGCACGGCTGTCACGTTGCGACCGATCAATGCGACGGCCTTGTCCAATTCGGCTTGGCGCCGGCCGGTGATAAAGACATAAGCACCTTCTTCAACGAAACGCTGGGCGGTCGCAAGACCGATGCCGCTGCTGCCACCGGTGATAACTGCAATCTTGCCTTGAAGCTTGTTCATGGTAATGCCCTCAGGAAGGTAGAACTGAGGGAGTGCCCAGGGTGGCCACTCGCCTCGTGGTGAGGGCCCAAGTGTCTGCTCCATGATTTAAACCGGGAACGCCGGTCACTGGCATAAAACCTATGCCGAATATGAATGAGCCCCCATACCTCTGGACATTTGAACGCGTGCGGGCAACGCTGTCCGATCTCTTGATTCCGAGTGCGAGGGGCCTGGGCACTCGTTGTTTCATCCATTAGCGAAGGGGAACTCAATGCCGTTTGTGACGATCGATGGACAATCACTCCATTTCCTCGACCAGGGCGTGGGCGACGTGGTGGTGCTGGGCTCCAGCTACCTGTGGGACAGCGGCATGTGGGCACCGCAGATCGCGGCACTCTCGCAACACTACCGAGTGATAGTGCCGGAGCTCTGGGGCCATGGGCAGTCCGGACAGCTGCCGGAGAACACTCGTAGCCTCGACGATCTGGCGAATCAGGTGCTGGCCTTGCTGGATCACTTGGAAGTTCAGCGTTTCACCCTGGTCGGCCTGTCGGTCGGCGGCATGTGGGGCGCGCGCCTGGCCCTGGCAGCGCCCGAGCGCGTCCGTGGCCTGGTGTTGATGGATACCTATGCCGGCGAAGAACCTGCACCGACCCAGCAATATTATTTCTCGATGCTGAAGATGATCGAGGACGCCGGCAGTATTCCGCCGCCTTTGCTCGATGCAATCACGCCGATTTTCTTCAGGGCGGGTATCGATCCGCAACTGCCGTACTACCAGGCGTTTCGTACCTCCCTGACGACTTATTCGAGCGAGCGCTTGCGTGACAGCGTCGTCCCGCTGGGACGGCTGATCTTCGGTCGTGATGATCGCCTGGCCGCGCTGGCGGGCCTGGATGCCGCAAGCACCCTGGTGATGTGCGGCGAGCAGGACAAGCCACGGCCACCGAGCGAGGCTCGGGAGATGGCCGAGTTGATCGGTTGCCAGTACATCGGGATACCGGAGGCCGGGCATATCTCCAGCATCGAAAACCCGACATTTGTGAACGATGCGCTGTTGGCATTCCTATCCGAGCTGCCTGCATAGTCAGCGCGATCCTCCGGAGTAGCGAGTAGCCAACCCATGGACAGATTCCAGGAAATGCAGGTGTTTATTGCCGTCGCCCAGGAGCAAGGCTTCGCGGCGGCGGCGCGACGACTGAGTCTCTCGGCACCAAGCGTTACCCGGGCGGTGGCGGCGCTGGAAAAACGCATCGGCGCCCAGTTGCTCGTGCGTACCACGCGCAACGTGCACCTGACCGAACCCGGGCAGCGTTATCTGGAAGACTGCCGACGCATCCTCGCCGCCATGGAGGAAGCCGAGGCCTCGGCCGCCGACAGTCACGCCCGTCCCAGCGGCCAACTGACCATGACCGCGCCGGTGCTGTTCGGCGAGTTGTATGTCACGCCGGTGATGGTGCGTTACCTGGAGCAGTATCCGGCGGTGGATATCAACGCGCTGCTGCTGGACCGCGTGGTACCCATGGTCGAGGATGGGATCGATGTCGCGGTGCGGATTGGCGAGTTGCCCGACAGCGGTTACCACGCCATCAGGGTAGGGCAGGTCCGCCGGGTGGTCTGCGCTTCACCGGCCTATCTGGACAAACAGGGCCGTCCCCGACATCCGGACGAGTTGCGCCAGGCGCAGATCGTCATGGCCGCCTCGGCTTCGCAGGTCAGGAGCTGGCAATTCCTCGAAGGCGACAAACCCTTGAGCATCCGTCTGGAACCGCGATTGGCAATGACCGCGAATCGGGCGGCGATCCACGCGGCCTGCCTGGGCCTTGGCCTGACCCGGGTGCTGTCTTATCAAGTCGCCGACAAGCTGGCGGCCGGTGAGCTGGAAATCGTACTGGAAGATTTCGAGTTTCCGCCGCTGCCAATCCATGTGGTGTATCAAGGGGGCCGCACGGTCTCCGTACGGGTGCGCAGTTTTGTTGATTTCGTGGTCGCGGCCTTGCGTGAACATCCAAACCTGAGAGGCGGATGAGTATTTCAGTTTTTGAAAGAATGGATTGCCGTTTCTGGTGATTCTGTTGTTTTCGCTGAAGGAGCAAGATCACTCCATCAGCGCGAACCATCCCGGGTTGCGCTTCCGCCCCCGTGGAGTCCCGCCATGTCCCAGACCCCCATCAAGCTCTACAACTTTTCCCGCTCCGGCCACGCCCATCGCGCCGAACTGATGTTGTCCCTGCTCGGCCTGCCGGTGGAACTGATTCATGTGGACTTGCCCAGCGGTGCCCATAAGACCCCGGAATACCTGGCCCTGAATGCCTTCGGCCAGGTGCCGGTCATCGATGATCAAGGCCTGGTCCTCGCCGACTCAGCGGCGATTCTGGTGTACCTGGCACTCAAGTATGGGCAAGGCCACTGGCTGCCCACCGACCCGGTTGGCGCCGCCCATGTGCAACGCTGGCTGTCGGTAGCGGCGGGGCCGATTGCCTTCGGTCCGGCTCGGGCCCGGTTGATCACGGTCTTCGGTGCACCCTTTGACGCCGAGGACGCGATCAGCCGTTCCCATGCCTTGCTCAAGGTCGTCGAGCATGAACTGAACCAGTCGTCCTATCTGGTGGGTGACACACCGACCATCGCCGATGTCGCCGGCTACAGCTATATCGCCCATGCTCCGGAAGGCAATGTCTCGCTGGCGGACTACCCCAATGTACGGGCCTGGTTGGCGCGGATCGAAGCCTTGCCGGGCTTTGTGCCGATGCCGCGTACCGTCGCCGGATTGCAGACCGCCTGAGATCGATGAAACCTCCCGGCCACTTCGGCCGGGAGGGTTTCCTGTGGAGAAGTCGCGATGAATACACCCAGCGCATCACCCTGGCACGTCGGTGAACTGCAGATGCAGACCCAGGTCGGTGTCGCCGAACGGATGGCTGAACTCGGTCCGAGGGTGATCCGTGACTACATGCCGGACCAGCATCGTGACTTTTATCGCCAGTTGCCGTTCCTGCTGTTCGGTACTGTCGACGATCAGGGCAATCCCTGGGCCAGCCTGTTTGAGGGCGAGCCGGGCTTTGCCTTTTCTCCCGATCCCAGGTTGTTGCAGGTGACGAGTTTTCCACAGGTTGCGGACCCCACCTATTCAGCCCTGCGAGCCGGCGCGGCCATCGGCTTGCTGGGAATGGAGCTGCATACCCGGCGACGCAACCGTATCAATGGGCGTGTGGCGGCGCTGACTGGAAAAACCCTGAGCGTGTCTGTGGAACATGCCTTCGGTAACTGTCCGCAGTACATCCAGTTGCGTCAGTTCGAACGGGTGCCCGCGCCGGACCCGGCCACGCAAGTGGTTCATCGCTCGCAAGGCCTGGACGCCGAGGCCGTGGCAATGATCCATGCCGCCGATACGTTCTTTGTCGCCAGTTATGTGGATATCGACGGCGCTCGCTCGGTGGATGTCTCCCATCGCGGCGGGCAAAGCGGCTTTGTCCGGGTCGAGGGCGACTGCCTGACCATCCCGGACTTCGCCGGTAACCTGCACTTCAACACCTTGGGCAATCTGCTGATCAATCCCCATGCGGGCCTGTTGTTTATCGATTTCAATACGGGTGACCTGCTGCAGCTCAGTGGGCGCACCGAAGTTATCCTCGACGGACCGCTGGTGAAAGCCTTTCAAGGCGCCGAGCGTTTGTGGACGTTCCACGTGGAACATTGTGTGCGGCGTCCGGCGGCTTCGACCTTGCGCTGGAAGTTCGAAGGCTTTTCACCCAACAGCCTGATGACCGGCAATTGGGATCAGGCGGCTGCGCGCTTGCAAGCCGAAGCGCTGGGCAACGCTTGGCGGCCTTTGCGGATCAGCCGGATTGTCGATGAAAGCAGCAACATTCGTTCGCTGTACCTGGAACCGACGGACGGGGCGGGGTTGCCGGTGTTTCAGGCCGGGCAGCATCTGCCGCTGCGTTTCGATCTGGGCGGGCAGACGCAGATTCGTACCTACAGTCTGTCGGGCGCTCCTTCGGATGCGTTCTGCCGAATCAGCGTCAAACGCGACGGGCGGGTGTCGTCCCATGTGCATGACCAGCTCAAGGTCGGTGATGTGCTTGAGGCGCGCGCGCCGCAGGGCCATTTCACTGTGGCGACCCATGAGCAGCGTCCGCTGGTATTACTGGCGGCGGGGGTGGGGATTACACCTCTGTTATCGATGTTGCGGGAGGTGGTGTATCAGGGCAAGCGTACCCGGCGGATGCGGCCCACGGTTTTGTTCCACAGTGCCCGGTCGTTGGCGGAGCTGCCGTTTCGGGCCGAGCTGGATGAACTGATGGAACGTGCGGGCGATACGGTTCAGGTGGTGCGTCTGCTGAGTCAACCGGAGCCTGAGGCAGTGCCGGGTGAGGATTTCCATCTGCAAGGCCGACTGGATGTCGAGGTGTTGAAGGCCGTGCTGATGGTCGACGACTATGATTCGGTGGATTTTGTCCTGTGCGGCCCGGGTGGTTTTACCCAGGGGCTGTACGATCAACTGCGGGATATGGATATCCGCGATGAGCGTATTCATGCGGAGACTTTTGGCCCGTCGACATTGCGCCGTCGCCAGGATCCGGGGGTAGCGCAAATCGAGCAGCCGCCGGCGGCTACGCAGTCGGTGCCGGTGGTGTTCTATCGTTCGGGCAAGGAGGCGCGTTGGCGACCGGAAGGTGAGAGCCTGCTGGTCTTGGCGGAAAGCCGTGGCTTGCAGCCGGAGTTCAGTTGCCGGGGCGGGTCCTGTGGAACCTGTAGCACGCGCTTGATCAGCGGGCAGGTACATTATCCACAGCCGCCCGCGCAGTTGCCGGGCGAGGGGCAGGTGCTGATTTGTTGCGCGATTCCGGCGCAAAGCACGGAACCGCTGGTGTTGGATCTGTAACGGCTTTCAGCGTCGCAGGCTGGTATCGATCTGGCTCATCCGACTGCGCAAGGTAAACACTCCATCCCCGGAGAGGATCGCCCCACGGGCAAACAAGCGCCCGTTCTCCCAGTTCGAAAGCCCCAGTTCCGGCTTGTTCAGCGCGTACTGGCCATCGACCCAGCGAGTGAAGCCATCGCCGACAAAGGGGGCGTTGATGCTGTTGTAGAAGTAATCGTGGGCGCCACGGTCGGCGCTGATCAGCGATACGGTGAACTGCGGGCTGTAGCGATTGAACAGGGCAACCGCCTGATCCAGGTCGTCGACGATTTTCAGGCTGACTTCCGGCGTCTCTTCCCACTCCCATTCGCGGCCCAGTTGGTCTTCGGGCAACGACTCGGTTTGTGCTTCTTCCTCATACCCTTCGGCACGCTGGACCTGCACCCGCGCGTGCAACCACTCGGCCGGCAGCACGCTTTCATCACCGCTGACGATATGCAGCTTGCAGCGCTGGCCGCGTGCTTCGCCGGCAGCCTTCAGCGCCTCAAGGAACAACGGCACCAGCTCGGCTGCGCGCTGGCGATGAATCACACAGACATTAAGCGTGTTGCAGACCTTGCGATCCAGGGAGTTGCGCACCACTTCGGCAAAGCGCTTGGCGTCCGCGTCCTGATGGGCCACCAGCCAGGCGCCGCCGGTGCCGTGCAGACTGACCACAGTGCCGGCCTGCTGGGCGATTCCGCCAAGCTGCTTTACGGCATGGCCCGAACCCCGGGCCACCGCCAGGGACAGGCGGCGGTCGGCGAACATCGCCCAGCCTGCTGCCCGATCGCTGCTTTCCACCAGGGACACCGCACCCGCCGGCAAACCGGCTTCGTGCAGCGCCGGATTGAGTGCATGGCGAACAATCGCCTGGGCCGTGCCGAGGGCGTCGCTGCCGATCCGCAGCACGGCGGTATTACCCGTACGCAGAACGCCGGCAGCATCGGCAAACACATTCGGCCGACCTTCAAAGACAAATGCCACCACGCCCAGGGGCGCGACGACTTGCTCAACCTTCCAACCCTCATGTTCCACGGACTCACGGACCCGACCGCGAATCAGCGGCGCATCACGCCAGGCCCGTAGCCCGGCAATCATGTCGCGACGCATGGCCTCGCTTGCCAGCAGACGGGTGGTGGAGCGCCCACGGGCCTTGGCCTGGGCGATATCGGCCTGGTTCGCGGCCTCGATCAATGCCCAGGAAGCCGGTGCTTCCAGATGTTGGGCAAACAGGTCGAAGAACTGGCTGATGGCCTCGTCCGAGACTTGGGCCAGTGCGGTGAACGCGGTTTGTGCAGTGTCGATGGCCTGGGTCGCGATCTGTTGCACGGCATGGGGAATCAGCAGCAGTTCGCCGCTGGCCTGGTCCACCAGCAGATGATCGCCCGGCTGAAAACGCTCGGCCAATTCCGGCGGCACCGGGGAAACCCGGTTACCCGCGTAGAGAAATGGTGTGCCGGCGATAAGACGATCGAGCGTGCTGGTCATGGTTGGAACACTTGTCCGTGGGAGTAGGAGGCAAAATGTATAAGAAAAACGCCGTCGGCTCACCTGCTAACGGCGTTTCTTTTGCACAACGGCCTCAGGCTTGCTGGATAAACGCCAATCGGACGGCAAAACCGATCAACAGGCCGCCGAACAGCCATTGCTGCAGGCGTTGAGCCCGTGGGCTCTTATCGAGCCATTGGCCGATCCAGGCACCGGCCAGGGCGTAACAGCTATCGAATAGCAGCCCGACCGCCACCAGGGTTACGCCGAGTCCGAGGAACTGCGCGGCCACCGGGCCGGCATGAGCGTCGATAAATTGCGGCAGCAGCACCGAACAGAACAGCAACGCCTTGGGGTTCAGCAGATTGGTGAGCAGTCCTTGTTGCAGGGTGCCGCGCCAGCTCAAGGTTTGTTGGGTACCCTGGTGATCCGCGTTCAGCAACGCCAGCGACCCGGGCCGCAGCATGCGCAGGCCGATCCACAATAGATAGGCGGCACCTGCCAGGCGTACGATATCGAAGGTCCACGGCGCTGCCTTGAACAGCGCCGCGAGGCCCAGGGCCGCCAGCGCCACATGGCAGGCGCGGGCGATGCCCAGGCCGAGGGCGGTGGTCAGGGCCTGGCTGCGGCCATGGCGGGCGCCGGTTTGCAGCAGGAGGATCATGTCGGGGCCGGGAAGCAGATAAACCATCGCCAGTGCGAACAGGTAGAGGAGCATCGTGCTGTTTCTCCAAGAAGGGATAACCGGAGAAAATTCTATGTCGGAAGGCCAGGGCAGGTGCTTGCGTATTCAACCCGTGAAAGGCTTAGACTTGGTGCTTTCTGCCAATACAGTCGAAGCGGGTAGTCGGATATGCCAAAAATAAAACTCGATGCCTACGACCGTAAAATCCTCGCGGCTTTGCAACGGGACGGGCGCCTGAGCAATGTCGAATTGGCCGCCGAAATCGGCCTCTCGGCGTCACCGTGCCTGCGTCGGGTGCGCATGCTTGAAGAGGCAGGGGTGATTCGCGGCTATCAGGTGAACCTGGACCGCGATGAAGTCGGGCTGGGGTTGACGGTGTTCGTCGGGGTCAAGGTCGAGCGGCACCACGAGGCCGAAGCCGAGGCCTTTCGCCTGGCGGTCATGGCCTTGCCCCAGGTGATCTCGGCGTTCCTGGTGTCCGGCGAGTCGGACTTCCTGCTGCAAGTGGTGGTGCCCGACCTGCGGGCTTATGAACGCTTCCTCAATGGTCAACTACTGCGCCTGCCCGGTGTACGTGATATCCGCAGCAACTTCGCGATCCAGGCGGTGAAGGCGCCCGGACCGCTGCCGTTGGATCATCTGCCCGACTGACTCAGATCTGCGTGGCCAGGCCTTCGACGTTCATCGCCGCCTGGCGCAGGGCTTCCGAGCGGGTCGGGTGCGGATGGCAGGTGAGGGCGATATCTTCGGCCGAGGCGGAAAACTCCATGGCCACGCAGTATTCGCCGATCATCTCGCTGACACTCGGGCCCACCAGATGCACGCCAAGGATCTCATCGGTGTGCTCGTCGGCCAGGACCTTGGCGAAACCCTCGGTCTCGTGGTTGATCTTGGCCCGGCTATTGGCGCTGAAGGGGAATTTCCCGACCTTGTAGGCGCGGCCCTCGGCCTTGAGCTGTTCTTCGGTCTTGCCGACACTGGCCAGTTCCGGCCGGGTGTAGATCACACTGGGGATCAGCGCGTAATTGACCTCGCCGGCCTTGCCGACGATCTGCTCGATGCAGGCCATGGCCTCGTCTTCGGCCTTGTGGGCGAGCATCGGGCCGCTGGTGACGTCGCCAATCACCCAGACGCCCGCGGCTTCGGTGCGGTGGCCCTGGTTGGTCAGCATGCCGCGCTTGTCGGTGGACAGCCCCACGTTTTCCAGCCCAAGCCCTTGGGTGAAGGGGCGACGGCCGATGGCCACCAGCACGTAATCGGCCTCGATCAACTGCGCTTCGCCACCGGCCGCCGGTTCCACGCGCAACTGTACGCCGGTCGCGGAGCGGGTGGCGCTGGTGACCTTGGAGCCGAGCAGGAAGTTGATGCCTTGTTTGCTCAACGAGCGCTGCAAGGTCTTGCCGGCTTCCAGGTCGACGCCGGGGGAGATCCGGTCCAGGTATTCCACCACCGTGACCTGGCTACCGAGCCGCCGCCACACCGAGCCCAGTTCCAGGCCGATAACCCCGGCGCCGATCACCACCAGATGTTTGGGCACCTCCGGCAACGACAGCGCGCCGGTGGAGTCGAGGATGCGTTGGTTGTCGATTTCGACACCCGGCAGCGGCATCGGCTCGGAGCCGGTGGCGATCACGATATCCTTGGCCTGTAAGGTGGTTTCACTGCCGTCGGCGGCACTGACCAGCACCTTGCCAGGGCCGGCGATCCGCCCCCAGCCCTTGATCC
The DNA here is from genome assembly GCF_023242385.1 of Pseudomonas sp. MWU12-2345. Lineage (NCBI taxonomy): Bacteria > Pseudomonadati > Pseudomonadota > Gammaproteobacteria > Pseudomonadales > Pseudomonadaceae > Pseudomonas > Pseudomonas sp. MWU12-2345. The sequence goes on along the minus strand of NZ_JALLJA010000011.1, from coordinate 48,428 downwards.
ACTCGACCTTGTTCTTGCGAAACAGGTATTCGATGCCCTGGGTCAGCCCGGCCACGCTCTGGTCTTTCTGTTTCATCATCTGCGCGAGGTTGAGGCTGGGCGTGACCTCGATCCCGAGGTTGGCGAACTCGCTGCCCACGGCCGCCTCATAGAGCTCGGACGCGTGGAGCAGGGCCTTGGACGGCATGCAGCCGACGTTCAGGCAGGTTCCGCCGAGGGTCGCGCGGCCCTCCACGCAGGCGACCTTCAAACCCAGCTGGCCGGCGCGAATGGCGGCGTTGTAGCCCCCGGGTCCGCCTCCGATGATGACGACGTCGTAGCTGCTCATGACTGTTCTCCTGGGAGACACCGCGTTGAGGAAGAAGGACAAAGGCAGGTGTCATAAAATATTATGATCATAATATTGTCCTTGTACGCAACATTGGTCAAGGCATTACCTGGAGGGCTTGCTGCCGCCGGTTCAAGCCGGATCTTCCAGAAAGGTGGTGTAGGGGTACGTCGACTCGGCGTGAAAATTGATCCTCCGGCCACGGACGGTGGTCAGTTGCGAGTCGGCCTTTATGCAGAGTGTCTGACCGCTTTTGAAGGTGAGCCGGTGAATCTGTTGATTGTCTTCGCGGCTGATCTCATGGCTGATCAAGTCCAGCAGGTTGCTCAGGCCCAGGGGCGAACCGGGTTGATTGATGGTCAGGCAACTGGAAGTCTCTGCGCTCGGAATCGTCCCCAGCGGGCGTTGAAAATAATGGTATTCACTCAAGGTGTGGCTCATGGCGGCTCCGTCGCTCAAGTGTGCGCGCCGAGTGTTGGGCATGTTATTAGTCGGCAGCGCGCACAAAGGGTGTCAAGTGTTTTAAGGGTGAGGCATATAGTTATAAGTTATCTGGCCTCGTGGCGTTGGTGAGCGTACGAGGGTCAATAAGTGTTTTGGGTATCGAGCCGTCTATTCAAGGGGTTAGGCGTGGCGCGGAACCCTTGGTGAACGCTTTTCAATACGGGAAGTTACGAATTTTTTAATGAACCGATAGAGGTATTTAAAGTCAGAAGGATGTTAGTCATTGCCAGGATACCAATCAAGTCACGCAGATGTTGAATTTTGTTACACGAGTAGCCGGTTAACCGGCGGTAATTTTTCTGGTTGTTTCGAACAGTGGGATTGCAGATAAATTAATGTCAGTGTTTTCCGTGTTGTTGGGTTAATTGATATACGGGTTACACTGTTCGGGTAATGCTTTAATTATTACTTGTTAGGGAATTTCTGTGATGTAGTAACGCAATACTTCTGCAGGTCATCCCAGGCGGGAGCGGGCGGTCGATGAGGGCGTCGAGGATTATTTTCAAAAAAAATTGCAAGGGGCTGTAACGGCTGGCGGCGACCGCTCTCTACTGCCATGTCGAGACTGAACATTCCGTTCGGACCGATACCCCCAACGCATTTTCGAGGATAAAAATCATGTCGATCAAAACCGCCGCTGCTGGTGCTGCACTCGCTCTCGCCGCCGCCACTATGTTTGCAGGTGTCGTCACCCAGGCGTCGGCTGCCGATGCCCAGGTTCACTGCTATGGTGTCAACGCCTGCAAAGGCCAGAACGACTGCAAGACCAGGGAGAACGCTTGCAAAGGTCAGGGCTCCTGCAAAGGCCACGGCTTCAAGGCCATGACCAAGTCGGCCTGTGAAAAAGCCGGTGGCAAAATCGGCGAATAAACGACGCCCGAGTGCTCCCGCAGCGGTCGGCCCCTGACGCCGCTGCGGACACTTCAGCGAGGAGTCCAGTATGTCCGTTTCCCGTCCCTGCCTGGGTTATGGCCTGGGTTTGCGCAGTCACTATCACCAGGAAATCCTCGAGCAGTTGCCCGCGGTGGACTGGTTCGAGATCGTTTCCGAGAATTACCTGGTCCAGGGCGGCAAGGCGCTGTACTACCTGGATGCTATCGCCGAGCGCTATCCGCTGGTGATGCATGGCGTGTCGCTGTCCATCGGCGGGCCCCATGAGCTGGATATGAACTACCTCAAACAACTCAAGCAGTTGGCCGGGCGGGTCAATCCCGCGTGGATTTCCGACCATCTGTGCTGGAGCCGCGGCAACGCCCATCAGTTGCATGATCTGCTGCCGCTGCCCTACACCGAAGAAAGCCTGTACTACGTCGCGGCCCGGGTCCGTCAGGTGCAGGACGTGCTGCAGCAGCCGCTGGTGCTGGAGAATGTCTCCAGTTATGTGCGAGCTGCTTCCGATGAATTTTCCGAGTGGGAGTTTCTTGAAGCCCTCAGTCGCCTGAGCGACTGCGAGCTGTTGCTGGACGTGAACAATGTCTATGTCAGCGGGCGCAATCACGGTTTCGATCCCTGGACTTTTATCCACAGCCTGCCGGCAGGCAAGATCCGCCAATTGCACCTGGCCGGGCATGAGGACTATGGCGACTACGTGATCGATACCCATGATCATCCGGTCTGCGATCCGGTCTGGGAGCTCTATCAGCGGACCCTCGAACACCTGGGACCGGTGGCGACCCTGCTGGAGCGCGACGATCATTTCCCGCCACTGGGTGAACTGGTGGACGAGCTGGACAAGGCCCGTGAGTTGGGCGCTACCGCCCTGGCCCGGAGGTCGTTATGCGCCTGAATGACTGGCAGCTGGCTTTTGAACGTTACCTGCTCGGGGAAAACGCCGTGGCCAGTGACGCCTTGGGCGCCAGCCTGATCGGCGGGCCGAGCCTGGATGTCGAAACCGGCCTGGCGATTTACCACAACGCTTACCGCGCCCGTTTGCAGGAAACCCTGCGCAGCGACTTTCCCACGGTGTGGAACTGGCTGGGTGACGAGGAGTTCGATGCGCTGACCGCAGCCTATCTGCGCGAATGCCCATCGTCCCATTACAGCCTGCGCTGGCTCGGTGCCGGCTTCGAGGCGTTTGCCCTGCGTCATCTGGTGCCGGAGCAGAGCGCGCCCCTGGCGGAACTGATTCGCCTGGAGTGGGCCTTTACCCTGGCCTTCGATGCCGTGCCGGGCGAGCCCCTGACCCTCGCGGCCATGGCCGGCCTGCCGGCCGAGGCCTGGCCGTCGTTGCAACTGGAGTTGCTGCCCAGCGTGCAATGGCTCAGTGGTCGGTTCAACAGCCTGGCGATGTGGCGGGCGGTGAAGGCCGAAACGGAGTTTCCCGACAGCCTCGAACTGGAACAACCCCAGGTCTGCCTGGTCTGGCGTGCCGACCTGGTCTGCCACTATCGCAGCCTGGAACCGGCGGAAGTTCAGGCCTTGGACGGCATGGTGAATGCCGGTTGGAGTTTCGCCGAATTGTGCGCCGAGCTGGCGGCCAGCCTGGGAGAGGGGGCGCCTTTGCAGGCGGTCAGCTGGCTCAAGCAATGGGTGAGCGACGGCCTGGTTGCTCAACGCCACAGGCTTTGACGCTGCCATTCTTCCCGTGAAACGGTGTCGGGCAAAACCCATAGTTCGAGTCTATTATCTCGATAGGCTGACAGATCCCGTGAATGCGCTACCCTTAATTCAGACGTCTGAAACAAGGGGGATAACTCATGCTCGCGCAACTTCCACCGGCCTTACAGAATCTTCAGCTACCGCTTCGCCTGAGACTCTGGGACGGCCACGAAATCAATCTCGGGCCGACGCCCAGTGTCACCATCGTTGTGAAGGACCCACAACTGGTCGCGCAATTCACCCATCCCACGCTGGATTTGCTGGGCAGCGCCTTCGTTGAAGGCAAGCTGGAACTCGAAGGACCGATCAGCGAAGTCGTGCGGGTCTGCGACGAGTTGAGCCAGGCGCTGCTGGAGGATGAAGGGGACAACCCGCCGCCGCGCCTGGCCCACGACAAGGCCACCGACGCCGCTTCCATCTCCTACCACTACGACCTCTCCAACGCCTTCTACCAGCTCTGGCTGGACCGCGAGATGGTCTATTCCTGCGCCTACTTCGAAAGCGCCGACGCGACCCTCGAAGAAGCCCAGCAAGCCAAGTTCCGCCACCTGTGCCGCAAGCTGCGCCTGCAACCGGGCGAGTACCTGCTGGATGTCGGCTGCGGTTGGGGCGGGCTGGCGCGTTATGCGGCGCGGGAGTTCGGGGTCAAGGTGTTCGGGATCACCCTGAGCAAGGAACAGCTGGCATTGGCGAGGGAGCGGGTGGCCGCCGAAGGTCTGCAGGACAAGGTCGACCTGCAACTGCTCGATTACCGTGACCTGCCCCAGGACGGTCGCTTCGACAAGGTGGTCAGCGTCGGTATGTTCGAGCATGTCGGCCACGCCAACCTCAAGCAGTACTGCGAGGTCCTGTTCGGTGCCGTGCGCGAAGGCGGCCTGGTGATGAACCATGGCATTACCGCCAAGCACACCGACGGACGTCCGGTGGGACGAGGTGCCGGCGACTTTATCGATCGTTATGTGTTCCCCAACGGTGAGTTGCCACATCTGTCGATGATCTCTGCTGAAATCAGCGAGGCCGGTCTGGAAGTGGTCGACGTGGAGAGCCTGCGCCTGCACTACGCGCGGACCCTGGAGCAGTGGAGCCAGCGCCTGGAAAACAACCTGGAGGCAGCGGGCCGTGAAGTGCCGGAACGAGCCCTGCGGATCTGGCGGCTGTACCTGGCCGGTTGCGCCTACGCCTTTGAAAAGGGCTGGATCAACCTGCACCAGATCCTGGCGGTAAAAGCCTTCTCCGACGGCAGCCACAACCTGCCCTGGACCCGCGACGATCTTTATCGCTGACCCCCGCGCAGGCGCGGCCTTGGGCGGCGCCTGCGCCGAGGTTCCTCTCTAGAGGATCGGCGAGATCAAGCGTGCGACCCGCATGCCGAGCTGTTGCAGGCGATGGGTTTTGCGGCTTTCGTCCTTGGCCACTTCATGGGCCAGGGCAAAGTCCTGCTCGAGCATCTGTTCCACTTTCCGGGCGAAGGCCTCGTCCACGGTCAGTAACATCACTTCGAAATTCAGCCGGAACGAGCGGTTGTCCAGGTTCGCACTGCCGATGGCGCTGATTTCGTTGTCCACCAGCACCACCTTCTGATGCAGGAAACCGGGGCGGTAGCGGAACACCCGCACGCCGGCGCGCACGGCTTCGAAAGCGTAGAGGCTGGAGGCGGCGTAGACGATGCGGTGGTCCGGGCGTGACGGCAGCAGCAGGCGCACATCCACGCCGCGCAGCACCGCCAGGCGCAAGGCGGCGAACACCGCTTCGTCGGGGATGAAGTAGGGGCTGGTGATCCAGACCCGTTCCCGGGCCGCATGAATGGCTTCGACGAAGAACAGCGAACAGGTCTCCACCGGGTCGGCCGGGCCGCTGGCGAGCAACTGGCAGAGCACACCGCCGTCCGGGTAGGACTCCGGCAGGATCAGCGGCGGGAGTTTGCGCGAGGCCCAGAACCAGTCTTCGGCGAATGACTCCTGCAAGCAGGCAACCACCGGTCCGCTCACCTGCACATGGGTGTCGCGCCAGGGCGACAGCGGTGGTTTGGCCCCCAGGTACTCGTCGCCGACGTTATGCCCGCCAACAAAACCGACCAGCCCGTCGACCACCACCACCTTGCGATGATTGCGGAAATTCACCTGGAAACGGTTCAACCAACCGCTGCGGGTGGCGAACGCGCGGATCTGCACACCGCCCTCGCGCAGGGCCTCGACGTAGGTGTGGGGCAGGGCATGGCTGCCGATACGGTCGTAGAGCACGTAGACCGCCACCCCTTCGGCGGCCTTTTCCAGGAGCTTTTTCTGCAACCGTCGGCCTAGCTGGTCGTCATGGATAATGAAAAATTGCACCAGCACTGCTTCGTGGGCCTGGTCGATGGCCTGGAAAATCGCCTCGAAGGTTGCGTCGCCATTGATCAGCAGTTGCACCTGGTTGTTCGCCAGGCATGGCATGCGCCCCAGTTTCGGCATCGCCCGCAGCGAGGCATAGGCCTGGGAACTGCGCGCGGCCAGGGCCTCTTCGACCCAGGGGCGCCAGTTCAGATCGGCGATGGCCTTGCGCATTTCCACGTTGGCCTGGCGCCGGGCCTTGATGTAGGCGTCGAAGCTGCTGCGGCCGAAGACCAGGTAGGGAATCAGCGTCAGGTACGGGATGAACATCAGCGACAGGGCCCAGGCAATCGCGCCCTGGGCGGTGCGCACGGTCAATACGGCATGGATGGCGGCGATCAGGCCAAGGGAATGGATCAGGGCAATCAGGTAGGCGAAAAGGTGTGGGCCAAAAAAATCCATGGGCGCTCCTGCTCAGGCGTCTTCAATCTCTAACAGACCATGTTCCGGGGTTATTGTCGCTATTTAATTCTTGACGCAACCCTCGCATGATTTTGACGTCCAAGATGGACCCCATTCTCTAGGAGCTACTTGATGAACCTTCGTCTGCCGGGCCTGGCCCTTGTCCTTGGCTCAATGATTCCCGTTGCCCAGGCGCAGGTGCTGCAACCGGGCTTGTGGGAGCTGACCTCCAGCAATGTGCAGGTCGAGAACCAACAGCTGGATGTCGGCATGCTGATGGGTATGCTGAAACAGAACACCACCCCGGAGCAGCGCGCGGCGCTGGAGAAGCAGGGGGTCAACCTGGGCGGCGAGGGCGTGCGAGTGTGCCTGACGCCGCAACAGGTGGCATCCGAGTCGATTCCGCTGACCGATCCGCAATCGGGTTGCCAGCAGCAGGTCACCGAGCGCAACGGCCCGGATTGGAAATTCCGTTTCAGCTGTCCGAAGGCCCAGGGCAGCGGCGTGGCGCATTTTGTCAGTGACCGCGAGTTCAGCACCAAGGTCAGCGGGACTTTCAATGCCACCGGCATCCAGCAGAACGGCAGCATGGAAACCCGGGCGGTGTGGATGGGGCAGGATTGCGGGCCGGTGAAACCGCGTACCTGATCAACGTCCCGGGGTCATGAGGTCAGCCGCTGAAACGCCGCCTCCAGGCTCATGACCCCCAGGTCTTCACCCTGCCGACTGCGCAGGCTGACCTGCCCGGCGGCCTTTTCCTTCTCGCCCACCACCAGCAGGTACGGCACTTTCTGCAGGCTGTGCTCGCGGATCTTGTAGCCGACCTTCTCGTTGCGCAGATCCGCGCTGGCCCTCAGGCCGCGGATCTTCAAGCCCTCGGCGACATCCCGGGCATATTCGGCCTGGCCCTCGCTGATGTTCAGCACCACCGCCTGCAACGGCGCCAGCCAGACCGGCAGCGCGCCGCTGTAATGCTCGATCAGAATGCCGATAAATCGCTCCAGTGAACCGAACAGCGCCCGGTGCAGCATCACCGGCCGTTGGCGCTCGCCACTTTCGCTGATATAGCCAATGTCGAAGCGTTCCGGCAGGTTGAGATCGACCTGCAAGGTGCCGCACTGCCAGTCGCGACCGATGGCATCACGCAGCACGAACTCCAGCTTCGGCCCATAGAACGCTCCTTCGCCGGGATTGATCCGGTATTCGATGCCCATCTGCCCGAGGGCACCGATCAGCGCGCCTTCCAACTGGTCCCAGGTATCGTCGCTGCCGATCCGGTTGGCCGGCCGCGTGGAGAGCTTCACCACGATATCGTCGAAGCCGAACTCGCTGTAGATATCGAACACCAGGGCAATCGCCGTCTCGCATTCGGCCTGCATCTGCGCCGGGGTGCAGAAGATATGTGCATCGTCCTGGGTGAAATGGCGTACCCGCAACAGGCCGTGCAAGGCCCCGGACGGTTCGTAGCGATGGACCTTGCCGAACTCGGCGATGCGCAGCGGCAGGTCGCGATAGCTCTTGAGCCCATGGCCGAAGATCGACACCGCGCCGGGGCAGTTCATCGGCTTGAGGGCGAACACCCGCTCATCCTCGGTGGTGGTGGTGAACATATGGTCACGGTAGTTCTGCCAATGCCCGGAGGTTTCCCACAGCCCGCGATCCATTACATCCGGGGTATTCACCTCGATATAGCCGGCCTGTTCCTGGCGCTTGCGCATATAGCCGATCAGTTGCTGGAACAGGGTCCAGCCCTTGGCGTGCCAGAACACCGAGCCCGGCGCGCAGTCGTCGAAATGGAACAGGTCCAGTTGCGCGCCGAGCTTGCGGTGATCGCGCTTGCCGGCTTCTTCGAGGCGGGTGAGATAGGCCTTGAGATCCTTGGCGTTGGCCCAGCAGGTGCCGTAGATCCGTTGCAGCGGCGCGTTGTTGGCATCGCCGCGCCAATAGGCGCCCGCCACCTTGGTCAGCTTGAAGGCTTGCAACAGCCCGGTCGACGGCACATGGGGACCGCGACACAGGTCTTCGAAATCGTCCTGGCGATACAGCGACAGCACTTCACCTTCCGGGATCGCGCGAATCAACTCGGCCTTGTAGTGTTCGCCGCGCTCTTCGAAGCTGGCGATGGCTTCATCGCGCGGTAACTCACGGCGCCGCACCGAATGATTGGTCGCGGCCAGGGTCTGCATGCGCGCTTCGATCAGTTCCAGGTCCTTGGGCGTGAAGGCGCGCTCATAGGCGAAATCGTAGAAGAAGCCGTCTTCGATCACCGGCCCGATGGTGACCTGGGCCGAGGGGTACAACTGTTTCACCGCCATGGCCAGCAAGTGCGCGCAGGAGTGCCGCAGAATCTCCAGTCCCTCGGTGTCCCGTGGGGTGACGATGCTCACGGCCGCGTCCTGTTCGATCAAGGTGCCGCAGTCCACCAGGACGCCGTCTACCCGACCGGCCACAGCCGCCTTGGCCAGGCCGCTGCCGATGCTGGCGGCCACTTCGAGCACTGTCAGCGGTTGGTCGTACTCGCGTTGCGAGCCGTCGGGGAGGGTAATGCGGATCATCGGTGCTGTCCTTGGTCGGTCGGGCGCTGGAACGGATTAACGGAGAAAGCGCAGGGGCTGGCCCTGGCAGGTGTCGTGGATTTTCCCGGCATGCCAGGCCACCTGGCCGGACACCACCGTGGTGCTGACCCAATGGCGAAAGCGCCGCTCGACGAAGGGCGTCCAGCCACATTGCGAGAGGAGCGGCTCGGCGCTCACCGGCCGCGACAGCGGTTCACGGTTTATCAGCACCAGGTCGGCCCAGTAGCCTTCGCGCAGGTAGCCGCGGTCGGGAATGGCGAACAGGTCGGCGACCCGATGGCTGGTCTTTTCCACCAGGGTGGTCAACGGCAGGACACGCGCGGCCACCAGCTCCATCAGGGCCGGCAGCGCATGCTGGACCAGCGGCAAGCCGGACGGTGCCTCGCTGTAGGGCCGTTGTTTTTCTTCCCAGGTGTGCGGCGCGTGATCGCTGCCGATCACATCCAGGCGGTTGCTCAGCAAGGCTTCGCGCAGGGCATCGCGATCCGACTGGTGCTTGATGGCCGGATTGCATTTGATCAGGTTGCCCAGGCGCGGATAGTCGCGGTCGTCGAACAGCAAGTGATGCAGGCAGACCTCGGCGCTGATGTGTTTTTCACTCAGCGGCTTGTTCTCGAACAGCGAAAGTTCGCGCTCGGTGGTCAGGTGCAGGACGTGCAGGCGCGTGCCATGGCGTCGGGCCAGGTCCACCGCCATTGACGATGAGCGATAGCAGGCCTCGGCATTGCGGATCAACGGGTGCGCGTCGGCGGGAATGGCACCGCCGAACAGCTCCCGCAGGTTTTCCTCGCGGGCCTTGATGGTCGGCGTGTGTTCGCAGTGGGCGAGGAGGATCGTCGGCACTTCGGCGAACAGTCTCTCCAGCACTCGCGGATCGTCCACCAGCATATTGCCGGTGGACGCGCCCATGAACACCTTGACCCCGGCCACGCCGGTCGGATCGAGGGCGGCGATGGTATCGAGGTTGTCGTTGCTGACCCCGAAGTGAAAGCCGTAGTTGGCCACCGAGTGCTGTGCGGCCTTGCGTTGCTTGTCGGCCAGGGCTTCGAGGGTCAGGGTCGCCGGCTGGGTGTTGGGCATGTCCATATAGCTGGTGATACCGCCGACCACCGCTGCCCGCGACTCGGAGTAGAGACTGCCCTTGGCCGGCGCGCCGGGATCGCGGAAATGCACCTGGTCGTCGATCATCCCTGGGAGCAGCCATTGGCCCGCGGCGTCGATTTCCAGGTCGGCGCTGGCGTTGTGGATCTGGGTGGCGAGGGTCTCGATCCGGCCATTGATGACCCGGATATCGGCGTCGAATTCACGCCCCTCGTTCACCACGCGGGCGTTGCGGATCAGCAGGCTGCTCATGTTCAGAACTCGTTTTGCAGGGCCTTGTAGCCGCGCACCAGATCAACGTTGGTCCGTGCCACGTCTTCGGAAAACTCCGAGGCGCTGACGCTTACCGGCGGGAATTGCGACAGGTCGGTGCCCGGGCCGATGCGGGTGGTGGAGGGCACGTAGAAGTCCGGCGGCAGGTCGCGACCGTCCACCACCGAGTTGTGCCGGACCACGCTGCCGTCACCCACCACGCAGTTGAACAGCACGCTGTTGAAGCCGATAAACACCCGGTCGCCGACGGTGCAGGGACCATGGACGATGGAGCGGTGGGCGATGGAGGTGAACTCGCCGATGGTCACCGCCGCGCCGGATTTGGAGTGGATCACCACGCCGTCCTGGATATTCGAATTGGCGCCGATGACGATGGGGTCCATCTCGCCTTGGGCGTTGACTTCGTCGGCGCGGATCACCGCGTAGGGGCCGACAAAGACGTTTTCACCGATCACCACCTTGCCGCAGATGATTGCCGTCTTGTCCACGTAAGCAGACTCGGCGATCACGGGCAGGTGGCCGGAAGGATTCTTGCGGATCATGAAGCGTTCTCCTGAGGGGCGCTGATGACGTGCACCTCGCCGTCACGAATCGCGTTGTAGAAACAATTGGGACGCCCGGTGTGGCAGGCCGGGCCTTGCTGGTCGACCCGCAGCAGCACCGCGTCGCCATCGCAATCCAGGCGCGCCTCGATCAGGTGCTGGCGGTGCCCGGAGGTTTCGCCCTTGCGCCACAGGCGCTGGCGTGAGCGCGACCAGTAGCAGACCTGGCGGCTCTCGAGGGTTTCGCCGAGGGCCTGGCGGTTCATCCAGGCCAGCATCAGCACTTCGCCGCTGTCGTGTTGCTGGGTGATCGCGGCGATCAGTCCGTCCTCGTTCCACGGCAGTGCATCGAGCACCGCCGCGAGAGGCCAGCGGCTACCCAGGGCGGCGCTCTCCAGATCGAGCATCGACAAGGGCGGCCGCGCGGTCATTTGCTCAGTGCCGCGCGCAGGGTGTTCATGTTGTATTCGAACAGGCCGGTAAAGGTGCTGGCCGGACCTTCGGCGGCGAGGGCGTCGGAATACAGGGTGCCGCCGATCTGCGCGCCGCTTTCGTCGGCAATCTGCTGCAGCAGGCGGGCGTCCTTGATGTTTTCCATGAACACGGCCTTGACCTTGTCCTTGCGGATCTGGGTGATCAGCGCAGCAACTTCGGCGGCGGACGGCTCACGTTCGGTGGACAGGCCCTGTGGCGCCATGAACTGGATGCCGTAGGCCTGGCCCAGGTAACCGAAGGCGTCATGGGAGGTGACGATGCGACGGTTGCCGGCCGGCAGGTTGCCGAGCTTGACCTTGGCTTCGGCCAACAGGCTGTGGATCACTTTCAGGTAGGCCTGGCTGTTGCGGGTGTAGTCGTCCTTGTTCGCCGGGTCGACCTTGATCAGTGCCTTGGTGATGTTGTTCACATAGATTTCGGCGTTGGCCAGGTTGTGCCAGGCGTGCGGGTCGGGAATGGTTTCGCCGTCGTCGACCATGGTGTGGGAGATCACGCCCTTGCTGGCGGTGACCACCGGTGCCTTGGTCTCGGTGCTGGTCACCAGGCGGTCGAGCCACGGCTCGAAGCCCAGGCCGTTCTTGACGATCAGCTTGGCGTTGAGCAGGGCCTTGGCGTCATCCGGCGTCGGTTCGTAGGTGTGGGCATCGGCGTCCGGGCCGACCATGCCGATGACCGCGATATGGTCGCCGCCGATCTGCTGGGTGATATCTCGCAGGATACTGAAGCTGGCGACCACCGGGAGTTTGTCTGCGGCCTGGGCGGTGGACAGGTTCAGCGACAGGGCCAGCACGGAGCTGAACAGGACGAGTAGAGCGCGCATCGGGTGACACCTCATTGGGATGTAAGCAAGGGCGGGCGGCGCAGCAAACCGTGCACCGGACCGAAGACCACGGACAGCAGATAAAAGCCGCCTGCCACCAGCACAATGGCCGGGCCGCTGGGCAGCGAGTAGTAGAACGACAGCAGCAAACCGAGGGTGACCGAGACACAGCCGATCACTGCCGCAATCAGCATCAGCACCGGCAGGTTGCGGCTCCAGAAGCGCGAGGCGATCGCCGGCAACATCATCAGGCCGACCACCATCAGCGCGCCGATGGCCTGGAAACCGATCACCAGGTTCAGCACCACCAGGGTCAGGAACACCCCGTGGGCGAGGGGGCCGAGTCGGCTGACGGTTTGCAGGAACAGCGGGTCGAGGGTGTCCAGCAGCAGCGGGCGATAGATCAGCGCCATCACTATCAGGCTGATGCTGCAGACCCAGAGCATGCCGGTCAGGGTCGGACCGTCGACTGCCAGGGCCGAGCCGAACAGCAGGTGCAGCAGGTCCAGGCGTTTGCCAGCGATGCCGAGGATCAGCACGCCGCTGGCCAGGGAGATCGGGTAGATCGCCGCCAGGCTGGCGTCTTCGCGCAGGCCAGTGCGGCGGGTGATCCAGGCCGAGAGCCCGGCCATGCCCATGCCGGCGCCAAGGCCGCCGAGGGTCAGGGCCGGCAGGCTCAGGCCGGCGATCCAGAAGCCGATGGCGGCGCCCGGCAGAATGCCGTGGGCGACCGCGTCACCGATCAGGCTCATGCGCCGCAAAATCAGGAACACCCCAAGTGGCGCGGTACTGCAGGCCAGGACCAGCCCACCGATCAACGCTCGGCGCATGAACACGAAATCCTGGAACGGTTGCAACAGGTGGCTGGCGAACATCAACATCAGGCTACCTGCGTAATGGGTTGTTGGCGGATCAGCTCGGTGCTGGGCGCCAGGACGCAACCGCTGCTCTTGATCTGCAAGGCGTTGGGGATGTGCTGGCGCACGGCGGCGAGGTCATGGCAGACCACCACCAGGGTGCGACCTTCGGCGTGCCAGGCGTGGATATGTTTCCACAGCAGCGCCTGGCCATCTTCGTCGAGGGCGGCGTGGGGTTCGTCGAGCAACAGGACCGGCGCCGAGGCCAGGCTCATGCGGGCTAGCAGGGCGCGCTGCAATTCACCGCCGGACAAGGCCATCAGCGGGCGATGTTCCAGGCCGCCGAGGTGCCAGTCTTCGAGCACGGCTTGCAGGCGTTCGCTGCGCTGTTGCGGGGTTTGCTTGATGCCCCAGAACCCGGCGGCCACCAGCTCTTGCAGGCTGATGGGGAATTGCCGGTCCAGATGCTGTTGCTGCGGCAGGAACGACAGGCTGCCGCGCCGTGGAACATCCAGATGCACTTTGCCGGACAGCGGTTTTTGCAGCCCGGCGATGACTTTCAACAGACTGCTTTTTCCGGTGCCGTTGGCACCGATCACAGCGGTCAGGCTGCCGGCGGCGAGTTCGAAATCCACGGCAGGAGTGAGGGGCTGGCCCGGGGCGCCCCAGCGCAGGCCTTGGCAACGGATCATGCCTGCCTCCAATTCCAGCGGCTCTCAGCCACGGCGTCATGGGCATGCAGGCTTTCGGCGTGAACCACCCGCAAGTGGAAGCCGTTGACCGCGTCCGAGCGCTTGAGCGCCAGGTTGAGGCGGCGCGCCGCGTCTTCGCAGAACATCAGGTTCTGGCCATTGGCGAGGGCGAAGGCTTGTTCGTCCGCGCGTTTCACCGCGGTCTGCACGGCAGTGCCGAGGGCGGCCTCGGCGTCGTCGATCAGGGCCTCGAAGGGAAACCGATACGTTTTTTCATCTAAATGAATATGCAATTGTGCAATGCTGCGCTGACTGTGAGGTGTGGCGACGACGCCTTGCGGTCCGCCGAGCCAGCTGAGGACGTCACTGTGCTCCAGGGGCTTGTCGGCGAAGTCGTTGATGAATTGCTGTTGGATCAACTGCCGGGCGAGGGCGGCCGAGCACGGGCAGGTTGAGGAGTAGGCCACGTCAATTTTTAGTTCCACGTGGAACACTCCGTTTTTCAGTTCGGCCAAGACACTGACTGGATAGGTTTTCCAGCCGGCCAGCGGACTGACCAACGCCGGGCGTTTGAGCAGCAGATCGCTATGGATGCGTAGATAGGCGTTGCTGGAAAGTCCGTCGTGGCTGTCGAGAAATTGCTGCAATACTTCTCGTATCAGCGCGGGCGTCAGGTCTTCCTGTTCCAGTTGTTCCAGGGCCAGGTACAGACGTGACATATGAATGCCCCGCGCTTCGCCATCGTCGAGGCTGACACCCGCATCGGCTTTGGCGCTGAGGCGGTGGCCGTCAATCGAGACGGGCAGGGCAATGCCGCACATGCCCACCCACTCGAGGGGCAAGGCTTGCCGGGATGACTGCGCGGCGATATCCGGCAGCGTCAACGCATTCATGAGCAGGTCCATCGTCGGAGTTAAAATGACATGTTATATTATAACTATTCAGTCGACGATGCCTTTTTTGCTGGGGCTTTACACAGCGACAACGAGTACGGACGCTCCCTTATCCGCGGTACCTGTTATGCATAGACGTCAGTTGCTCAACTTTTTATTGGCCGGTGCGGTGGTTTTGCCGTTCGGTGTGTCGGCGGCGCAGATCCAGAATGCGCGGCTGTGGCGCGACGGCAACAAGCTGCGGCTGGTGTTGGACCTCAGTGGTCCGATTCAATACAAGACTTTTTCCCTGACCTCGCCCGAGCGGCTGATCATCGACCTGAGCGGCGCCAAGCTGACGGGCGATTTCCGACAGCTGGCGCTGGGCAATACGGTGATCCGTTCGATCCGCTCCGGGCATTTCGGCCAGGGCGATACGCGGATCGTCCTCGACCTGGCCAACCCGGTTCAGCTCAACAGTTTCCTGTTGCCGCCCGAGGGTACGCAGGGCCATCGCCTGGTGCTCGACCTGACCAGCAATGGCAGCGCCGGGGTGCCGGCGGCAGCCCTGGCGGCGGCACCGGCGGTCGTCGCGCCTCCGCCTGTGCGGCATGAAGAGGCGAGCAGCAACACCCATCGCAAGCGCGACATCATGGTGGTGGTCGACCCTGGCCATGGCGGCAAGGATCCGGGGGCGGTGGGTTCCAAGGGCGAGCGCGAGAAAGACGTGGTGTTGTCCATTGGCCGACTGTTGGCCAAGCGTCTCAAGCGTGAGAAGGGCTTCGATGTGCGCCTGGTGCGCAACGACGACTTCTTCGTGCCCCTGCGCAAGCGGGTGGAGTTCTCCCGCAAGAACAACGCCGACATGTTTATCTCGGTGCATGCCGATGCCGCGCCGCGGATTACGGCTTCGGGAGCTTCGGTGTTTGCCCTGTCGGAAGGCGGGGCGACGTCGACCACGGCGCGGTTTATGGCCCAGCGCGAAAACGGTGCCGACCTGTTGGGCGCGCAGAGTCTGCTCAATCTCAAGGACAAGGACCCGATGCTGGCCGGGGTGATTCTCGATATGTCGATGAACGCCACCATCGCTTCCAGCCTGCAGCTGGGGCACAGCGTGTTGGGCAGCCTGGAAGGCATCACCACCCTGCACCAGAAGCGTGTGGAACAGGCGGGGTTCGCGGTGCTGAAGTCGCCGGACGTGCCGTCGATCCTGGTGGAGACCGGTTTTATCTCCAATGCCCGCGACAGCCAGCGGTTGGTCACGGCGCGGCACCAGCAGGCGATTGCCGATGGGTTGTTCGAGGGTTTGAAGCGTTACTTCGAGAAGAACCCGCCGGCGGACAGCTATATCGCCTGGCAACAGCAGCAGGTGCAGGAAGGGTTGGTGTAGAGCGGCCCAGGGGTGCCTAGCACCCCACCATCCGGTCACAGACAAACTTCTTGCTCAACCCGCCTGAACTGGAAAAACGGTTCTGGGTGGTCCAGCCCACTCGCCGGCTGTAACCGACCCAGGCTTCACCGTCCGAAGCTATCCCGGTGAAGAACGTCAACTGCCCATAGCGGCTGCTGGTCTGCGCCCAGTAGCGCTTGCCGATCACTTCAAAGCCCTGCAAATAAATCGTCTTGCCCTCGGTCGCCACGCCATAGGCGTTGCCCAGCCCATCCTTGCACGCCAGCAGGTTGGCGCTGCGGGTGCAGTTCGTCTGGGTAGGGGCCGGCACTTGGGCCTCGGCGTTCGCCGCCACCAACAACAGGACCGGCAACAGATAGTTCAGGGCAGGACGCATCGGCATTCTCGGCAACGGGATCGATACCAGCATTGCGCTCTTCGTCGCGGCGATCAAGCGGGGGATTGGATTATTTGCATTGTTATAATATAACATTAAATAAATCCCGGACCCGACCTGCCATGACCGAACACGAACTGCTCGCCCAGCCCGAGGCGGACTACATGAACGATGCCCAGCAGGGTTTTTTCCGCGAGCTGCTGCGCGGCCAGCGCCTTGAGCTGCAGGAACGCATCAGCGGTGAGTTCGACCAGTTGCGCGAGCAAGAGACCAGCAGCGACCCGGCGGATATCGGCAGTGCCGAGGAAACCCGGCAATGGCAACTGCGGGTGCTGGAGCGCGAGAAGAAGCTCCTGGACAAGATCGATGAATCCCTTGAACGCCTGGCCCGCGGCGAATACGGCTGGTGCCGCGAAACCGGCGAACCGATCGGCCTCAAGCGCCTGCTGCTGCGGCCCACCGCGACCCTGTGCATTGAAGCCAAAGAACGTGAAGAGCTGCGCGAACGCCATAAACGGGCGCTTTGACCCGGCCGACCTGATGAGGAAAACCCCATGACCCAACGTCTACCCGTGACCGTGCTGTCCGGCTTTCTCGGTGCCGGTAAAAGTACCCTGCTCAACTACGTGCTGCGCAATCGCGAAAACCTGCGGGTGGCCGTGATCGTCAACGACATGAGCGAAATCAATATCGACGGCAGCGAAGTGCAGCGCGATGTCAGCCTCAATCGCGCCGAGGAAAAGCTCGTCGAGATGAGCAACGGCTGCATCTGCTGCACCTTGCGCGAAGACCTGCTGGAGGAAGTCGGCAAGCTGGCCCGCGACGGTCGTTTCGATTACCTGCTGATCGAATCCACCGGCATCTCCGAGCCGCTGCCGGTGGCCGAGACCTTTACCTTTCGTGATGAAAGCGGCCAGAGCCTGGCGGATGTCGCCCGGCTCGACACCATGGTCACGGTGGTCGACGGCATGAATTTCCTGCTCGATTACCAGGCTGCCGAAAGCCTCGCCTCCCGCGGTGAGACCCTGGGCGAAGAGGACGAGCGCTCGATCACCGACCTGCTGATCGAGCAGATCGAGTTTGCCGACGTGATCCTGATCAGCAAGATCGACTTGATCAGCAGCAGCGAACGTCTGGAGTTGATGGCGATTCTGCAGCGCCTGAACGCCCAGGCGGAAATCATTCCCATGGTGATGGGCGAGATCCCCCTGGCGAAGATCCTCAACACCGGCCGTTTCGACTTCGAGCGCGCGGCCCAGGCGCCGGGCTGGTTGCAGGAACTGCGCGGCGAGCATGTGCCGGAAACCGAGGAGTACGGCATTGCTTCCACGGCGTACCGGGCACGGCGGCCGTTTCATCCCGAGCGCTTTTTCGACTTTATCAACCGGCCCTGGGTGAACGGCAAGCTGCTGCGCTCCAAGGGCTTTTTCTGGCTGGCCAGCAAGTACCAGGAGGCCGGCAGCTGGTCCCAGGCCGGTGGCCTGATGCGCCATGGTTTTGCCGGGCGCTGGTGGCGCTTCGTGCCGAAACCGCAGTGGCCGCAGGATCAGGAAAGCGTCACGGCGATCATGCAGCACTGGACGCCGGAAACCGGCGATTGCCGCCAGGAACTGGTGTTTATCGGGCAGAACATCGACTTCGCGCAGCTGACCGCGCGGTTGGATGACTGCCTGTTGAACGATGAGGAAATGGCCCTTGGGGTCGAGGGTTGGAGCGTGCTGCCCGATCCGTTCGGCGCCTGGCATGAAGAGGAGGCCGCCTGATGCTGGCGCCACGTTGGAAGGCCTTGCCGACGATTCGGCAGGTGCAGGGCGAAGCGCCGACGGTGCTGGGCGAGATTCTCGACGAGGGGGTCAACCTGGCGGTCTGGCAGCGTCGGTTGCCAGGGCATATTGCCGATTTCGCGACCCTGTTGTTGTCGTTGAACGAGCCGTTGGCCGAATCCCTCAGCCTGGAAATGCCGGATGACGAGGCGCGGCCGAATCTGCAGGGCCTGGCTTCGGGGTTTAGCGATCTGGAGGGTTATGAAGGGTTCTTGAGCGATGTGTCCTGGCTGGTCAGCGCTTATGCCTGTCTGCTCGGCGCGCGGCGGATCGGTCTGCGTTTGCGGATGCTGGACAAGGCCATGTGCCCGCGTTTTCATGTCGATCATGTGCCGGTGCGCTTGATCACCACCTATGCGGGGGTGGGCAGCCAGTGGCTGGCGGAAGGGGCGATCGATCGTCGGCTGCTGGGCAATGCGGTGGCGGAGCCTGGTGAGCCGGCGCTGATCCAGCAGGTGGATAGCGGCGCGGTGGCGTTGCTCAAGGGCGAGCGCTGGCATGGGAATGAAGGTTTTGGCCTGGTGCACCGTTCGCCGCCTGTACCGGAGGGCGAGCGGCGGTTGATCCTGACGCTGGATTGGTTGGCCTGATCGTGCGGGTTCACACCGTACTGTAGGAGCCGGCTTGCTGGCGATGGGGCCAGTGAATCCAGCGTTGAATTCAAGGATGCTATCGCCAGCAAGCCGGCTCCTACAGGGGATATGTGGCGGTCTTGATTACGGGGTTTTCCACTGTCCGCCGCTCTGGCCTTCACAGAACGGCTTGAGGTAGGCGGCATCGCTTGCCACGCCGTAATAGTGGATATTCTGCCGATAAGGCATATTGGCCACTTGCGCGTTGCCGCACACGCCGAAGGAACCGCCCGGGCACTGTTCGACGTACTCGACCTCGACCTTCTGCCCTGGCAGGTTCGGTTGGCAGAAGCCGTCGCTGAACAGCTTGGCCGGGATATTGACGTTTTCCTGGCAGACTTTGACGTCCAGCCGCTGCCCATGGCTATGCACCACGCAGGCCTGGGCCAGCACCTGGCCCGAGCCGAACAGCAACGCCAGGCAGATCAGGCGCATCATTCTTTCATCTCTTTCAGACCATCGGCCCTCTATGTTGCAGAACATTCCCACCCATGTCATCGCCGGTCCGTTGGGCGCGGGCAAGACCAGCCTGATTCGGCAACTGCTGGCACAAAAGCCGGAAGGCGAGCGCTGGGCGGTGCTGATCAACGAGTTCGGTCAGATCGGCCTGGACGCCGCACTGCTGACCCAAGGCGACGATGGTATCGCACTGGGGGAAGTGGCAGGCGGCTGCGTCTGCTGCGTCAACGGCGCGCCGTTCCAGGTTGGATTGACCCGACTGTTGCGCAAGGCACGACCGGATCGGTTGTTGATCGAGCCCTCCGGGTTGGGGCATCCGGTGCAGATTCTCAGGCAACTGACCGAGGCGCCCTGGCTGGGCGTCCTGGCGTTGCAACCTTGCGTGCTGGTGCTGGACGCCCGGGCCCTGGCGGCGGGCAAGCCGTTGCCGGACTCCCAGCAGGAAGCGCTGGAGTTGGCGGGGTTACGGGTGTTGAACAAGTCCGAAGGATTGGACGAGGTTGAACGGCAGCGGGTGCTGGCCCGCTTGCCTGAAGGACCCGTGCACTGGACGGAGCAGGGCGTGTTGGGGTTGGCCGAGTTGCTCGCCCTGGATAACGGTCATCGCGAGCAGGCTCATACCTACGCTGATATCGCGCCCTCCGCAGGCGCACCGGTCAATGCCCCACTGGCGGCGATCTGGACCGACCCGGCCCAACCGATCTGCCTGGATCATGCCCAGGACGGCAACTGGAGCATCGGCTGGCGCTGGCACCCGAGCCAGCGCTTCGATACGGAAAAGCTCCAGCGCTGGTTGTCCGGGCTGGATTGGTTGCGGGCCAAACTGGTTATCCACAGCCCGGACGGCTGGGTTTCCGCCAACGCTGTGGATAACTCGGCAGTGCAGTGGCAGCCCAGCGAGTGGCGGCGGGATTCGCGTATTGAGCTGATTTTCGCTGAAAAGCAGGAGATCGAGTCGTTAAAGGCGGGAATGGTGCATTGTCGTTTGTAGGGCGAGCGGCATTGCATCTTGCATCGCACTCACTGGCAAACCACCGCCGGGCCGTTCAACGACGCAAATTGTTATGGTCCTTGGCGTGATCCTGGCGCCATTGGCTCAATTCGATCACTTCGGCGCTGCGTACTTCCGGTTTGGCTTCGAACGGGTAGGGCGCCAGCTCGATATGGGCGCTGTGGGCGCCGAATTGGGTGATGGTCCCGGCGTGACGCTGCTCACCGGTGACGGTGAACTCGAAATTATAGATCCGCGCCAGACGCCGCCGACCATGGGCGTCACGGACAAAACCGATGCGCTTGAGGGCGACGGCGCCATCGAGCAGCTCGATGTCGAGCTTGGCGCAGTGCTGCTTGACCCGCTCCAGCGCCCGCTCGCGCAGGCCATGGTTGTGCCAGAGCCAGGCAGCGCCGGTCGCCAGCAACATCAGCACGAACATATTTCCGAGGGTCAGCATGAACGCCACTCCAACAAAGTCAGCTCAGCTTAACTGGCTCCCCGGCCTGTCGTACAGGCTCCGTTTAGTCGCATACTCAGCGGCTTGAATCCATTGGCCTTTCTGGAATACGGAATGAAACGCACTCCCCATTTGCTCGCCATTCAATCCCACGTGGTTTTCGGCCATGCCGGCAACAGTGCGGCGGTTTTCCCCATGCAGCGCGTCGGGGTCAATGTCTGGCCGCTGAACACCGTGCAGTTCTCCAACCACACCCAATACGGGCAGTGGGCGGGCGAAGTGCTGGCGCCGCAGCGGATTTCCGAGCTGGTCGAGGGGATCGCCGCCATCGGTGAACTGGGTAACTGCGATGCCGTGTTGTCCGGCTACCTTGGCAGTGCGGCCCAGGGCCGGGCGATCCTCGCCGGTGTGGCGCGGATCAAGGCGATCAACCCCAATGCCCTGTATCTCTGCGACCCGGTGATGGGCCATCCGGAGAAAGGCTGCAGCGTGCCGACCGAGGTCAGTGATTTCCTGCTGGAAGAAGCGGCGGCCATGGCCGATTTCCTCTGCCCCAATCAGCTTGAGCTCGATAGCTTCTGCGGGCGTACGCCGAGCTCCCTGTTCGATTGCCTGGCCATGGCCCGCAGCCTGCTGGCGCGGGGACCGAAGGCGGTGCTGGTCAAGCACCTGGCCTATCCGGGCAAGCTGGCCGACAGTTTCGAGATGCTCCTGGTCACTGCCGAGGGCAGCTGGCACCTGCGACGGCCCTTGCTGGCCTTCCCGAAGCAGCCGGTGGGCGTCGGCGACCTGACCTCGGGGCTGTTCCTGGCGCGGGTGCTGCTGGGCGACAGCCTGGTGGCGGCGTTCGAGTTCGCCGCTTCGGCGGTGCATGAGGTGTTGCTGGAAACCCAGGCCTGCGCCAGCTACGAGCTGGAGCTGGTGCGGGCCCAGGACCGCATCGTGCATCCGCGGGTGCGGTTCGAGGCGGAGTCGATCAGCCTGTAGGCCCTGTCTTCAGGGTTTCAGTCGCCTTCACCGTCGGCCTTGATTTCCTGGTAGCGCTTTTCCAGCTCCTGGCGAATCTGCCGACGCTGTTGCGCCTGCACGTAGCGACGCTTGTCCTCGCTGCTTTGCGGCTGCAACGGCGGCACGGCGGCCGGCTTGCGCTGGTCGTCGACCGCGACCATGGTGAAGAAGCAGCTATTGGTGTGGCGCACCGAACGCTCGCGGATATTCTCCGTCACCACCTTGATGCCCACCTCCATGGAGGTGTTGCCGGTGTAGTTGACCGAGGCCAGGAAGGTCACCAGTTCGCCGACATGGATCGGCTCGCGGAAAATCACCTGGTCCACCGACAGGGTCACCACATAACGCCCGGCATAACGGCTGGCGCAGGCGTAAGCCACTTCATCCAGGTACTTGAGCAAGGTGCCGCCGTGGACATTGCCAGAAAAGTTGGCCATGTCCGGGGTCATCAAAACAGTCATCGACAGCTGGGCATTTCCGGGTTCCATAGCACGCTCACGGTTGGGTAGGCAGGGATTGGCTCAGGCACCTCTACGGGCGCTTCCTTCATTTTCACAGACACTCGATAACGGGACGCCGTTGATGGGGGCATCGTCACGCTTCAAGGGATCTGTTTCTACATATTGCACCGGCTTTTTGTCGGAAGTCGCGGTGTTAACCTTCAGAAAGCCATGCCATAGAAAGTTCTCACACCAGGAACGGTGATTGCTGACGGCTCAAAAGGCTGTCCCATGGCCGCTTTCCCAACAGCAAGGAGCGCCACGTCATGCATGCCATCAGCTTTATCCAGGACCTGGCCGTGATCATGCTGGTGGCCGGTGTGGTGACCATCCTCTTCCACCGTTTCAAGCAACCGGTGGTGCTCGGCTATATCGTCGCCGGCTTTATCATCGGGCCGCACACGCCACCGTTCGGCCTGATCCACGACGAAGACACCATCAAGACCCTGGCCGAGCTGGGGGTGATTTTCCTGATGTTCTGCCTGGGCCTGGAGTTCAGCCTGGGCAAGCTGTTCAAGGTCGGGGCCACGGCGTTTATCGCGGCGTTCCTGGAAATCGTGCTGATGATCTGGATCGGCTACGAAATCGGCCGCTGGTTCGACTGGAACACCATGGATTCGCTGTTCCTCGGCGCGATCCTGGCGATTTCCTCGACCACCATCATCGTCAAGGCGCTCAACGACCTGAAGATGAAGAACCAGCGCTTCGCCCAGCTGATCTTCGGCGTACTGATCGTCGAGGACATCCTCGGCATCGGCATCATCGCCTTGCTGTCGAGCATCGCGGTCAGCGGCACCGTAAGCTCGGGCGAGGTGTTCTCCACCGTGGGCAAGCTGTCGCTGTTCATGATCGTCGCCCTGGTGGTCGGCATCCTGCTGGTGCCGCGGCTGTTGGCTTACGTCGCCCGCTTCGAAAGCAACGAGATGCTGCTGATCACCGTGCTCGGCCTGTGTTTCGGTTTCTGCCTGTTGGTGGTCAAGCTGGAATACAGCATGGTCCTGGGGGCGTTCCTGATTGGCGCGATCATGGCCGAGTCCCGTCAGTTGCTGAAAATCGAACGCCTGATCGAGCCGGTTCGCGACCTGTTCAGCGCGATCTTCTTCGTTGCCATCGGCTTGATGATCGATCCGGCGATCCTCCTCGATTACGCCTGGCCGATTGCCGTGATCACCGTCGCGGTGGTGCTGGGCAAGATGCTCTCCTGCGGGCTGGGGGCGTTTATTGCCGGCAATGATGGCCGTACGTCGCTGCGGGTCGGGATGGGGCTGTCGCAGATCGGCGAGTTCTCTTTCATTATCGCGGCGCTGGGGATGACCTTGCAGGTCACCAGTGACTTTCTCTATCCGGTCGCGGTGGCGGTCTCGGTGATCACCACGCTGCTCACGCCCTATCTGATCCGCGCCGCGGACCCACTGTCGCTCAAGCTGGCGGCGGTGATGCCGCGACGCCTGGCACGGGTGTTCAGCCTCTACGGTGAATGGTTGCGCAGCATCCAGCCCCAGGGCGAGGGCGCGCTGCTGGCATCGATGATCCGGCGGATTCTGTTGCAGGTGGGGGTCAACCTGGCGCTGGTGATGGCGATCTTCTTTGCCGGGGGCTTCTTCGCGGCGCCGATTGCCGATTATCTGGCCGACTGGATCAATGAGCCGAGTTGGCACAACGGCCTGATCTGGGGTGGGGCGCTGCTGTTGTCGCTACCCTTCCTGATTGCGGCGTACCGCAAGCTCAAGGCGCTGTCGATGCTGCTGGCGGAGATGGGCGTGAAAGCCGAGGTGGCGGGACGGCACACCCAGCGGGTCAGAAGGGTGATCGCCGAGGTGATTCCGCTGCTGTCGCTGCTGGTGATTTTCCTGCTGCTGTCGGCGCTGTCGGCGAGCATTCTGCCCACCAGCGAGTTGCTGGTGCTGATCGCGGTGGTTGCGGCGGCGGTCGCGGCGGTGTTGTGGCGCTGGTTTGTGCGTGTGCATACGCGGATGCAGGTCGCCTTGCTGGAGACCCTGGAGCACAAGAGCGATTCGGCGGGGCACTGAGGTTCAGGCGCCGAACCCTTGTAGGAGCAGGGCTTGCCCGCGAAGGGGCCCTTGAGGCCGCCAAAAGCTTCGCGGGCAAGCCCTGCTCCTACAGGTCCGAGTCAACCCAAGGTAGCGTGATTGGAGCAGCAACGGACAGGGTCAATCAGCTTTCCAGCCACACATCCCGCGCCCAGTGCCATACCGATTCCCAGGACTCTTCGGTGATCAGCTCTTCTTCGCCGGACCACAGCACCACGGTGCCGTCTTCCTCGACGCAGTAGTAGTTGTCACCGTCCTGGCAGATCGGGATCAGGTCCCGTGGCACACCAGAATCCCAGGCATTGGCGGCTACATCGGGCAGGTAGGTGTGCGACTGCGGATCAGTCACCGTCACCGGTTCCAGGCTGCCAAACACCACGTCACTGACGGTCAGCAGGAATTCCTTGAAAACGAAGGGGATGTTGATGAACAACTCCTCTTCGACTTCGACCAACTGATCCTCGTCGGGCAACTCCAAAGGCACCGGTACGGGTTCGTTGGCTTCACGCAATTGTTCAATGACTTCTTCCACGGCCTCAATCCTCTTGCTTTATGGCGCGGTTCGTATCACGGGTCTTATACAGTAGCTTGCAAAAAGTACAATTGTGAAATGCAAAACCCCGGACGAGTCCGGGGTTTTTGTAGCTTTTTTCAACCGCGAGCCGTGGATCAGCCGTTCTGGCGGATACCGGCCACCAGCCAAGGCTGGTTGTCGCCTTGTGGACGCTCCATGTTCCAGCTTTCGCTGAAGGCTTCGCCCTGGTCGAAGCGCGAGTTCTTCGACACGCCGCTGAAGGTGAGGGTGGCGATGGTCTTGTCGGCGCGATCGTCCAGGCCGTCCAGCTGCACATGCAGGTTTTCGATATAGGTAGACTGGAAACCGTCGCCTTCGTTCGCCCGTTCCTGTTTCAGGAACTGCAGCATCTGCGGGGTGACGAATTCGGCGATCTTGTCCATCTCGTTGGCATCCCAGTGCTGCTGCAGCGCCTGGAAGTGGCTGCGGGCGGCTTCCAGGAAGCGCTCTTCGTTGAACCAGGCCGGTGCGTTGATCACGCGGCGTGGGGCGACGGGGGCGGAACCACCGAAGATCGCGTTCTGCGGCTGAGCCGGTTGCTCGAACACTTCACGCTGGAACGGCGCGCCGGCCGGGGCCATGTGCTCCTGCTGCTTGCGTCGACGGGCGGCAATGAAGCGGAAGATCACGAAAGCGATGACCGCCATGATCAGGATGTCGAAGAACTGCATGCCCTGGAAGCCGCCGCCCATGAACATGGAGGCGAGCAGGCCACCGGCGGCGATGCCGGCCAGAGGGCCGAGCCAGCGCGAAGCACCGCCGGCTTTGGCAGCAGCGCCCGCGGCACCGGCAGCACCGGCGGTTGCGGCAGCAGCGCCGGCACCCGCGGCTGGGGCCATTTGGCTGGTTTGATGGCTGGGCGCCGAACCCATGCTTTTGCCACCGCCGAAGCGCTTGGCGTTCGCGTCGAGGCTCATCGTCAGACCGATGCAGAGCGCCAAGACGATACTGAGAAAACGTTGCATAAGGGTATTCCCGTTTGTGGAGTGCACGCGCGCCATACTGCACAGGTGAAATGTTACTGGCTAGCGCGAGAGTGTTTCCGGCTTTTGCCTGATCCTCTCATGCCCCACCTGAAGGTTTCATGAAAGGCCATTGCGCCGATACCGTTTGTTTCGTAAGGCGAGTCGATAAGCGTTGTGTGAAATGCCCCCGACTAACGTCGGAAAGCCAGCATGACCACGCCGGCGGTAATCAGGCCGATACCGCCCCATTGACGCAGGTCGAGCTTCTCGCCCAGCAGCAGCACGCTGATGACGGCGACGAACACCACGCTGAGCTTGTCCACCGGGGCCACCAGCGAGGCCGGGCCGACCTTCAGCGCGCGGAAGTAACACAACCACGAGGCACCGGTCGCCAGGCCCGACAACAGCAGGAACAGATAGCTCTTGGCGGAAATCGAACTCAATGACTGATATTGGCCCGTTGCGTACAAAATCAAGGCCAGGCTGACCAATACCACGATGGTTCGCAGCAGGGTGGCGAAGTCCGAATTGACGTTGTCGATGCCGATCTTGGCGAAGATCGCCGTCAGGGCGGCGAAAGTCGCCGACAGCAGGGCCCAGAATGTCCACGAAGAAAAAAAGCCTGAACCCATGGTTATCGCGACCTCGGTTGAGTAATTAGACCGGCATGGCGTGCTGTCGAGGTGGGCGGACAGCGTTTCCACACTGGGTGCGGAAACGCTTGAAGGTCGTGATCAGACCGCTTCCAGCTTGGCGTAGCCGAGCATCAGCCACTTGCTGCCTTCGCTGAAGTTCACCTGGACCCGGGCCTGGGCGCCGGCGCCTTCGAAGTTGAGGATCACGCCGTCGCCGAAGATGCTGTGGCGTACGGTCTGGCCGAGGCTGAAACCGGTGTCCGGGATGTCGCTGCCACCGAACAGGCTGCTGCCGGCCTGGGCCTGGGCGCCGCCGAACGGTCGGCTGACGCTGTTGGACAGGCGCACTTCCTGGATCAGACCTTTCGGCACTTCGCGCACGAAACGCGAGACCTTGTTGTAGGTCTCGCTGCCGTACAGGCGTCGGGTTTCGGCATAGGTCAGCACCAGGTTCTGCATCGCCCGGGTGATGCCGACGTAGGCAAGCCGGCGTTCCTCCTCAAGGCGGCCGGGTTCTTCCAGGCTCATCTTGTGGGGGAACAGGCCTTCTTCCATGCCCACCAGGAACACGTAGGGGAATTCCAGGCCCTTGGCGCTGTGCAGGGTCATCAACTGAATGCTGTCTTCGTGCTCGTCGGCCTGGGTGTCGCCGGCTTCCAGCGACGCGTGGCCGAGGAAGGCGGCCAGCGGCGTGAGCTCGGCGTCTTCTTCGGCGGCCTCGAAGTTGCGGGCGGCGCTGACCAGTTCCTCAAGGTTTTCCACCCGGGCCTGGCCTTTCTCGCCCTTTTCCGCTTCGTGGTAGGCGATCAGCCCGGACTGCTCGATGACCACTTGGGTCATCAGGTGCAGCGGCATTTCCCGGGTTTTCGCCGCGAGGTCCTCGATCAGCTCGACAAACACCCCCAGGGCACCGGCGGCCCGTCCGGCCAGGCCCTTGTTGGCGACCAGCTGGCGCATGGCTTCCCACATCGACAGCTCGCTGTGGCGGGCGTGTTCGCGGATGGCCTCGACGGTTTTCTCGCCGATCCCACGGGCCGGGACGTTGATCACCCGCTCCAGCGCCGCGTCGTTGCCACGCCCTTCCAGCAGCCTCAGGTAGGCCATGGCGTTCTTGATTTCAGCCCGTTCGAAGAAGCGCTGGCCACCATAGATGCGGTACGGAATACGTTCGCGCAGCAAGGCTTCTTCGAGCACCCGGGATTGGGCGTTGGAGCGGTAGAGAATGGCGATATCGCTGCGGGCCAGGCCGGTTTTCAGGGCGCTTTCGATGGTTTCCACCACGTAGCGCGCTTCGTCGTGCTCGTTGAAGGCGGCGTAGAGGTTGATCGCCTCGCCGTCGCCGCCATCGGTCCACAGTTCTTTGCCCAGACGCCCGGTGTTATGGGCGATCAGGGCGTTGGCGGCCTTGAGGATGCCGGCCGTGGAGCGGTAGTTCTGCTCCAGGCGGATGGTCACGGCGTCCGCGAAGTCGGCGGAATACTGGTGGATATTCTCGATTTTCGCGCCGCGCCAGCCGTAGATCGACTGGTCGTCGTCGCCGACCACCATCAGGCTGTCGCCGCCCTGGGCCAACAAACGCAGCCAGGCGTACTGCACGGCGTTGGTGTCCTGGAATTCGTCCACCAGGATGTGCCGGAAGCGCTTCTGGTAGTGCGCCAGCAGGCCCGGATGGTCGCGCCACAGGTCCAGGGCGCGCAGCAGCAGCTCGGAGAAGTCGATGACCCCGGCGCGGGCACAGGCGGCCTCATAGGCTTCATAGATGCTGCGCATGGTCGCCAGGAACAGGTCGCCACTGGCCTGGATATGCTGTGGGCGCAGGCCCTCGTCCTTCTGGCCGTTGATAAACCACTGGGCCTGGCGGGCGGGCCAGCGCTGTTCGTCGAGGCCGAGGTCGCGGATCACCCGCTTGACCAGTCGTTGCTGGTCGTCGCTGTCGAGGATCTGGAAGGTCTGGCTCAGGCCGGCTTCCTGCCAGTGCGCCCGCAACAGGCGGTGTGCCAGGCCGTGGAAGGTGCCGACCCACATGCCGGCCGGGCTGATGCCCAGCAACTGCTCGATGCGATGACGCATCTCGGCAGCGGCCTTGTTGGTGAAGGTCACCGACAGGATCGAATGGGACGAGGCATTTTCGACCTGGATCAACCAGGCGATACGGTGCACCAGCACCCGGGTTTTACCCGAGCCGGCACCGGCCAGGACCAACTGACGGCCAACGGGGGCGGCTACGGCCTGGCGTTGGGCATCGTTGAGGGAGTTCAGCAGAAAGGAGAGATCATCGCGCATCGACGCATTCTAGGGTGCCGGGCCTGGGCGGGCAAACCCTAATGCTGAGCGGCGGCTCTTATACCGGGGCACGCCCCGCGACAGATAAAAAAAACGGCTGTGACGACCGGTCAGTCATCGGCTACAGGCGGCAGTGTGTCTTGCTCTGGGCCTCGGTAAGGGGTCTGGCCACCGATCAATTCATTACATTTTATGACCTGAGGCAGTTTGGTCCTGCCGGATGCTTGTGTATGCTCCTGCCACGTTTATGGCTAACCATTATAAGAATACTGCCCATGACCCAGAGCTTTGACGCGCTGAGCCCCTCGATGGAGGCTGGGCGGGTTATCCGCAAGCAATTCGCCACTGAGCTGACAGTCGAGCGTACGCGCCTGCTGTACCAGGGGTCGTTGCTGCCGACTTTATTCATGTTGTTGAACGGTCTGGTCTGCGCCTGGTTGCTCTGGAGCCCGCAGCGCTACCTGCTGGTCAGCGTCTGGCTGGTGTGGTTGATGGCCCTGGTGGCCTTGCGCGTGATCCAGGTGGCGGCGTTCGACTCGGCGATGCCCAGCCGCCAGGCCCAGCCAATCTGGCGCCGTACCTTCCTGTTGGGCTCGGCGGTCAGCGGCCTGACCCTGGCCTGCGCCGGCATCGCCCTGGTGCCCACCGACAGTTTTCTCGAGCAGGCCTGGGTCTTCGGCCTGATCGGCGCAGCGACCCTCTCCGCCAGCGTGGCCTACGCCGTGAGCATCCCGGCGTTCCTGACCTTTACCTTGCCCTGCCTGTTGCCGGCCATCGTCTATCTGTTCTGGGGCGGGACCGAGGAACAACAAGGCTGGGCCTGGCTCGGGCTGATCCTGCTGGTGTCGCTGAGCGTGGTGGCCTTGCAGGTCAATCGGCTGATCCGCCGCGGCCTGTTGCGGCGTTTCCAGAACCAGGCGCTGATCGAGAGCCTGCAACAGGCGCACACCCGCAGCGAACAACTCAATCTTGAACTGGCGCGGGAAATCGATCAGCGTCGTCGTGCCGAACAGGAACTGCGCGACGCCCAGGTCGGCCTGGAAAGCCGGGTGGTCCAGCGCAGCCTGGAGCTGGATGTGGCGAACAAGGCCCTGAGCAAAAGCGAAACGCGCCTGGCCCTGGCGTTGCAGGCCAGCGCCCTCGGGCTGTGGGACTGGAACCTGCAGACCGATGAAGTGCATCACACCCAGATCAAGGAGCTGTTCGGCCTCGACCCGGAATACGTGACCGCCGTGCTCAGCCACCTCAAGCCGCGCCTGCACCCCGAGGACGTGCCGGCGCTCAAGCGTGCGCTGGTGGAGCACCTGAAGGGGCGCAGCGAGGATTACCTGATCGAGTACCGGGTACGGCATGGCGATGGTCACTGGGTCTGGATCGAAGACCGCGGTCGCGCGGTCGAGCACACCGCCAGCGGTCGAGTGTTGCGCATGGTCGGCACCCGTCGCGATATCAGTGCGCACAAGGAGCAGGAAGCCCAGCGCCAATTGGCCGCGACGGTGTTCGAGGCGGCCAGCGAAGGTATTGTGATTTTCGACCCCAATTACGTCCTGCTGGCGATCAACCAGGCCTTCAGCCGGGTAACCGGTTACCTGCTCGAGGACATGCTCGGGCGCAATGTGGTCGACCTGCCGGGCAGTCGTGATGCCCGGCGTCACTATTCGACCATCCGCCAGGCCCTGGAACAGCACGGCAGCTGGCAGGGCGAACTGGTGGAGGCGCGCAAGAACGGCGAGCTGTACCCGCAATGGCTGCAACTGAATGTGGTGCGCGATACCCGGGGCAATGTCAGCCATATCGTCGGCTTCTTCGCCGATCTGTCGGCTCGCCGCGAATCCGAAGAGCGCATGCGCTACCTGACCCACTACGACGAACTGACGGGGCTGGCGAATCGTTCGTTGTTTCGCGAGCGTCTGTACGAGGCTCACCAGCAAGTGCGCCAGGGTGGCCGCAGCCTGGCGTTGCTGCACATCAATCTGGACCGTTTCAAATTGCTCAACGACAGCCTCGGCCATGAAATCGCCGACCAGTTGCTGCAGCAGATGGCCCGGCGCCTGGTCAACGCCTTGCCTGAAGCCAACACCATTGCCCGTTTGTCCGGGGATGAGTTCGCGGTGCTGTTCGATGCCTACGGCAACCTCTCCAGCCTGGCCCGGGTGGCGACGCGCCTGCTCGGCAAGTTGCGGGTGCCGGTGACTATCGACGAGCATGAGCTGGTGGTCAGCGCGTCCATGGGCATCAGCCTGTTGCCGGATAATGCCCGGGAAATACCGGTGCTGCTCAGCCAGTCAAACATCGCCATGCAACATGCCAAGCACCTGGGCGGGAACAACTTCCAGTTCTACACCGAGAGCCTGCAGGCCAGCACCCTGGAGCGCTTGCAGCTGGAGAACCAGCTGCGCAAGGCCATCGAAGAGCGGCAATTGCGCGTCTTCTACCAACCCAAGCTGTGCCTGGCCACCGGGCGGATGAACGCCGCCGAGGCGCTGGTGCGTTGGGAGCATCCGACCCTGGGCCAGGTGCCGCCGGCGGACTTTATCGGCCTGGCCGAGGAAACCGGGTTGATCGGGCCGATCGGTGAGTTCGTCTTGCGCCAGGCCTGCTGGCAGGCGTGCGAATGGCTGCGCGAGGGGCTGGCGCCGATCCGGGTGTCGGTAAACCTGTCGGTGCATCAGTTGCGCCAGGGCAAGCTGGTCAGCCTGGTGCGCCAGGTGCTGGAGGAAACCGGCCTGGCCCCGGAACTGCTGGAGCTTGAGCTGACCGAAAGCCAGCTGCTCGACAGCGTCGAACATATCATCGCCACCTTCCAGCAACTGCGCGACCTGGGGGTGAAACTGGCCATCGATGACTTCGGCACCGGCTATTCGTCCTTGAGTTACCTCAAGCGCTTCCCGGTGGACTACGTGAAGATCGACCAGAGCTTTATTCGCGGCCTGGGGGACGGCAGTGAAGATGCGGCGATCACCCGGGCGATCATCGCCATGGCCCACAGCCTGGAACTGAAGGTGGTGGCCGAGGGTGTGGAAAACCAGGAGCAACTGGATTTCCTCAAGGCCCAGGGCTGCGATGAAGTGCAGGGCTATCTGATCAGCCGGCCGGTGGCGGCGCAGGAATTGATGCGACTGCTACGCCATGGCTTTCCCTAGGCGTCGAGAGTGGCTACATGCTCCCCGCACTACGCTAGCGGGGAGGCGGGTTACGTAATGGAGCGGGCAATTCGCGAATTCTTGTAGTATAACTACAAGACTGCTACATCCCAGGCGTTCGCCCATAACAATGAGTCCAGACCTTTGAATCTGTTGCAACACATCGCCCAGTCTCGCAACCTGCTGCGCAAGTCGGAGCTCAAGGTCGCCGATCACGTCCTGCTCGATCCAGCGGCGGTGATGCACAGTTCCATGGCTGACCTGGCCCACAGCGTGGGCATCAGCGAACCGACCATTGTGCGTTTCTGCCGGGCCATCGGTTGCTCGGGTTTCCAGGACCTGAAACTGAAGCTGGCCCAGAGCCTGGCGGCCGGCGCCAGCTTCGGGCAGTTCGCGATTCACGAAGACGATTCGGTGGCGGACTACAGCCTGAAGATCTTCGACACCACCCTGCACACCCTGATGGACGTGCGCGAAAAGCTCGATCCGGCCGCGTTGCAACGTGCCGTGACCGCCATGTCGGCGGCGCAGCGGGTGGAGTTCTATGGTTTCGGCGCTTCCGGTGCGGTGGCGGCGGATGCCCAGCACAAGTTTTTCCGGTTGCTGCTGACGGCGGCGGCGTATTCCGACCCGCATATGCAGGCGATGTCGGCGGTGACCCTCAAGCCTACCGACGTGGCGATCTGCATTTCCCAGTCGGGCCGTTCCAAGGACCTGCTGATCACCGCCAACCTGGTGCGTGAAAGCGGCGCGACCCTGATCACCCTGTGCCCGAGCCAGACCCCGCTGGCCGAGCTGTCGACGGTGAACCTGGCCATCGACGTGCACGAAGACACCGAGATCTATACCCCGCTGACCTCGCGTATCGCCCACCTGGTGGTGATCGACGTGCTGGCCATGGGCGTGGCCATGGCCCGTGGGCCGAGCCTGGTCAACCACCTCAAGAGCGTCAAACGCAGCTTGCGCAGCCTGCGCCTGTCGCCCAAGTCGGTGAAGGCCCTCGACGACTGACCGATGATTTCATCAGTCTGTCACCCACCTGCCGCCAAACCGTAACGCCGGACGTCCATCTTGAAGCTCCCGTACCCACCCTGGGAGACTCGAAATGGCCCGGCACCACGAAGAGCAAAGCAGCGTCAAAACCCGTCGGCAGCAGGAAGATCAGCGCCGCATGGAATTTCGTCGCGCAATCGAAGACCGCACCGAACTGCGCCAATTGCAACAGGAAATCGCCGCACTCAATTACTGGCAGGCAGACTCGGCATCCGACCGTCGAAGCGCTCAACCAGCCCGCTGATTTGTAACCGTTCACTGCGAATAAACCCCAGGAACGCATGGGCGACCGGTGACAGGCGTTTGTCCTTGGCCTGAACCAGGCACCAACTGCGATAGAGCGGCAGTTCTTCCACCGGCAGTTCTCGGAGCACGCCGGTCGCCAGTTCCAGGCTCAGGGCATGGCGCGTCAACAGGGCCAGGCCCAGCCCCGCCACCACACACTCGCGCTGGGCTTCGCCCGAGGTCACTTCCAGCGTCTGCGAGAAGTGCACGCGTTTCTCCTTGAAATACTCCTCGCAGGCGATCCGCGTCCCCGATCCCGCTTCGCGGATCAACAACGTATACGGCTCCAGGTCCTGCAAGCGCAGCGGGCCGCCGTGGCACAGCGGGTGATCGGGCGGCGCCACCGCGACAATCGGGTTGTTCAGGAACGGCAGGAATTCGAGCCCCATGTCCTGGGGCACCATCGACATGATCAGCAGATCGTCACGGTTGTCCGAAAGGCGCCGCAGCGCCTGCGCGCGGTTGACCACCGTCAGGTGCAGATTGACCTCGGGATGCTGGCGCTTGAACGCGGCAAACAGGTGCGGGACGAAATACTTGGCGCTGGATTCCACCGCCAGTTTCAACTGCCCTTGCAGCGAGCCCTGCATGTCCGAGAGCTGCATATCGAGGTTTTCCAGCCGACCGAAAATGTCCCGGCTGGCCCGCTGTAACGCTTCAGCCGCCTCGGTCATGTAGAGCTTTTTGCCGACGTAGTCGAATAAAGGCTGGCCGATCAGCTCTTCCAGCTGGCGAATTTGTAGGCTTACGGCCGGTTGTGTGAGAGACATTTCATCAGCTGCGCGGCTGTAGGAACGCAGATCGCAGACCTCATTAAAAATCTTGAGCTGGCGTAATGTCATACGCATCAAGGACTTACGCATTTTATAAACACTCATGAAAGCCGCGAATCGCTCAACTATAAGCTTTTACTTATGAGCGACCCAATAATTATTGATTTTGGTTTATCACTGGGTAGGTCTAGTGTGGACTGCGCGACTGGCTTGAAACATTTAGTCACGCGCCGACCCGTTTTCCGGTTGCACCCAAGGGTTGTTTGTTCCAGCGGCTTAGGAATTTCCAAGTGATAAAAAAGATCCTGATCGCCA
This sequence comes from Pseudomonas sp. MWU12-2345, assembly GCF_023242385.1. Classification (NCBI taxonomy): domain Bacteria; kingdom Pseudomonadati; phylum Pseudomonadota; class Gammaproteobacteria; order Pseudomonadales; family Pseudomonadaceae; genus Pseudomonas; species Pseudomonas sp. MWU12-2345. The sequence continues at coordinate 14,262 of NZ_JALLJA010000011.1, read as the reverse complement.
ACCGTGGTGAAATTGCCGTACGAATCGTGCGTGCCTGCGCCGAGATGGGCATTCGCTCGGTCGCGATCTATTCCGACGCCGATCGCCATGCCCTGCATGTGAAGCGCGCGGATGAGGCCCACAGCATCGGTGCCGAACCCCTGGCCGGCTACCTGAACCCGCGCAAGCTGGTGAACCTGGCGGTGGAAACCGGTTGTGACGCGCTGCACCCCGGTTACGGCTTCCTGTCGGAAAATGCCGAACTGGCGGATATCTGCGCCGAACGTGGAATCAAATTCATCGGCCCGTCGGCGGAAGTGATCCGCCGCATGGGCGACAAGACCGAAGCCCGCCGCAGCATGATCAAGGCTGGCGTGCCGGTCACCCCGGGCACCGAAGGCAACGTTGCCGACATCGCCGAAGCTCTCACCGAAGGCGACCGTATCGGTTACCCGGTGATGCTCAAGGCCACCTCCGGTGGTGGCGGTCGCGGTATCCGTCGCTGCAACAGCCGCGAAGAACTGGAACAGGCCTTCCCCCGGGTGATTTCCGAGGCGACCAAGGCCTTTGGTTCGGCGGAAGTCTTCCTGGAAAAATGCATCGTCAATCCCAAGCACATCGAAGCGCAGATTCTTGGCGACAGCTTCGGCAACGTGGTGCACCTGTTCGAGCGTGACTGCTCGATCCAGCGCCGCAACCAGAAGCTGATCGAAATCGCCCCCAGCCCCCAGCTGACCCCGGAACAGCGCGCCTATATCGGCGACCTGTCGGTGCGCGCGGCCAAGGCGGTGGGCTACGAGAACGCCGGTACCGTGGAGTTCCTGCTCGCCGAGGGCGAGGTGTACTTCATGGAAATGAACACCCGGGTGCAGGTGGAACACACCATCACCGAAGAAATCACCGGCATCGACATTGTCCGTGAACAGATCCGCATCGCCTCCGGCCTGCCGTTGTCGGTCAAGCAGGAAGACATCATCCATCGCGGTTTTGCCCTGCAGTTCCGGATCAACGCCGAAGACCCGAAGAACAACTTCCTGCCCAGCTTCGGCAAGATCACCCGCTACTACGCACCCGGCGGTCCCGGCGTGCGCACCGACACGGCGATCTACACCGGCTACACCATTCCGCCGTTCTACGACTCCATGTGCCTGAAGCTGGTGGTCTGGGCGTTGACCTGGGAAGAAGCGATGGACCGTGGCCTGCGGGCCCTGGACGACATGCGCCTGCAGGGGGTGAAGACCACCGCGGCCTATTACCAGGAAATCCTGCGTAACCCGGAATTCCGTAGCGGCCAGTTCAATACCAGCTTTGTTGAAAGCCACCCTGAACTGACCAACTACTCGATCAAGCGCAAACCCGAAGAGCTGGCCCTGGCCATCGCCGCCGCCATCGCCGCCCACGCAGGCCTGTGAGGACTATTCCAATGACTTCTTCCAAAAAAATCCACGTTACCGACACAATCCTGCGCGACGCCCACCAATCGCTGCTCGCCACCCGCATGCGCACCGAAGACATGCTGCCGATCTGCGAGAAGCTCGACAAGGTCGGCTACTGGTCCCTGGAAGTCTGGGGCGGCGCGACCTTCGACGCCTGCGTGCGCTTTCTGAAAGAAGACCCGTGGGAGCGCCTGCGCCAACTGCGCGCGGCCTTGCCCAACACCCGCCTGCAAATGCTCCTGCGCGGCCAGAACCTGCTGGGCTATCGCCATTACAGCGACGACGTGGTCCGGGCCTTCGTTGCCAAGGCGGCGGTCAACGGTATCGATGTGTTCCGCATCTTCGACGCCATGAACGACGTGCGTAACCTGCGGGTCGCCATCGAGGCGGTGAAAGCGGCGGGCAAGCACGCCCAGGGCACCATCGCCTACACCACCAGCCCGGTGCATACCATCGAGGCATTCGTGGCCCAGGCCAAGCAGATGGAAGCCATGGGTTGCGACTCGGTGGCGATCAAGGACATGGCCGGCCTGCTGACCCCTTACGCCACGGGCGAACTGGTCAAGGCGCTGAAGAGCGAACAATCGCTGCCCGTATTTATCCACTCCCACGACACCGCCGGCCTGGCCGCGATGTGCCAGCTCAAGGCGGTGGAAAACGGTGCCGACCATATCGACACCGCGATCTCCAGCTTCGCCTGGGGCACCAGCCATCCGGGCACCGAGTCGATGGTCGCGGCCCTTAAAGGCAGCGAATTCGACACCGGCCTGGATCTGGAACTGCTGCAGGAAATCGGTTTGTACTTCTACGCCGTGCGCAAGAAGTACCACCAGTTCGAAAGCGAATTCACCGCCGTCGACACCCGCGTGCAGGTCAACCAGGTGCCGGGCGGGATGATCTCCAACCTCGCCAACCAGCTGAAAGAGCAGGGCGCCTTGAACCGCATGGGCGAAGTGCTGGCGGAAATTCCGCGAGTGCGTGAAGACCTCGGCTTCCCGCCGCTGGTGACCCCGACCTCGCAGATCGTCGGCACCCAGGCGTTCTTCAACGTCCTCGCCGGCGAGCGCTACAAGACCATCACCAACGAAGTGAAGCTGTACCTGCAAGGCGGTTATGGCAAGGCACCGGGCGTCGTCAATGAGAAGCTGCGGCGCCAGGCCATCGGCAGCGAAGAAGTGATCGACGTGCGCCCGGCCGACCTGCTCAAGCCGGAAATGGTCAAGTTGCGTGGTGAGATCGGCGCCCTGGCCAAGTCGGAAGAAGACGTGCTGACTTACGCCATGTTCCCGGATATCGGGCGCAAATTCCTCGAAGAGCGTGAGGCCGGCACCCTGGTTCCTGAGGTGTTGTTGCCGATCCCCGAGGCCGGTGGCGTGCGTTCGGCGGGCGGTGAGGGCGTGCCGACCGAGTTCGTGATCGATGTGCACGGCGAAACCTACCGTGTGGACATCACTGGTGTCGGCGTCAAGGCCGAAGGCAAGCGGCACTTCTACCTGTCCATCGACGGCATGCCGGAAGAAGTGGTGTTCGAACCGCTCAACGAGTTTGTCGGCGGTGGCAGCAGCAAGCGCAAGCAGGCCAGCGCGCCGGGCCATGTCAGCACCACCATGCCGGGCAATATCGTCGATGTGCTGGTCAAGGAAGGCGACACCGTGAAAGCCGGCCAGGCCGTACTGATCACCGAGGCCATGAAAATGGAAACCGAAGTGCAGGCCGCCGTGGCGGGCAAGGTCACAGCCATCCATGTGGCCAAGGGCGACCGGGTCAATCCGGGCGAGATCCTGATCGAGATCGAAGGCTGATCGAAGGCCTTCGACTACCAACGTTTTTCCTCGGGGGAGCATGTGCTCCCCTTTTTTTTACGCTGGATTTGCCATGGAAGAGTGGTGATATCTATTTATATAACCCTCACTTCATAAGTTTCATTAAATAGACGACGAGCACGCCTGATGGGTATCGGGCGCTCATTAACTCGTCGTTATATGGAGTGATTTATGTCAGTGGAAACCAACGGTGCAAACGATTGGATGTTCTCGCCTTTCGAGAACAAGTTGCCATGGATAGTATCTGAGCGCGGGCAACCGGCTGCTACCAATCCTAATTTCAGTAGCACAAATGCCACTTTTGATTTTGTTGGCTGGAGCGCAAAAGTTACCAAGGTTTCAGAAAATTTGCAGCGAGATCTTATGGAAATCCAGGCGCTGCTTGACGTGGTTTTAAATTATAGGCCAGCGCAACATAGGGGGCTCATAGACGACCAGGACCTCAGCCATTTTGAGTTTGGCAAGCCTGAAGACGGTTTAGATGAGGTGCAGCCGCAACATCGAGGGTTTATTGGCGAGGAGAGCCCCGGCAGGGACGCGTTTGACAGGCTTGAAGCAGATTCTGGCCAGGGAGAAAGTAATTTCTCAGCGTTTAATGAGTATGAATTCGTTTTCAATCAGCCTGATGCCTATAGCGACTTTGCCGACAGCTATTACGACGGTCCTGTTGATAAGGGCCCGCTCCCTGATATTTTGGATATGGCGGCGTAATAGCCCTCTCGCCGGTTTATAAATAGCCCGGTCAGTTTATTCGTTTGAACTCACCAAGAGCAGTGCCCTGGGCGCTGCTCTTCTGATGTTTTACGCACGCGAAATACTACTCAAGGAAGTCAATGAAACCCTTGGCGACAACACCTACGGCACCGTTGATAGAAGTGCTCGGGGAATATAAGAGTATTCTGATCAGCGTGGGCTGTTTTACCGCCTTGATCAATGTGCTGATGCTGGCCCCCTCGATTTATATGCTGCAGGTTTATGATCGGGTCCTGACTTCGCAAAACCAGACCACGCTGGTTATGTTGACGTTGATGATCGTGGGATTCTTCGTTTTTATCGGGCTGCTGGAGACCGTTCGCAACTTTGTCGTCAGCCGTGTCGCCGGGCATCTCGATCAGCGTTTCAACCTGCGGGTCTACCAGGCTGCTTTCGAGCGCAATCTGGTCCGCGGTGACGGGCATGGCGCGCAGGCCCTCGGCGATCTGAACCATATTCGCCAGTTCCTGACCGGCCCGGCCTTGTTCGCGTTTTTCGATGCGCCCTGGTTTCCGATCTACCTGGCGGTGATGTTTATGTTCAGCTTCTGGCTGGGTGTCTTCGCCTGTGTGGGAGCTGTGCTGCTGGTGAGCATGGCGCTGCTCAATCAGTGGCTGACCAGGAAGCCGCTGGCTGAAGCCGGCCGCCATTCACAAGAGGCCAGTCGCCTGGCCACCAGCCATTTGCGCAATGCCGAGACCATTCAGGCCATGGGCATGCTGGGTGTGTTGCGCCAACGCTGGTTCGAGCCCTACGCCCATTTTCTTTCGCAACAGAGCCGGGCCGGCGACACGGGCGCGGTCATGACCCATCTGAGCAAAGGCTTTCGCCAGTGCCTGCAATCCCTGGTGCTGGGGCTCGGTGCGCTGCTGGTGATCATTGGCGATATGAGCGCCGGGATGATGATTGCCGGTTCCATCCTGATGGGAAGGGTGTTGCTGCCCATCGACCAGTTGATTGCCACCTCCAGGCACTGGAATGCCGCCAGGTCGGCTTATCAGCGTCTCGGCGCGCTGCTCAATGAGTTTCCCGAATCGGCGGGAGCGATGGCCTTGCCCGCTCCCAAGGGGCAACTGGCCTTCGAGCAGGTGAGTGCCGGGCCTCCCGGCCAGCAGCGCACGACCTTGCATCAAGTGAGTTTCCAGCTGGCGGCCGGTGAAGTGCTGGGGGTGCTGGGGGCCTCCGGCGCGGGCAAGTCGAGCCTGATTCGCGTGCTGCTGGGCATCTGGCCGGTCCAGGGCGGGGTGGTGCGGCTGGACGGTGCCGATATCCATCGCTGGGACCGCAACGAACTGGGTCCTCATATTGGCTACCTGCCCCAGAACATCGAGTTGTTCAGCGGTTCCGTGGCTGAAAATATCGCCCGTTTCGGCGCGCCGAACCCGGACAAGGTCGTCGAGGCAGCCCGGCAGGCGGGTGTTCATGAGTTGATCCTGCGTCTTCCACAGGGTTATGACTCGCTGCTGGGGGACGCCGGTGCCGGCCTTTCCGGAGGCCAGAAGCAGCGCGTGGCCTTGGCCCGGGTGCTCTATGACCGGCCTCGCCTGGTGGTGCTCGATGAGCCGAACTCCAACCTTGATACCGAGGGTGAAGCGGCCCTCACCCGGGCCATTGCCCAACTGAAAGCCCAGGGCAGCACGGTGATTCTGGTGACCCACCGCACCCACGTTCTGGTCCAGGCCGATCAGTTGATGGTGCTGGAAGAGGGGAAAGTGCGGGCCTTCGGTCCGCGTTCGGAGGTGCTCGACAGTTTATCGAGAACCCGGGAGTCGGCTTCGAAAGCTGCCATTCAATCGCCAAGGAAAACAGGCGCATGAGTTCAGAGAGCATCACGCCACATCACCCTGCGCTCACTTCGTGTCCGCAGCGCGGGGCCGCGTTTTTCGTCAGATTGGGCTGGGCACTGGTGGTGTTCGGTGCCGGAGGTTTCTTCAGCTGGGCGGCCCTGGCACCGCTGGATCAAGGCGTCAGTGTGCCGAGCACGGTCGTGGTGTCCGGCAAGCGCAAGGCCGTCCAGTCCCTGGGCGGGGGAGCCGTCAGTGGGATTCTGGTCAGAGAAGGAGAGAAGGTCGAGAAGGGGCAGGTGCTGTTTCGCCTGGATCGCACGCAACTGTCGGCCACTGTCCAATCCTTGCAGGCCCAGTACCGCCAAGCCCTGGCCACCCAGGCCCGCTGGCAGAGCGAGCGGGACAATCTGGCGCAAGTTCAGTTTCCAGACGAGTTGATGGCCGATACCGATCCATTGTTGGCGCTTGTGCTGGAAGGGCAGCGGCAGCTTTTCAATAGTCGGCGCGAAGCCTTTTCTCGCGAGCAGGCGGGCATCCGTGCCCGCATCGACGGGGCGACGGCCCAACTGTCCGGCCTGCGCCAAGCCCGCAATGATCTGAATGCCCAAGCCGGATCATTGCGCCGGCAACTGGAGAAACTGCGCCCTCTGGCGGATGAGGGACATATTGCGAGTAATCGTCTGCTGGAGCAGGAGCGCCAGTTGTCCCAGGTTCAGCAGCAGATCGCGCGGAACAAGGGGGAAATCGGCTTTCTCGAACAGGAAATACTCGAGTCGCAGCTCAAGCTGTCCCGGCATGTCGAGCAGTATCAGACCGAAGTCCGTGGCGAGTTGGCCGAGGTGCGACTCAAGTGCCTGACCCTGGAACAACAGCTGGCATCCGCGAGTTTTGACTTGCAGCACACCGAGGTCAACGCGCCGGCGCAAGGGATTGCCGTCAACTTGAGCGTGCATACCGAGGGCGCCGTGGTGCGTGCCGGCGACACGTTGCTGGAGATAGTCCCTCAAGGCCAGCATCTGGAGGTGGAGGGGCGCTTGCCGATCAGCCTGGTGGACAAGGTCAGTCCGGCCCTGCCGGTGGGCATCCTGTTCACGGCGTTCAATCAGAGCGTGACGCCCCGTGTCGCGGGCGAGGTCAGCCTGGTGTCGGCCGACCAGTTGCTCGACGAAAAAACCGGCGCGCCCTACTACGTGATACGCAGCTCGGTCAGTGAAGCCTCCCTGGAACAGCTCAATGGACTGGTGATCAAGCCCGGCATGCCGGCCGAGATGTTCGTCCGTACCGGGGAGCGCTCGCTCCTCAACTACCTGTTCAAACCGCTGCTGGATCGCGTGAGCGCCTCGTTGACCGAATAGGAAGAGGGTCTGCCGTCATGAAAATAGTTTTGATACCTGTTGCGCTGCTCGCGTTGATCGCCAGCCTCGAGAGCCATGCCCTGGGACCCTTTCAAGTGTATGAGTCGGCTTTGCTGCATGACCCGGTGTTCCAGGGGGCCATGAAGGCGCGCGATGCCGGGCGGGAAAGCGATGCCATTGGCCGGGCGGGGCTGCTGCCTCGGCTGTCCTACAGCCACAACCTGGGGCGTAATGAATCCAGGGTCACCCAGCTCAGGGAGGCGGGCAGCAGCCATGACCAGCGCCGCTATCGCAGTGCCACCTCGGCGCTGACCCTGCAGCAACCGCTGCTCGATTACGAAGCCTATGCGGCTTATCGCAAAGGCGTCGCCCAGTCGCTGTTTGCCGATGAGGTGTTTCGCAGCAAAAGCCAGGAGCTGCTGCTACGGGTACTCAGTGCCTACACCCGGGCCTTGTTGGCCCAGGACCAGATCGAAATTGCCCAGGCCCGAAAAAAGGCCTTTGAGCAGCAGTTCCAGCGCAATACCCACCTGTTTCACCAGGGAGAGGGCACGCGTACCGATATTCTCGAAGCCGAATCGCGTCTTGAGCTGGCAACGGCGCAGCAGATCGAGGCCCATGACGAACAGGAGGCCGCCTTGCGGGAGTTGGGGGCCTTGATGGGCAAACCAGGGATCGCCATCAATGATCTGGCGCCGCTATCCGCGACTTTCCAGGCCTTTCCCATGGAGCCGGCGACCTTTGATCATTGGCATCGCATGGCGCTGGTCCAGAACCCGTTGCTGGCTTCTCAACGCCAGGCGGTCGAGGTGGCGAGGTTCGAGGTGGAGCGCAGCCGTGCCGGACACCTGCCCAAGGTCACGGCCTACGCCAGCCTGCGCAAATCGGAGTCCGATAGCAGCAGCACTTATGACCAGCGCAACAGCACCAATAGCATTGGTGTCGAGTTGAGCGTGCCGTTGTTTGCGGGGGGCGGCGTTTCGGCCTCCGTGCGCAAGGCCAGTCGGAGCCTTGAGCAAACGGAGTACGAACTGGAGGCCAAGACCCGTGAGACGTTGATCGAGTTGCGTCGCCAGTTCAGCGCTTGCCTGTCGGGGGAGAGCAAATTACGCGCTTATCAGAAGGCCCTGGCTTCAGCGGAGTCGTTGGTGGATTCGACGCAAAAGAGCTTGCTGGGGGGCGAGCGGGTCAACCTCGATCTGCTGAATGCCGAGCAACAACGGTTCAGTACCCGTAGCGAGCTGGCCAAGGCCCGTTACGATTATCTGATGGCGTGGGTGAAGTTGCGTTTCCATGCGGGCATTCTGAATGAGGGCGATCTGGCCAGGATTGATGAGGTGTTTGTTGGCGATATCGGTTGATGAGCCGCTTCCTTCCGTGAGCGATGGCAAACGGTCTGAAATCTGCATTTTATTGCGTCTATCAACCACTTGGCGGCCTAAAAATGCATTTTATTGCGTTCGCGAGGTAATGAAGATGGACTGATCTGTACTATATTGCAGTTCTGTCGACGATCTTTGCTCATCGGACGCATTAAATTGCAGGTTGGGCCATGTACACACTGACACTCCAGATTTATGCGAACTGGACTTAGGGGCTGAAATGACCCTCAGCCTTGATGTCCGTGCACTGCTGATTCAAGCCATTCAAGACGAGCTTACCCAGGGCGTGATCGGTATCGGCGCGGCGGTCAGGCGCTTGCGTGTCGAGGTCACCGGCTTGCACCAGACTCAATTTGCTCGGATGTGCAGGATTTCGGTACGGACCCTTGTTCATATCGAGCACGAGGAGGGCAATCCGACGCTCAAGTCGTTGAACTCGGTGTTCAAACCCTTCGGGTTGCAGATGGGCGTGGTGCGACTTCGCAAGACTTCAGGCTGACGGGTTCGCGCCACCTTTTGCACGGCGGACGACTGGCCGAACAGCCCAAGCCCGGTTAAAAGGCCAGCGCCCACTGCCCCATGACGCCATGCTTGCGGCTGTTGCCGCCGACTTCCCCGCTGTAGCCGACGCCGAGGTTCTGGCGGGGCGATAACTTCAGGTCGAGGCCGGCCTCCAGCACCAGGCTGTCGCGGTCCAATGCACTGCTTTTGATCTTGAACGAATCGTCGTTCAGTGCCATCAGGTTCTGTTCAGTCTGGTGGGTGGTGCGGCCATACAGATGTTTCCAGCCGGCGCTCAGGTGTGGGGTCAGGCGCATGCCACTGTCCAGTGTGTACTGATTGGCCAGGCGGGCACCGAAGGTGCTGCTGAGATTGTCCTGGGTCTGTGCCTTGACGTTCAGGGCCGTGTCACCGCCTTTTTCCTTGAAACCCTCGTGGTGGTAGCGCTGATAACCGATATTGACGAACGGCTCCGCGTGCAGGTTGCCGCTACCCAGGTTGTAGCCGAGTTCGGCGAACGCTTGTTGGCTGTCGGCACGGTGGTTGCCTTTGAGGCGATCACTGAGGCCGGCGAAGTCCACGTTGCGCCGGGTTCTGCCCTCGTGGATGCTGTGTACCGCGCCGAGACGCAGCGCCAGGGGGCCGCTTTGGCGCAGGGCATAAGCACCCAGGTGCCAGCTATCGAGGTCACCCCCGAAGTCGGTGCCCTTGAGGCGGGTCTGTGATTTGCCGCCCAGCACCCCCAGGCGCCATTCCGAATCGAGCGCCCAATCGGCACCGAGGAGAAGGCCCCAGGTGTTCTGCTGCAGCACCTGGCTGCTCTGGCTGCGCTCGAACTTTCCGGAGTTGCCCAGGCCCTGGACCCAGAGTCGGCCATTGGCACCGTTACGACTCGAATCGCCGGTGGCGAGGGCGGTCGAACTCAGGGTCTGTCGATTGGCGGGGTCGCCCAGTTGCCGCATGGCCGAGAGCATGCTGCTGCTCACTTGGCTGGCACCACTCAAGGTTGCGTTACCCAGGTTGGCAGTGTGGCTGCTGGCGAGTTGCTCCAAGGCGCGTGTCAGCGTGGCTTCATTACTGGTGGTCAGGGCGGCGCCCACGGCCGGGACATCGTCCATCTCCTCGACATCAGCCATCGCCAGCTCAAGATCGCTGTCCATGTCGTCGTCCAGGCTCCTGCGCTTTCGTATGATGGATTTGTTCATGCCGTCCGAGAAAAATTCCTCGCGGTTGACGGCTTGGCCCTTGATCCCGGTGGTTACTTTCCCAAAACGTGTCAGGGGTTCCAGGTGTCTGGCAACGCTCTTGGCATTATCGGATTGCGCAAGACTCTCAAGGGCGACATCGTTACGCCGGTAGCTCAGTCCAACCTCCGTTTTGCCATAGCGGACCTCCGGGGTCATCAGCGCCAGGTCAGTGGTGACCTGGCCGAAGGTACCCTCCACGTTGCCCGCTCGCAGAAGAGTGTGCTGGCTGTTCACGGGCGCACGGCCTCCCGTCGCGTTTACCAGCAATGTGGCCCCACCCAAATTCGCTGTTCCCCCGACCTGGACGGTGGCGCTGCCACCATTGGCGTCGACCCCGTAGATCAACTTCGAACCTCGGCTCAAGGTGAGGTCCTGACCGATACTGGCAGCGCCCGATGCCCGATTGACCCGCAACGTACCCTTTACCAGCAAGCTATGGGTGTAACCCTGGCCGGTATACTCACCCTTGACCAGGGTCTGCCCGGTGATCGCACCCTGGTTGATCAGCTTCGCGCCCCAGGCAATCTCGGCGCCGTCACTGAAGTCGCCGCGGCTGAGCAGCGTCCAGGTCCCTGAATCGACATGGAGCTTTTCGAACCTGAGGGTGTCTCTGAGGGTTCCGCTCCCGGCGCCATTGAGAACCACCCGGTCGTAACCTTGACCGCCGTCGATAAATCCGCCGATTCGGGAGCCGCTGTGGAGGGACAGCACATCGTCGCCACCGCCGAGGTCAATCGTGGGACCGCCTCCGGAACCGATGATTGAACCGCTGTTGACGACGACGTCATTGAAGTTGCCTTCGAACTTTATGCCTCGGGCACCCTGGATGGTTCCCGAGTTTGTCACATGGGTCGTACCGCCGCCCTTTGCCAGAATGCCGTAGCCCTTGCCGCTGATCAGTGCCGACGAGCCGTTTGTAACGCTACCGTTGCCGATCACCAGGCCTGAGCCGAGCGGGTGGGTGCTTTCAATGGTCCCGGCGTTCGAGATACGGGCGACCTTGCCGATGCGGATGCCGTCATTGAGAGGGCTGCCCTTCTCTCCGAGACTACCGGTGATACGTCCCTTATTGTCCACGTTGCCATTGCCTTGGGCATAGACGCCGGCCCCGTCTCGACCGACGATTGTTCCCGCATTGAACAGCAAGAGATCCTCTTGGCTGGTAAGGCCATGGGAGTTATTGGAAATGATGCCCCTGTTGACGATGTCGGAGGCTTGAGTGTGTTGTGTCGCCGTTATGCCGAGGGCGAGCGTCACGGCGATGCTTAAACGAGGCTGAGTAAATTGCATTCCTTGTCACCTCAAGTTCAATTGAGATGAGAATGTAATTATTCGTTTCCCTGGCGGATGTCGGGCCTTGGGCTCCTGCTGTGCGAGACACGTCCTTGTTTGAGCGATGTTTGGTCCTGGGCAGGATTGACACCTTCCCGCGGCCCGGCCTGACCCGGCCGGGTGGCGGGAACCTTGTTTAAAAGGTCAGCCTCCATTGACCCATGACCCCATGATTACGCTGGTTGCTGCTGACTTCCCCGGTGTAGCCGACGCCGAGGTTCTGGCTGGGCGACAGCTTCAGGTCCAGGCCCGCTTCCAGCAGCAGGCTGTCGCGGTCCAGGGCGGCGCCTTTGACCTTGAAGCTGCGATCGTTCACCGTGAATTTCTGCTGGGTCGTGCTGCCAACGTCGCCATGCAGATGCTTCCAGCCAGCACTCAGGTGTGGGGTCAGGCTCATTTTATTGTCGAAGGGGGTGACGCTACTCGCGCGCAAGCCGAGGGTGCTGCTGAGGTTGCCGTGGGTCTGACTGCCGACGGCCAGGGCCGCTTCGCCGCCGCGCTCGGTGAAGCGGTCGTGGTGATAACGTTCGTAACCGAGGCCGGTGAAGGGTTCGACACGCAGGTCGGCGCCACCGAAGCTGTAGCCGACTTCGGCGAAAGCTTGTTGGCTGTTGGCGTCGTAGTCGCCTTTGAAACGATCACGGTAGCCATTGAACGCCACGTTGCGTCCGGTCTTGCCGGAATGGCTGCTGTACACCGCGCCGAGCCGCAGGGCCAGCGGGCCGCTTTGGCGCAGGGCGTAGACACTTGCCGACGTTGTAAATCTCCGCATCCCCGATGATCCGTATGCCATCGCCGTCGGCATCCAGGGTGCGTGCATCACCGGTGATGCTGGCGGAGTTGGTGACCTTGCCATTGCCCGTGGAATGGAATCCCGCGCCATTGAATCCGCTCACCTGGCCGCGGTTGGTGAGTTCTCCCGCGCGTCGGGTGCTGACGCCGTGACGCCCGCCCGAGAGGGTGCCGACATTGATCAGGGTGATATCGGAGGGGCCCAGGTCTATGCCGTCATGATGTTCACTGCTGATTTTCCCGTCGTTGACGATGCGTCCCTCAACGCGTCCGATGACCTTGATGGCGCTTCCGGTGATCGCTTGAATGTTGCCATCACGTTGATTGGTGTAGCCGATTGACGACTCGCTCAGCAAGACCGCATGGCCTTTCTCGGCGTGCAGGTGGCTGACATTCCCCTGCTGTTGAGGGGCTGAGGGCGTGGGGCTGGCGTGTGTGTCGCGCAAGACGATAGTCGTGAGTGCCAGCGTGACCGCGAGTGCTAGGCGATGAGGGGTGGGGGGCATTGGATTTCCGGCCTCGGATTGATTCGGGGCCGGAAATCTATCTATGTATTTAATCGATAAATGTCGGCCTTTTTACCTCCGACAGGCGGGATAAGTCCTTAGGTTCAAGGGATTAAAAACTCATCTTCCACTGCCCCATGACGCCATGGGTCCGGCTGCTATTGCCTACTTCACCGTTGTAGGCCACGCCGATGGAGTGCCTGGCCGACAGGTTCAGATCCAGCCCGGCTTCGACCACCAGGGTGTCGCGGTCCCGGGTGATCCCCTTGGTGTTGAAGACGTCGCCGGTGACCTGATTGGACTGGGTGCTGGTGCTCTCGACCGGACCGTACAGGTGTTTCCAGCCCGCGCTCAGGCGCGGGGCCAGGCTCATCTTGTTGTCCATGTGCTTGATGCTGGCGGTGCGCAGGCCCAGGGTGGTGTTGAAGTTGCTCTGGGTCTGGGCATCGGCCTTCAGCGCGGCTTCACCGCCTTTTTCCGTATAGCCCTGGCGCGAGTAGCGCTGGTAGCCGAGGCTGGCAAAAGGTTCGGCGCTCAGGCTGCCGCTGCCCAGGTTGTAGCCGAGTTCGGCGAAGGCCTGCTGGCTGTTGGCGTTGTAGTTGCCGGTGAGACGGTCCTTGTAACCGCTGAACTCCACGTTGCGTTCGGTCTTGCCATAGTGCTGGCTGTGGACCGCGCCGAGGCGCAGGGCCACGGGCCCGCTCTGGTGCAGGGCGTAGGTGCCGACATGCCAGCTGTCCAGGCCGCCTTCGAAGCGGTTGGCTTTATGCTTGGATTGCGACTTGCCGCCCAGCAGGCCCATGCGCCATTCATTGTCCAGGGCCCAGTCGACGCCCACCACCAGGCCTCGGGTGTCCTGTTCGAAGGCCTTCTGGCCTGCCGGTTGATCGAAGGCGCTGGCGTTGTTCAGGGCGTCTACCCACACACGACTTTCATTGGGCTTGATTTCCGAACGCCCCGACAGCGAGACCTGGCCGGGCGCGCCGTTTTGTCCGGCGAGCAGGCGCTGGGTGGGGTCATTGCCGAGCTGGCGCATGGCCGCGAGGGCGCTGTTGCCCACCTGGCTGGCACCACTGAGGGTGGCTGCACCCAGGCTGGCATTGCCGGCGCCGGAAAGCTGCATGCGGGCGTCTCTTTTTGCCGCCGTGCCCAGTTTGTTCAGGGCCGTGCGCAGTGGGGAATCGACCGGCCTGGGGAATGGTTGGCCGACATTGCCGCCTTGTCCGCCCTTTGGATCATCCTGCTGGGGCTGGTTTGTGGTTTGAGCGGCAATAAGCTTTTGTTCCAGTTGGGCATTGTTCTGCCTCATATCGGAGACTTCTTTACTGAGGTCAGCGATGGCGTTGGTGTTGTCGGTGATCTTGTTTAC
>NZ_JALLJA010000010.1:0-219387 GCF_023242385.1 Pseudomonas sp. MWU12-2345 | reverse complement strand
TTCAAGGGCGGCTTTTTTGTGTACTGAGAAATGTCTTTCAGAACCACCCAACCCCCAGCACCGAACTCAACAACCCCAACCCAACCCCCGCCAGAATCAACCAGATGGCATTGACCCGGCTGAAATAGACCACGGCGGCGCTGACCAGCGTCAGCAGCAAACTCAAGGTGCTGGTTTCCATGCTGCGAATCAGGATGTAGCTGGCCGCGAGGATCAGGCCCACCGAGATCGGCAGCAAGGCGCGCTTGATCCGTTGCACCCATGGGGTCTCGGTGTGTTTTTCCAGCCAGCCGGCGCCGAACCAGGTCAGCATCGAGCAGGGCAGCAGCTTGGCCGTCAGCGCCACCAGCGCCCCGGGCAGGCCCGCCGTCTGCTGGCCGATAAACACCAGGAACATGCCGTTAGGCCCCGGCAGCGCCTGGGACAAAGCGAAGAAGGCGACGAACTGGGCGTCGCTGATCCAGTTCATCCGGGTCACCGTGTAGCGGTGGATATCGCCCAGGGCCACGGTGTTGCCGCCAATGGCCATCAAGGACCAGAGCGCGCATTGGATCATCAGGTGGAACAGCACGGTCTGCATGGCTCAGGCTCGTTTGTCGAGAAAACGCAGGGCAATCGACAGCGGAATGCAGATCAGCAAGACACTCCATAACGGCAGCACCAGCACCCCCATCAGAATAAAGGTCACGCCGAAGGCGCAGTAGTTGGCGAGATTGCGCGGCATGGCCTTGAGCAGGCGCAAGGTGGTGCCGAGCATCAGCCCGGTGGCAATCGGCATAATGGCGCCGAACACTTGCTGCACCGCGTCATTGCTCCACCAGCGGGCATAGGCGAAACCCGCCAGCACGGTGATGATCGACGGAAACAGGTACAACCCGAACAACGCCGCGCAAGCCCCGGCCAGGCCATGTTGGCGGCGGCCGTAGATGATGCTGACATTGCCGATATTCGGGCCGGGGAAGAACTGGCCGGTGGTCAGCAGTTCGTTGAAGGCCGGCTCGTCGACCCAGCGTCGGCGGTCGACCATCATCTGCCGGGCCCAGGGCATGACCCCGCCAAAACCGAACAGGCCGACCATGGCGAAGTTGTAGAAGAGTTGCCAGAGGCTGGGCGAAGGAGCGGGGGAGGTGAGTGCGGGCGCGGACATCAGCATGGGCTCCGTTGAACGCCTGGGTTCAGGTCATGACGCCGTTGAGCGAGCAACGGGCCATCAGTAAAACCGGTTCGGGCGTGGCACGCCAGGGGGGGACGTCCCGGCTTTCTATTTTCTATAAGGCGTGGTCTTTTTTTCTTAATCTATGGGGCGATATATAGAAGGTAGAGGCTTTGTTTTTTGTGGGAAGGCGCCTGGAGAGAGGTTCTTCCTGACGATGTCATGCCAAGACTCTTGTGCTTTTGTCCGTCAGGCCTGAGCCTTGGGCGCAGTTGTTTCGACCAAGCGAGGTAAGTGGCAGATGTATCACGGGGAACGACTCAACGCCTGGACCCATCTGGTAGGGGCCGTATTGGCGTGTATCGGGGCGATCTGGTTGCTGGTGGTGGCGAGCCTCGACGGCAGCCCCTGGAAGATTGTCAGCGTAGCGATCTATGGCGTGACCCTGTTGTTGCTGTACAGCGCGTCGACGGTTTATCACAGCGTGCGCGGGCGGGCCAAGGTGATCATGCAGAAGGTCGATCACCTGTCGATCTACCTGTTGATTGCCGGCAGCTACACGCCGTTCTGCCTGGTGACATTACGCGGGCCCTGGGGTTGGACGCTGTTCGGGATCGTGTGGGGCCTGGCAGTGATCGGCATGTTGCAGGAGATCAAGCCGCGTTCCGAAGCGCGGATCCTGTCCATCGTGATCTACGCGGTGATGGGCTGGATCGTGCTGGTGGCGGTCAAGCCGCTGCTCGCCGCGCTGGGGACGGCGGGGTTTGTCTGGCTGGCAGCCGGCGGGGCGCTATATACCCTGGGGATTATCTTCTTTGCTCTGGATTATCGGCTGCGGCATGCCCATGGGATCTGGCACCTGTTCGTGATTGCCGGCAGCGTGCTGCATTTTGTGGCGATTTCCTGGTACGTGATCTGACTTGAGGTCGAGCGCAGACCTTTGTAGGAGCCGCCTTGCCGGCGATGAGGCCAGTGAGCCTTGCATCGCCTGATCGGCCGCCATCGCCGGCAAGCCGGCTCCTACAGGGTTTTGCGGTGTGTCAGAAAGTCAGAAATCGCCCCACAGCTGTTGGGCCACCGCCAAAGCCACCACTGGCGCGGTCTCGGTACGCAGCACCCTTGGGCCGAGGCGCGCCGGCAGATAACCGGCTTGCGCGGCCTGGGCCACTTCGCCGTCCGACAACCCGCCTTCCGGGCCGATCAGGAATGCCAGCGTCCCCGGCTTGGGGTGACTGGTCAGTGGCTCGGCCACCGGGTGCAGCACCAGCTTGAGTTCGGCTTCGGTCTGTTTCACCCACTCGGCCAGCAACAGCGGCGGATGAATCACTGGCAGGCTGGAGCGGCCACACTGTTCACAGGCGCTGATCGCGATCTGCCGCCAGTGGGCCAGGCGTTTGTCGGCGCGTTCGTCCTTGAGGCGGACTTCGCAACGTTCACTGACGATCGGGGTGATTTCGCTGACGCCCAGTTCGGTGGCTTTCTGGATCGCCCAGTCCATCCGCTCGCCTCGGGACAGGCCCTGGCCGAGGTGGATGCGCAGGGGGGATTCGGTTTGCCCGGCGAAGCTTTCGGCCAGTTGGATGCGCACGCGCTTCTTGCCGACCTCCAGCAAGGTGCCGAGGAATTCCGTGCCCGAACCGTCGAACACTTGCAGGGCGTCACCTTCGGCCATGCGCAGCACGCGGCCGATGTAGTGGGCCTGGGCCTCGGGCAGTTCGTGTTCGCCGAGGCTCAGGGGGGCGTCGATAAAGAAGCGGGACAGTCGCATGGTGAATCTCTGGATATCGGAATGATATGTTGCTTGGGAGGGCCTCTTCGCGGCGGTGCGGCGATCCGACAAGCCCTGCTCCTACAGGTTTGTGTCGTACACAAACCTTGTGATCGACGCAGTACTGTAGGAGCAGGGCTTGCCCGCGAAGGCGGCCTTACAGGCGCCGCAATATCCTAGCCCGGATCACGAAAATCCGGATGGAAATTGCCCGGCACCGCCACGCTGACACCCGTGCGGGTAGCGATATCGATCCCCTCGCTGGCCACTTCAGCCAGGAAGTCGATCTGCTCCGGGGTAATGACATACGGCGGCAGGAAATACACCACGCTGCCCAGCGGCCGCAGCAAGGCGCCGCGTTCCAGGGCGTGCTGGAAGACCTTCAAACCACGGCGCTCCTGCCACGGATAGGCGGTTTTGCTCGCCTTGTCCTGGACCATCTCGATCGCCAGGGTCATACCCGTCTGGCGAACCTCGGCGACATGCGGATGGTCCACCAGATGCGCGGTGGAACTGGCCATCCGCTGGGCCAAAGCCTTGTTGTTCTCGATAACGTTGTCCTGTTCGAAGATATCCAGGGTTGCCAACGCCGCCGCACAGGCCAGTGGGTTGCCGGTGTAGCTGTGGGAATGCAGGAATGCCCGCAGGGTCGGATAGTCGTCGTAGAAGGCGCTGTACACGTCTTCGGTGGTCAGGCATGCCGCCAGCGGCAGGTAACCGCCGGTCAGGGCCTTGGACAGGCACAGGAAGTCCGGGCGGATACCGGCTTGCTCGCAGGCGAACAGGGTCCCGGTCCGGCCGAAGCCCACGGCGATTTCATCGTGGATCAGGTGCACGCCATACCGGTCGCAGGCCTCGCGCAGCAGCTTGAGGTAGACCGGATGGTACATGCGCATGCCGCCGGCACCCTGGATCAGCGGCTCGACGATCACCGCGGCGACGCTGGCGTGGTTTTCCGCCAGGGTCTGTTCCATGACCAGGAACATATTGCGCGAATGCTCTTCCCAGCTCATGCCTTCCGGACGCAGGTAGCAATCCGGGCTCGGCACCTTGATGGTGTCCAGCAGCAGGGCCTTGTAGGTTTCGGTGAACAGCGGCACATCGCCCACCGACATCGCCGCCACGGTCTCGCCGTGATAGCTGTTGGTCAGGGTGACGTAACGCTTCTTGTCCGGCAGGCCGCGGTTGAGCCAGTAATGAAAGCTCATCTTCAGCGCGACTTCGATACAGGACGAGCCGTTGTCGGCATAAAAGCAGCGAGTCAGGCCCTCGGGCGTCATCTTCACCAGGCGTTCGGACAGTTCGATAACCGGCTGATGGCTGAAACCGGCGAGGATCACGTGCTCGAGCTGGTCGACCTGATCCTTGATCCGCTGGCCGATACGCGGGTTGCAGTGACCGAACACATTGACCCACCAGGAACTGACCGCGTCGAGGTAGCGCTTGCCGTCGAAATCCTCCAGCCAGACGCCTTCGCCGCGCTTGATGGGGATCATCGGCAGTTGCTCGTGATCTTTCATCTGGGTGCAGGGATGCCATACCACCGCGAGGTCGCGTTGCATCCACTGGTTATTCAGGCTCATTTCCACTCTCCGGGCGCTTGTCCGCGACGCAGGCGGACACACAATCGCGCAAGCCTATGCAATGCGCGGCCGTAGGACAACCCATGGCGTCGTTGCCGAAACATGGAGGGGCCGAATAAACCCGTGGGCCCAGGTGTTCACTTCACGGATCGACCTTAATATTTTCTTAACGCGCTCGTCTCAGACTGATAATCGTATTTTTCGATATTTCAAAGCGAAATTTTCCGCTTTAATTCGATAGGTAAACCATTAGTCTTGGGCGCATCACTTACAGGATTCCGGCAATGCAGCTACGCAATTCATCCTCTCGCTACGGTGCTGTCAGTATCTTCCTGCATTGGGGCGTTGCCCTGGTGGTGTTTGGTCTTTTTGCGCTGGGCTTGTGGATGGTCGGGCTCGACTACTACAGCGAATGGCGCAAGGCGGCGCCGGACCTGCATAAAAGCATCGGCCTGACCCTGTTCGCGGTCATGGTGCTGCGGCTGATCTGGCGTTTTATCAGCCCGCCGCCGCCATCACCGGCCAACCATGGTCGACTGACCCGCCTGGGTGCCAAGTTCGGTCATGCGTTCCTCTATCTCGGCCTGTTTGCCTTGATGTTTTCCGGGTACCTGATTTCCACCGCCGAAGGTGTCGGGATTCCGGTGTTCAACCTGTTCGATGTGCCTGCCTTGATTTCCAGCATCCCCAATCAGGCGGATGTGGCCGGCAGTGTGCATTTGTTCCTGGCCTGGACGGTGGTGATCTTTGCGGTTCTCCATGGTCTGGCTGCTCTGAAACACCACTTTATCGACCGTGATGCGACGCTGACCCGCATGCTGGGTCGCAAAGCCTGATGTTCAACCTCGACTCAAAAGGAATAGAAGTATGTTGAAAAAGACTCTCGCCGCTCTGGCAATCGGTTCTGCACTGTTTGTTGCCGGTCAGGCGATGGCTGCGGATTACGTGATCGACAAGCAAGGCCAGCACGCCTTCGTCAATTTCAAGATCAGCCACCTGGGCTACAGCTACATCACCGGTACCTTCAAGGACCTGGACGGCAAGTTCAGCTTTGATGCGGCCAAGCCTGAAGACAGCAAGATCGAAGTCAACGTGCGTACCGCCAGCGTGTTCACCAACAATGCCGAGCGTGACAAGCACATCTCCAGCAAGGACTTCCTGGACGTTGCCAATATTGCCGATGCCAAGTTCGTCTCCACTGCGGTCAAATCCACTGGCAAGAATGCCGATGGCAAAGACACGGCTGACGTGACGGGCGACCTGACCTTGCACGGCGTGACCAAGTCGATCGTGGTCAAGGCTACCTTCCTGGGTGAAGGCAAGGATCCATGGGGCGGCTACCGCGCTGGTTTCGAAGGTGTAGCGCACATCAAGCGTTCGGACTTCGGCAAGATGATGGATTTGGGTCCAGCGTCTGATGCGGTAGAGCTGTACATCACGTTTGAAGGTGTGAAAGCGAAGTAATGCTGAGACTGTAGGAGCAGGGCTTGCCCGCGAAGCTTTTGGC
This sequence comes from Pseudomonas sp. MWU12-2345, assembly GCF_023242385.1. Lineage (NCBI taxonomy): Bacteria > Pseudomonadati > Pseudomonadota > Gammaproteobacteria > Pseudomonadales > Pseudomonadaceae > Pseudomonas > Pseudomonas sp. MWU12-2345. The sequence goes on along the minus strand of NZ_JALLJA010000010.1, from coordinate 213,376 downwards.
GGTTTTGAGGACGCCTTCGCTGGCAAGCCATGCTCCTACAGTACGGTGTTGATTTCAGCGCTTTACGCCAGACAAAAAAACGCCCCCGGCTCTCACGAACCGGGGGCGTTTTTCATTGCGCCATCAACTCAGCGATTGCGAGTCAGCAACGCCGGCTTCTCACCGCGTGGACGCCCTGGCAGTTGATCCAACTGCTCAGGCGTCGGGAAGCGATCGCTCTTCGACTCTTTATGAATGATCTTCGGCCCTGGCCCGCGCGGGTTCTGCACCGCCGGCTCTTCCCGAGGCTGATCATCCCGCGCCGGACGACGGTTACGCGACTCTTCGCGACGGGCTTGCCCGTCACGCGGAGCGCCATTACGTGGACCGCTGCGCTTGGCCGGAGGCGTCCCGGTAGTTGCACCGTTGCTGCTACGCGGACCATTCTGACGACCTTGCGGCTGCCCGGTACGTGGAGCGCCTGTACCCGCAGCGCCGCCCTGAGCCGGAGCCCCCGGACGACGACCACGACCTTGGGCCGGCTTGGCCTGAGGCACGTAGTCAACGCGGTTACCGAAGTTATCCACGTCGTCATCCAGGAACTCATCCGGAGCACGATCCGCCGCCGCGCGTGGCGGCTGGCTTGGCTGACGCTGTTCGCGGGCTGGAGTCCCTTCACGGGGCTTCTGCTCGCGGGCCGGACGCTCACCGCGACCGTTGGCGGGGGCCTTTTCCTTGCCGCCCTTGTCCTTGCCTTTATCCCGACGACCGCCACCACCACCGCCGCCGTTCGGGCCATCGCCCTTCGGACCGCGTGGAGGCGTGCGTGGATTACGCACATCCGGACGCTCGCGCACTTCCGGTTTTTCGGCTTCCACGGCGCTGGAATCAAAGCCCATCAGGTCGCCGTCGGCGATTTTCTGCTTGGTCATGCGCTCGATGCTTTTCAGCAGCTTCTCTTCGTCCGGTGCGACCAGGGAAATGGCCTCGCCCGAACGACCGGCGCGGCCGGTACGGCCGATACGGTGCACGTAGTCTTCGTCGACGTTCGGCAGTTCGAAGTTCACCACGTGCGGCAACTGGTCGATATCCAAACCGCGCGCGGCGATATCGGTGGCCACCAGGATGCGCACTTCACCGGCCTTGAAGTCGGCCAGGGCTTTGGTGCGGGCGTTCTGGCTCTTGTTGCCGTGGATGGCGACAGCGCTCAGGCCGTGCTTGTCCAGGTACTCGGCCAGGCGGTTGGCGCCGTGCTTGGTGCGGGTGAACACCAGGACCTGTTCCCAGGCGCCGGCGGTGATCAGGTGCGCCAGCAGCGAACGCTTGTGGCTGGCGGCCAGGCGGAACACGCGCTGTTCGATACGCTCGACCGTGGTGTTCGGCGGCGTGACTTCGATGCGTTCCGGGTTGTGCAGCAGCTTGCCGGCGAGGTCGGTGATGTCCTTGGAGAAGGTCGCCGAGAACAGCAGGTTCTGGCGCTTGGACGGCAGGCGCGCGAGGACCTTCTTCACGTCATGGACAAAGCCCATGTCGAGCATGCGGTCGGCTTCGTCCAGCACGAGGATTTCCACGTGGGACAGGTCGACGCTGCCTTGGCCGCACAGGTCGAGCAAACGACCCGGGCAGGCAACCAGCACGTCGACGCCACGGGACATGGCCTGAACCTGTGGGTTCATGCCGACGCCGCCGAAGATGCAGGCGCTGACGAATTTCAGGTCGCGAGCGTAGACCTTGAAGCTCTCGTGGACCTGGGCAGCCAGTTCACGGGTCGGGGTCAGGACCAGGACGCGGGGTTGGCGCGGGCCGTGACGCTGGGATTTGTCCGGGTGACCGTTGGGAAACAACCGTTCCAGAATCGGAAGGGCGAAGCCTCCGGTTTTACCCGTACCTGTCTGTGCCGCGACCATCAGGTCGCGACCTTGCAACACGGCGGGAATGGCCCGCTGTTGCACCGGAGTAGGCTCGGTGTAGCCGGCTGCCTCGATGGCAGCGACCAAAGCCTCGGAGAGACCGAGGGAAGCAAAGGACATGAGTAATCCTGTTCAGTTAGGGCTTGGCCCGATGGGAATCTTGCCTGGCGCGAATGGCGTTTCAGGTTCTGCAAGAGGAAAGCTGGCCGCATGTCTTGTGGCCCGGCGAGTTTTCTTGCAGACCCCTGGGGCGCATCCCGTCCGGTCCTGCTGGGCCTTGAGGCTCTACGCACTGCTCGCGCGGGCCCTTGGGCGGCGCTGGTCGCAGTGTCGGAATACCTGATGCAAGGTCGAGCGTCCGGGCGTGAGCCTGGCGGGAAGGCCGGAGTATAACAGAGCAAACGCCGCGCGCCGCTTTCCTGCTGCTCAACGGTTTGTGCTTTTGTTATCAGGGGCGGCGCAGTCCCGGGTCCGGGTGGCGTTCCGACGAAGCTCCGGCGTTCTTGAGGGCCCCTTCGCGAGCAAGCTCTGCTCCTACAAGGTCCTGCGTAGATCAAGGGACGTTTTTGGCCTTGTCGGTATAGCGGGCAACCAGCGCGGCGTAGGCCGGTTCACGCTTGAAACGCCGCAGCTCGGCGCTGAAACGCTGGCCCAGCAGGTCCATCCCGGCGCTGCGGCGGATCGCCAGGTACTGGCTTTCCCGGGCAATCACCGTCGGGTACTGGTCGACCTGGTCCTGCAACTGCAGTTGTTTCAGGAGGCGCTGGCCGACCCGGCGATCGGTGATCAGCAGATCGATGCGACCGCGGACCAGTTTGCCGAAGTTGGCTTCGTGACTGGGCCCGTCTTCGCGCTTGAGGCCTGTGGTGTCCTTGAACACCGAACCGTACAGATAACCAGGCGAAGTGCCGATGGTCAGGCCCTTGAGTTCTCCCAGGGTGGTAAAGGGATGAGGGCGGGCCTTGGCGTAGAACATCACAAACTCCACTTCCGACAAGGGTTCGCTGGGGTAGAGCAGGCTGTTGTCGCGCTCGTGGTTGTGGAAGATATCCAGGGCGCCATCGGCCTGGCCCTGGTCGAGCAGCATCAGGCAGCGTTTCCAGGGCAGGAACTGCCACTCGACCTCTACGCCCAGGCGCTGGAAGACAATGGCCGTGGTTTCGTAGTCGAGCCCTTTGGCCTGGCCGTTTTCTTCGTAGGCGTAGGGGGCCCAGGGATCGGTGACAATACGCAGCTTTTCACCTTGAGCGGCAAAACTCAGGCAAGCAAAAAGCACGGCTGTCAGAAGTTGGGCAATGACGGGCATGGCTGGAGATTACGACGCTGGAGCGGCGAATAGAAGCGCTGGCGTGTTTTCTCTGGGGGGGCTTGCTCGGGTAACACGGTTGCAGCCCCCGGATTTCCAGGGGCTTGCAGTTTTCAGCGCGGCAGCTTCAGGTTGTTCCAGATCGCCAGGCTCGGTTCCGCCTGGTTCAGGGTGTAAAAGTGCAGCCCTGGCGCGCCACCTTCCAGCAGGCGGTCGCACATCTGGCTGATCACTTGCTCGCCGAAGGCCTGGATGCTTTGGGTGTCGTCACCGTAGGCTTCCAGTTGCTTGCGGATCCAGCGTGGGATTTCCGCGCCGCAGGCGTCGGAGAAGCGCGCCAGCTTGCTGTAGTTGGTGATCGGCATGATGCCCGGCACGATCGGGATGTTCACGCCCATCGCCCGTACGCGCTCGACGAAATAGAAGTAGCTGTCGGCGTTGAAGAAGTACTGGGTGATCGCGCTGTCGGCGCCGGCGTTGGCCTTGCGCACGAAGTTCTGCAGATCGGCTTCGAAGTTGCGCGCTTGCGGGTGCATTTCCGGGTAGGCGGCGACTTCGATATGGAAGTGGCTGCCGGTTTCTTCACGAATGAAGGCCACCAGGTCATTGGCGTGCAGCAACTCGCCGCTGGCCATGCCCATGCCGGAAGGCAGGTCACCGCGCAGGGCGACGATGCGCTGGATGCCGGCACCCTTGTATTGCTGCAGCAGGCCGCGCAGGTCGGCTTTGCTGTCGCCGACGCAGGACAGGTGCGGTGCGGCGGGAATCTTTACTTCGCTCTCGAGCTGCAGCACGGTATTGATCGTGCGGTCGCGGGTCGAGCCACCGGCACCGTAGGTGCAGGAGAAGAAGTCGGGGTTGTAGCTGGCCAACTGACGGGCAGTGGCGAGCAGTTTTTCTTGCCCAGCATCGGTCTTGGTCGGGAAGAACTCGAAGCTGTAGCGACGATCTTGAGACATGGTCGGATCCTTGGAAACGCGAAAGCCGGATGCTGGCTCTTGTAGGAGCAAGCTTGCTCGCGATGAACGCGACGCGGAGTGTCAGTGACACCGCTATCGCGAGCAAGCTCGCTCCTACAAGGAACCAGGCGTATCAGTAGCGATAGGCGTGCGGCTTGAACGGACCTTCGACGGCCACGCCGATGTAGTCGGCCTGAGTCTTGGTCAGTTGGGTGACCACGCCGCCGAAGCCGCGGACCATTTCCAGGGCCACTTCTTCGTCGAGTTTCTTCGGCAGCACTTCCACGGTCAGGCGCTCGGCTTTCTGAGCGGCGGGCAGGTCGGCGTACTTCTGGCCGAACAGGAAGATCTGCGCCAGTACCTGATTGGCGAACGAACCGTCCATGATGCGGCTTGGGTGACCGGTGGCGTTACCCAGGTTCACCAGACGGCCTTCGGCCAGCAGGATCAGGTAGTCGTCGTTCTGTGGATCGAAATCGCCATGGCCGGTGCGATGGACCTTGTGCACCTGTGGCTTCACTTCTTCCCATGCCCAGTTCTTGCGCATGAAAGCGGTGTCGATTTCGTTGTCGAAGTGACCGATGTTGCAGACCACGGCGCGCTTTTTCAGGGCCTTGAGCATGTTGGCATCGCAGACATTGACGTTACCGGTGGTGGTCACGATCAGGTCGATCTTGCCCAGCAGGGCAGTGTCGATGCTGGCGGCGGTGCCGTCGTTCAGGCCGTTGATGAATGGCGAAACCACTTCGAAACCGTCCATGCAGGCTTGCATGGCGCAGATCGGGTCGACTTCGGAGACCTTGACGATCATGCCTTCCTGACGCAGGGACTGGGCCGAGCCCTTGCCCACGTCACCGTAGCCGATCACCAGCGCTTGCTTGCCGGACAGCAGGTGGTCGGTGCCACGCTTGATGGCATCGTTCAGGCTGTGACGGCAGCCGTACTTGTTGTCGTTCTTGCTCTTGGTCACCGAGTCGTTGACGTTGATGGCCGGGATTTTCAGCTCGCCCTTGGCCAGCATGTCCAGCAGGCGGTGCACGCCAGTGGTGGTTTCTTCGGTCACGCCGTGGATTTTGTCCAGCATGGCCGGGTATTTCTTGTGGATGATCTCGGTCAGGTCGCCGCCGTCGTCGAGGATCATGTTGGCGTCCCAAGGCTGACCGTCCTTCAGGATGGTCTGCTCGATGCACCACTCGTACTCTTGCTCGGTTTCACCTTTCCAGGCGAACACCGGGATACCGGCAGCGGCGATGGCGGCAGCGGCCTGGTCCTGGGTCGAGAAGATGTTGCAGGACGACCAGCGTACTTCGGCACCCAGGACAACCAGGGTTTCGATCAGTACGGCGGTCTGGATGGTCATGTGGATGCAGCCGATGATCTTGGCGCCTTTGAGCGGCAGCTCACCGGCGTACTTGCGGCGCAGACCCATCAGGGCCGGCATTTCCGATTCGGCGATGATGGTTTCGCGACGGCCCCAGGCAGCCAGGGACATGTCGGCAACTTTGTAGTCGTTGAAATCTGCAGGCGTGTTGACAGCGCTCATGAAGAGCCTCCATTCGTAGTATGCGAATGGGCGCCGTTGTGCGTTTAGTGTCCGTGCAGGGAGCCCTGAACGAACAACGCCCCATCCGAGCCTGACAGGTCGAGCCTGCTGCAGCGCCCCTCGGACAGGTGGCGGGAAAACGGTATCAAGGGAAGATGACCGTTTTGAAACGACCGGCATTATAACGCGGCTTTTGCGGCTTGCCCAAGTGATTAGCGTGCAGTTTGTCGCGCCGACCCGCCCGGGGTCGACGCTGAAGGTTTCCAACTGGGGGTCAGGGCTGAAAGTCGAGCTCCAGGGGCATGGAGAAATAGCCGAGGATCGAGCAGTCGTTCCCAAGCAGGGCAAAGCGGATATCGAGGCCGGTACGACCATGGGCATTCAGGCGGCTTTCCCAGAAATAGTCATCCGCTGTTTCGGTTTCAATCTCCAGCAGGTTGTCGAAGCGCGGCCGTGCCAGGCTGACGCCGGACCGCGTGGACGCCGTCGCGGGGCTGAGGATGCTGTTGTTCAGGACCTGGAGGTCGTGCACAAAAAGCAGGTTTTCGCCGCGCAGGGCAATCGGCGCAAAGCGAATATGCAGGCTGTCCCCGGGGTGTGCCGAGAGGCTGAAGGGCTGTTCTTCCGGGCCTTGCCAGTGTTCCGGACGAGCACCCTGGATAAACAGGTGGCGGGACTGGACCGTGGTCGGCGAATCAGCCGAGGCACTGGGGCCGGGATGATTCTCGAGCAGGGTTTCGGTGTCGAGGACAAACAGTAGGTGTCTGTCGAATGCGTCTTGGGGCATGGAGGTCTCCTTCCCTGAGTCTGCCGATGCTGCGCCCTGGCCAGCTTGCCGCGGTCAGCCGTGGCAGGCCGGCAGGGATGACGCTTCGCGTTGGCCACGAAGCGTCAGCGCAACAGCCGCCTCAGTTATGGATGGTGATGAATGGATCCCAGGAGAAGTAGCCGCAAGGTTTGCAGTCGCGGTCCACGATCATGAAGTTGAAGTGGTAGGTCACACGACCGGTCTCCAGTGTCTCGGACGACCAGTAGTAATTGTCGACTTTCTGACAGGTCGGAATAACCGGGTTGCTGGTGTTGGGCTGGGCGAACGAGGCGGTTGCCTTGCGTGGCGTCGGGGTCGAGATCAGGTTGGCGCCGACGTTACCGATGAACCGGTAGAAAATCACCGATTTCTCGAAGCCCAGGGACAGGCTGGTTTCCCGCCAGCGGATCAGGTCGCCGACCTGCGCCTTGAGATCCAGTTCGCCACCGGCCTGGCCGCTGACCACGTTGTCCTGGTTGGTGATCATGTAGACGTGTTGCCAGTCGATCAACGTCGGCTGGTCGGGGTTGCGGCTGGGGTTGGGGTATTTTTTCAGGATGGTTTCAGTGTCAAAGCTGACAAGTACATCAGTAACTCTAGACATGTTTAAGCGTCCTTACTTGGTGGTAGGTCAATGGTGAGATGCTGGTCTCCCATGGCCTCGCGGAGCTTGCGCGTCCTGCGCGTTCGTCTGATGGCGCTATGTTGCCAAGTTCCGGTTGGCTGAATGCTGGGTCCGTTCCAGCAGGTCACGGACGGAGAATAGCCAAGGGAAAAGAGCTGTCAAACAGCCTTGTGGCTATTGGGTCATTTTTCGACTGGTGGTCACGGGTGGTTGGAGTCGGTGGGCAAGCGTTCTAACATGAGGGCTCAGGCCTGTCGGATATTTTCATCCGGCGGCAAGACGGTCAGGAGAATGCATGAATTTCCACACCCGCAAATGGGTCAAACCCGAAGACCTCAATCCCAATGGCACGCTGTTCGGCGGCAGCCTGCTGCGCTGGATCGACGAGGAAGCGGCGATCTACGCCATCGTCCAGCTGGGCAACCAGCGTGTCGTGACCAAGTACATCTCCGAGATCAACTTCGTCAGCGCCTCGCGTCAGGGCGACATCATCGAGCTGGGCATCACCGCCACCGAGTTCGGTCGCACATCCATTACCCTGACCTGCGAAGTGCGCAACAAGATCACCCGCAAAAGCATCCTGACGGTGGAAAAGATGGTCTTCGTCAACCTCGGCGAGGATGGCCTGCCGTCACCCCACGGGCGCACCGAGATCCGCTACGTGAAGGATCAGTTCAAGGAAGACGAGTCGGCCCAGGCGTGATCGGTTGGGTTGTGGCATAAGGCTATTTGTTGCTGTTATTTTGTAATAAATTATCGTTTTGCGATAATTTTACCCCCTGTTAGTTTCTTTGCCGGGTCATCCGGCCAAAGAACTGACAGGAGTATTCAATGAACGATGATCGTTTGATCAGGCACAGTCGCTGGTTGGCGAATGCCACCTTGGTTTTGCTGGTGAGCATGTTGCTGTTGAACGTGGCTTGCTGGCTTTTCCCGGTGCTTGTCGAGCATGGGCTGGACTTCAACCTGACCTCCCTGGTCAGGGATCTTGAAGTCGACATCGCCGCAATGCCCTGGTGGCAGGTGGCTGGCGGCATGTTGCTGAGCAGCATTCCGTTGCTGGTCCTGACGCGTGGGCTGGAAGCGTTGCGTGCTTTGTTCCAGACCTATGCGCAGGGTGAGTATTTTTCCCGGGAAACGGCCAGCCTGCTGGGCGCGGTAGGCAAGAGTGTCGGTCTCTGGGTGCTTTGCAGTGTGCTGCTGTATCCGCTGATGAGCGTGTGGATAACCCTGTTGCGGCCACCGGGAGAGCGCCTGCTGAGTCTCGGTTTCAGCCCCGCTCAACTGGTGGCCCTGTTTCTGGCCGCCGCGGTCATGCTGGTGGCCCGGATCATGGGCAATGCCTGCCGGATGGCCCGTGAAAACCAACAATTCATTTAGTGGGACGTATTGATGTCGATTGAAATAACGCTGGATGTGATGCTGGCCATGCGCAAGGTCAAGTCCAAGGACCTGGCGGCGCAGATCGGCATTACCGAACAGAACCTTTCGTTGTTGAAGCAGGGCAAGGTCAAGGGCTTTCGCCTGGCGACCCTTGAGGCCATTTGCCAGGCGCTCGATTGCCAGCCCGGCGATCTGCTGAAGTATCGACCCGTCGTAGCAGGCGCTGACGCTTAAGCCGAGGTATTGACCAAGGACTGAGTACGGCGTTGCAGGAAGATAAAGAACAGCGCCGCCAGCAGCGTGACGCAGCCGCTCAATGCTCCGGTCCAGGGCAGGTCCGCCAGGTCGATGCCGCTGCCCACCACCAGCCCGCCGATCCAGGCGCCGGCGGCGTTGCCCAGGTTGAAGGCGCTCTGGTTCAGGGTCGAACCCAGGTTCGGCGCTTCATGGGCCTGGTCGATGATCAGCAGTTGCAGGATCGGACACAGGGCAAAGGCAAAGATCCCCCACAGCACCAGGGTGATTGCCGCCGGGATCAGCGAGCGGCTGGTCTGGCTGAACGCCGCCAGCACCAGCACCACCGCCAGGGCCATGCCCACCAGCGAGGGCAGCAGGTGGCTGTCGGCCAGGCGCCCGCCGAGCATGCTGCCCGCCGTCAGGCCGACGCCGAACAACAGCAGCATGATCGTGACCCCGTGGGGGCTGACACCGGTGACGTCCTGCAGGATCGGCGCGATATAGGTGAAGACACTGAACAGGCTGGTCGAGGCCAGCACACTCATGCCCAGGGCCATCAGCACATTGGTCTTGCCCAGTACGCGGAACTCGCTGGCCAGGTTGGCCTTGTCCATGGCGATATGTTTCGGCAGCCAGACCCACTGCGCAATGGCCGCGATCACGCCAATCACCGATACCGCCCAGAAGGTCGAGCGCCAGCCGGCGTATTGCCCGAGGGCAGTGCCCAGCGGTACGCCGAGCACATTGGCCAGGGTCAGGCCGGTGAACATCATCGCAATGGCCTGGGCCCGTTTATTGGGCGCGACCAAACCGGCGGCCACCACCGAGCCGATGCCGAAGAAGGCGCCATGGCACAAGGCCGTGACCACGCGTGCGGCCATCAGGGTGGTGTAGTTCGGCGCCAGGGCGCAGAGCATATTGCCGAGAATGAACATCAGGGTCATGCCCAGCAGCGTGGCCTTGCGCGGCATGTTCGCGGTGCCGATGGCCAGGATCGGCGCGCCGAAGACCACGCCCAGGGCGTAGCCGGTGATCAGCAGGCCGGCGCTGGGAATGCTGACGCCAAGGTCGCGGGCGACATCGGGGAGCAGGCCCATGATGACAAATTCGGTGGTGCCGATGCCGAAGGCGGCAACGGCGAGGGCAAGCAAGGCGAGTGGCATGCGGGTGATCTCCTGGGCAGCGGGGCCGGGCGTACGCATGCCACTGGCCCGATCGCGTGCGATCGGGCAGAAGCGGAATTTATTGGAATAGGTCTATGCGCATGAAGTGCGGCGTGGTGCGGTCAGTATAAACAGCCGCACAGCGTTGGCGAATCGGTTTCTGCGGATTGTCCGGTTATGCGCTAGTGTTGTCGGCGACGCCTCTGGGCACTCTTCAAGGACCCTGTTATGACCGCTGCTTTCTGGTGTGTATTGATCGCGTTTTGCCTGCCTTACCTGTGTATCGGTATCGCCAAGTTCAGTGGCGGCAAGTTCGGTCCGCGCCAGAACCATGATCCGCGGGCCTTTCTCGCCGGTCTTGAAGGTTTCGCCAAACGGGCCCATTCGGCGCATTTGAACAGCTTCGAGGTGAACCCGGCCTTTGCGGCGGCGGTGATCATTGCTCATTTCGTCGGCACGGCGTCACTGGTGACCATCAATGTGCTGGCGGTGCTGTTTATCACCAGCCGCCTGCTCTACATCATCTGCTACCTGGCGGACTGGGCGATGCTGCGCTCGCTGGTGTGGTTTGTCGGGATGGCCTTGATTGCGGCGTTCTTTTTCGTATCGATCTGAGGGGGCGTTTCAGTCATTGGGTTGTGCAGCGTCTGTACGGGCTAGGCACTAATCAGCTACCGACATCCGTTGCCTTGGGCAACGCCATGCCCTTGGGCCACAACATCCAGATATTGCCTTTCTGCTTCATATCCCCGGCCAGTTGCCCCGCCACATCGCCGGTGCCCCAGAACAGATCGGCACGGACCTCGCCGGCAATCGCGCCGCCGGTATCCTGGGCCGCCACCGGGCGGACCAGCGCGCTGCCATCTGGCTTGGTGGTCGACAGCCACAACAAACTGCCCAACGGAATCACCTTGCGATCCACCGCCACGCTGTAACCGGCGGTCAGCGGCACGTTCAGCGAACCGCGTGGCCCTTCGTTGCTGTCCGGGTTGCGGGCGAAGAACACATAGCTGGGGTTGCTGCCGAGCAATTGCGGGATACGCGTCGGATGGGCCTTGGCCCAGGCGCTGATGGCGCCCATGGTGACGTCTTCCTTCTTCAACTCGCCCTGTTCCACCAGCCAGCGGCCGATGGCGCGATAGGGGTAGCCGTTCTGGTCGGCGTAACCGATCCGCAGCTGCTGGCCGTTGTCCAGGCGAATCCGGCCCGAGCCCTGGATCTGCAGGAATTGCAGGTCCATCGGGTCGGTCAGCCAGGCCAGTACCGGGGCCTTGACGCCCTGGGTGGCGATCAGCGCTGCATCGTCATAGGGTTTCACCACCCGACCTTCCAGCCGTCCGCGCAGGCGCTTGCCCTTGAGTTCGGGGTAGAGACTGTCGAGCTGCACGATGATCAGGTCGTCCGGTACGCCATACACCGGCACCGTGGCCTTGGCGGTCTGGGTCAGGCTGCCGGGGTAGACGGGCTCGTAGTAGCCGGTGATCAGGCCGTCGGCACTGTTCTGCGCGGAGCGCAGGCTGTAGACCTCGAGGTTCTGCTGGAGAAAATCGCGAATGGCTGCCGGGGTGTTGGTCACGGAGGCGGCCGCGAGACAGGTCGGCCCCCAGTTGGCGTCGGCCTTGAGCCGGGCACAGGCACTACGCCACGAGGTGAAACCCGCTTGCAGGTCGGCGTCGGACACGGTCGGCAGCGCTTGCCAGTCGGCCTTGAGGTAGGTGTCCACCGGGGCTGGAGGTGTTGGAGGTTGCTTGGGTTTGCAGCCAGCGAGCAGGGCGAGTACGCAAAGGCTTGCGGCCAGTCGTTTGAAAGAGGTGTTCATACAGCGGTGAATTCCTTGGGTAATGGCCTGTTCAGACTTTGTTCAGTAAATCCACTGATTTAGTGTGGTTAAGAAAGGTTCGGGCTCTTGGTCTTTGGCGATCAGGCGAGGATACTGGCCGCCGTTTCCCGTGACCTGAAGCCATCATGACTCTTAAAAGACTTTCTGTTGTATTGCTGGCCTGCCTGACCCTCAGTGCGTGCGGCGGTGTCGACCCGAATTCTCCTTTGGGCCAGCGCAAGGCCATTTTCAAGCAGATGCTCAAGACCAGCGAAGACCTGGGCGGCATGCTGCGCGGTCGCATTCCTTTTGACGGGCCGCGTTTCGTCGAGGGCGCGAACCAGCTCGACAGCCTGTCCCGCGAGCCGTGGAAACACTTCCCGCAAGTCAAGGAAGCGGAGCATACCAGCGCCCGGGACGCGGTCTGGCAGAAGCAGGCGCATTTCCAGGAGTTGGCGCGCTCGCTGGAAGCGGCGACCGGGGAGCTGCGGGTTGCCAGTCAGGTCCAGCCTTACAAGGCCAGTACCCTGAAGCCGGCGGTCGAGAAGGTCGAGGATGCCTGCGATGCCTGTCATAAGGAGTTTCGCGATCATTGAGGTGGACGGACGATAAAGGGCAACAGCGCCTACACGGGTGTGCGGTGTTTTCAGGGGGCCGGTGGCCTACTTGTCCAGCTCATCCAGCGCGTTCTGCAAGTCCTTGCGCGACTCGGCGAGCTTTTCCTTTCGCTTGTTGATCTTGTCCGGATCACCCTTTTTCATCGCCTTGTCGAGGTCGGCCTGACGGCGGCTGACTTCGTGCTTGGCATCGAGCACCTTGTTTTCCCGCTCTCTTTTCAGCGAGGCATCGGTGCAATGGGTGGTCACTTCGTCCAGTGCCTTTTCCAGGCCGGTCTGTTGCTCGCTGTTGCCCTGGGCCTTGGCGATGTCGAGTTGGTTGCTGATGGCCTGGCGCTTGGCCGCGCAACCGGTCAGTTCGGTGGGTTCTTCAGCAGCCAGCAAGGGGGCGGCGAGGACGCTGCACAAGGTAAAAATCGCCAGCGGTGGAAAAAATTGCATAAACACTCCGGACTGAAACACTGATTGAAAAACAGTCACTCTGAAAATAGATGGCCGTGTTGTCTGTATGAATAATCTGAAATAGACAGGGGTTGTCTCCTTAAAATCCCGCGATACCGGCATTACGCAAAGATTCGGCCAGGGCCTGCACTTCCCGGTCGCGGAAAAAAGCGCTCAGTTGCAGGGCCCGCCCCGCGCCGACGCCGGGTATGGCCTGCCACGCCTCGGTCGTACGACCTGCCAATACCGGCCAGGACTCGTCCAGCGGTGCCGTTGCACTGGGAGGCAGCCCCAGCGCCTTGAGCCAGCGCTCGAACGGTCGTTGTCGGGCCAGTTGCACGGTTTCCAGCCATCGCGCACGGCTGCGCGGGCCGAAGCCGGCAATGGTAGCAAGCTCTTCCTCCTCCAGGGTCAACCAATCGAGCAGTCGATGGATGTGCCCGCTCGCCAGCAGCTTTTCCCAGGTGCCGCCGCCCAGGTGCGGCAGGTCCAGCCCCTGTTTGCCGCTCAGCCAGCGCAGGCGGGCAAGAAACTGGCTTTCGCATCCCGGGCCATATTGCCAGCAGCTCAGGGCATGGAAGTGCCGAGGGTCGGGGACGGACAGCGGTTCACGTTCGCGGCTGCGCCAGACCACGCTGTCCAGGCGCGGGATGGTCAGGCCGGCGAGGCTGATCGCCACCTGGTCGCCGGGGTGGATATCCAGGGCCTGCCAGCGTGGCAGCGAACCGAGGCTGACCCGCTTGATCTGCCGGTCATCGAGTAGCACCGGCGTCAGCTCCAGCATGGGGGTAATCCGCCCGGTCCGGCCGATGTTGAAACTGACTTTGCGCACATGGGCCAAGGCCTGGGCGTGGGGGTATTTCCAGGCCACGCTCCAGTAGGGGGGTTGGGCTTGCCAGTTTTTTGCGGCGAGGCGTCGACTCTGGCGCAGAACCACTCCGTCGCTGGCGAACGGTAATGGCTGGTGGTACCAGTGATTGCGCCAGTGTTCGGCTTCCGTGAAGTCTGCGATGGGCTGGCTGTAGGTCTTGCTGTCCGGGAAGCCCAGTGCCTGCAATCCGTCCAACCGTTCCTCTTGTGTCGCCGGCCCTTCCGGCCAGTCCCAGACAAACAGGCCGATGCCCGCCGCCTCCGTGCTGCCGAGCTGGTGCCGGGCCATCAAACCGGCCACGGTGCCACGGGCATTCAAGCTACCTTGGTGGGCCTGCACATGATTCGGTAAACGCCAGTACAACTCGCCCTGCAGCACCAGGTCGCGAGCCTCCGGCAAAGTACCGGGGATTGCCGGAATCTTGCGGGCCGAGGCGGTCCAGTCCTGCCCGCTCAACCCGTTGCCGCGACTGATGACCTGGTGCAGCCGGCCCTGGCGATACACCAGGGTCACCGCCACGCCATCGGCCTTGGGCTGAATCCACAGGCCTTCGCGGCCTTTTATCCAGGCCCGGACGGCTTCGGCGTCCGGCAGTTTGTCGAGGCCGGTATGGGCGGTTGGATGAAGGGCGGGGCCGCCCGCGCCCGCCGGGGTGTCCGGCTTGGCGGAGGGCAGCCGGAAACAGCCGCGCCACTGTTCAAGTCGCTGCCGGGATTGGTCGTAGAGTTCGTCGGCCACCGGCGAGCGACCTTGTTGATGGTAGCTGTGGTCCCATTCAGCCAACTGGGTTTGCAGGGCGTCGACTTCTCGCCGGGCGCGTTCCGCTTGCCAGTCCGGGCAAACGTCGGCCTGGGCCGCGAGGTAAAAGACCAACAACAGAAAACCACTGAAGAAGCGCATCGTGAGCATCCTTGCTCGGACTAAAACCCAAGCCTAGATCACCCCGCGCATAAAAAAGCCCCGCGCGAGGCAGGGCTTTTTTACTGTGTGTGTCGGCTTACTTGAGCAGACCGCCCAGTGCCTTCATGCCAGTATCCATGGCCTGGGCCTTGGGGTCCTGGGCGGCAACGGGAGCCGCTGCTGGTTGTGGCGCCGCGGCCGCCTGGCCGTTGAGCTTGGTGCAGCCCTTGGATGCCTGGTCCATGGCCATTTGCAGGCCGCTGACCTTCAGGTCGTCGCCCTTGGCCTTGGCGCTATCGATCTTCGCCTGCAGGTCCTGGATCTGCTTGTTGCAAGGGCCTGCGCCGGCGGTGCTAGTGGCCGCTGGCGTTGCGGCGGTACCGCCCAGCTGCGATGTCAGGCCACCGGCCAGGGTGTTCAGATCGGCGGCCTGGGCGGACAGGGAAAACAGGCCGAGCAGGATGGCGGCAGGGGCGAGTGCGGAGAGATGCATGGCAAACCTCAATGTTCGATTGACGGCGCTAAAGGGAGTCTCGAACGGGCGCCGTGCAATATCCAAGTGGGAAGAGGGTTCGAGAGGGGGCGGGATTTTAGGGAGGCATGCGTCGACGCGCAAGTTTCGACGGGCATGAAAAAGCCCCCCATGGCCGGCCATGGAGGGCTTTTGTGACGCAGGCTACATTACAGGCCGGCAGCCGCTCGCAGCGCGTCTACGCGGTCGGTCTTTTCCCAGGTGAAGGTGGTGAAGGTGTCGTCGCCGACGGTCTTCTGCTCCGGGGTGCGACCGAAGTGGCCGTAGGCCGCGGTTTCCTGGTACATCGGGTGCAGCAGGTCGAGCATGGTGGTGATGGCGTATGGGCGCAGGTCGAAGATTTCGCGAACCAGCTTGATGATCTTGTCATCGCCGATCTTGCCGGTGCCGAAGGTGTTCAACGAGATCGAGGTCGGTTGCGCGACGCCGATGGCGTAGGACACCTGGATTTCGCAGCGATCGGCCAGGCCGGCGGCGACGATGTTCTTGGCCACGTAACGACCGGCGTAGGCGGCGGAACGGTCAACCTTGGATGGATCCTTGCCGGAGAACGCACCACCGCCGTGACGGGCCATGCCGCCGTAGCTGTCGACGATGATCTTGCGACCGGTCAGGCCGCAGTCGCCCACCGGGCCACCGATGATGAAGTTACCGGTCGGGTTGATGTGGAACTGGGTGTCCTTGGTCAGCAGTTCGGCAGGCAGCACGTGCTTGACGATCAGCTCCATCACGCCTTCGCGCAGGTCTTTGTAGGAGACGTCCGGGTTGTGCTGGGTCGACAGCACGATGGCGTCGATACCGACCACCTTGCCACCTTCGTAACGGCACGTCACTTGCGACTTGGCGTCCGGGCGCAGCCAAGGCAGCAGGCCTGATTTACGGGCTTCGGCCTGGCGCTTGACCAATTGGTGGGAGAAGGCGATCGGCGCGGGCATCAGCTCCGAAGTTTCGTTGCTGGCGTAGCCGAACATCAGGCCCTGGTCGCCGGCACCCTGGTCTTCTGGCTTGCTGCGGTCAACGCCCTGGGCGATGTCCACGGACTGCTTGCCGATGATGTTCATCACGCCGCAGGTGGCGCCGTCGAAGCCGACGTCGGAGCTGTTGTAGCCGATGTCGAGGATCACGTTACGGACGATGTCTTCGAGGTCGACCCAGGCCGAAGTGGTCACTTCGCCGGCGATGATCGCCACACCGGTTTTCACCAGGGTTTCGCATGCGACACGGGCGAATTTGTCTTCAGCAATGATGGCGTCCAGCACCGCATCGGAGATCTGGTCGGCGATTTTGTCCGGATGCCCTTCGGACACGGACTCGGAGGTGAAAACGGAATATTCGCTCATATCGATGGTTTTCCTGAGTTACCGATGGTGAGGGTGCCAGCCGGTCGCTGAAAATGGCGAACCTGAATCTGGAAACCATTACGTAAGCCTACATAGAGGCTGTCCTCGGGCACGAGCCCCGCAGCGATGGCCCAACGGGCCAGATCGTCCTGTTCGAACCCCAACCAGAGATCACCGCAGGCCTCCCTGGCCCAGCTCTGGTTGTGGCTACACAATTCTGTCACTAACAAACTACCGCCAGGTTGCAGCAGGCCGGCCATCTGCTTGAGGGCCTCGGCCGGCGCGGCGAAGTGGTGCAACACCATGTTCAGCACCACGCAATCGGCCTGCAACCGGATGTCTTGCAGGGCATCGGCCAGATGCAGGCTGACATTAGCCAGGGCTTCACGTTCACACAGTTGGCGGGCCAGTTCGAGCATCGCCGGGCTGTTGTCCAGCGCCGTGACCTGCTGGAAGCGCCGCGCCAGTTCCGGCAGGAAAGCGCCGTCGCCGGGGCCGACTTCCAGGGCCGTGGCCTGGGGGCCGAAGCTTAGCTTGTCGAGCAGCGCCAGCACGCTTTCGCGGTACTGCGGCAAGCCGGCGATCAAGTCTTGCTGGGCGCGGAATTTCTCCGCCACCCGGGCGAAAAAGTCCTGGCTGGCGGCGGCGCGCTGGCCGTGGACCAGGCCGATGCGGGCTTGTACGTCGTCGGGCAAGTCGAGCGCGTCGACTTCCTCCAGCAGCGCCGCATGCAGCTTGCCACCCAGACGTTCGGTGTGGGGCAGGGCGCGGCGGTAGAAAATCGCATTGCCTTCACGACGGGTCGCCACCAGGTCGGCCTGGGCCAGTACCTTCAGGTGATGACTCATGCCGGATTGGCCGATGCCGAAGATCTGCGCCAGCTCCAGCACGCCGAACGAATCGTTGGCCAGGGCCCGCAGGACGTTCAGGCGCAACGGATCGCCGCCGGCCTTGCACAGGGCGGACAGGTCGTCGCTGGCGTCATGACGAATCGCGGACACAGGTAAATTCATAAGGCCAGCAGTCTAGTGACCCCTCGGTCGCCTAGCAAGATCAATATCAAAAAGTTTTGATATTGGGTGATGGATGGCACTTTCAGGCCTGTGTTGGTCTATACAGACCGACAGCGGAAAGGTTTCATCCGAGGAATGCGCAACTATCCGCAGGAAAAACGCCCCGCAGTGACTATCTGTCATTGCCCCTTGGCGGTCCCTGAGGGAAAATGCTCTCCTTTTTTCCGTTTCGTTTTATTCACTTTCAATTTCAGCATTCCCAGGAGATCAGCGATGCCCAGCCGTCGTGAGCGTGCCAACGCCATTCGTGCCCTCAGCATGGATGCCGTGCAAAAAGCCAACAGCGGCCATCCCGGTGCCCCCATGGGTATGGCGGATATTGCCGAAGTACTGTGGCGTGATTACCTGAAGCACAACCCGAGCAACCCGTCGTTCGCCGACCGTGACCGCTTCGTGCTGTCCAACGGCCATGGCTCGATGCTGATCTACTCGTTGCTGCACCTGACCGGCTACGACCTGTCGATCGACGACCTGAAGAACTTCCGCCAACTGCACAGCCGCACCCCGGGTCACCCGGAATACGGCTACACCCCGGGAGTGGAAACCACCACCGGTCCGCTCGGCCAAGGCCTGGCCAACGCCGTGGGCTTCGCCCTGGCGGAAAAAGTCCTGGCGGCGCAGTTCAACCGTCCCGGCCACAACATCGTCGACCACCACACCTATGTGTTCCTCGGTGATGGCTGCATGATGGAAGGCATTTCCCACGAAGTCGCTTCCCTGGCCGGTACCCTGGACCTGGGCAAGCTGATCGCCTTCTATGACGACAACGGCATCTCCATCGACGGCGAAGTCGAAGGCTGGTTCACCGACGACACCCCGAAGCGTTTCGAAGCCTACAACTGGCAGGTGATCCGCAACGTCGACGGCCACGATCCGGAAGAGATCAAGACCGCCATCGAGACCGCGCGCAAAAGCGACCGTCCGACCCTGATCTGCTGCAAGACCACCATCGGCTTCGGTTCGCCGAACAAGCAAGGCAAGGAAGACTGCCACGGCGCCCCACTGGGTGACGCGGAAATCGCCCTGACCCGCGCGGCGCTGAAGTGGAACCACGGCCCGTTCGAAATCCCGGCCGACATCTATGCCGAGTGGGACGCCAAGGAAGCCGGCCGCGCTGTCGAAGCCGAGTGGGACCAGCGTTTCGCGGCCTACTCCGCGGCTTTCCCGGTCGAAGCCAATGAACTGGTCCGTCGCCTGAGCGGCGAGTTGCCGGCTGACTTCTCCGAAAAAGCCTCGGCCTATATCGCCGAAGTCGCGGCCAAGGGCGAAACCATCGCCAGCCGTAAAGCCAGCCAGAACACCCTGAACGCTTTCGGCCCGTTGCTGCCTGAGTTGCTGGGCGGTTCGGCCGACCTGGCCGGTTCCAACCTGACCCTGTGGAAAGGTTGCAAGGGCGTCAGCGCTGAAGATGCCAGCGGCAACTACATGTACTACGGCGTGCGTGAATTCGGCATGACCGCGATCATGAACGGCGTGACCCTGCACGGCGGCCTGCTGCCTTACGGCGCGACCTTCCTGATGTTCATGGAATACGCCCGCAACGCCGTGCGCATGTCGGCGCTGATGAAGAAGCGCGTGATCCATGTCTACACCCACGACTCCATCGGTCTGGGCGAAGACGGTCCGACCCACCAGCCGATCGAGCAACTGGCGAGCCTGCGTTGCACGCCGAACCTCGACACCTGGCGTCCGGCCGACGCGGTGGAATCCGCCGTGGCCTGGAAAAACGCCCTGGAGCGCAAGGACGGCCCTTCGGCGCTGATCTTCTCCCGGCAGAACCTGCAGCACCAGACTCGCGATGCCGTGCAGATCGACAACATCAGCCGTGGTGGTTATGTGTTGAAGGATTGTGCGGGCGAGCCTGAGCTGATCCTGATCGCGACCGGTTCGGAAGTGGGCCTGGCGGTGCAGGCGTTCGACAAGCTGACCGAGCAGGGCCGCAAGGTTCGTGTGGTGTCGATGCCGTGCACCAGCATTTTCGATGCCCAGGATGCCAGCTACAAGCAGGAGGTGCTGCCGCTGCAGATCGGTGCGCGTATCGCCATCGAAGCCGCCCATGCCGACTACTGGTACAAGTACGTGGGCCTGGAAGGTCGTGTGATCGGCATGACCACCTACGGTGAGTCGGCACCTGCGCCAGCCTTGTTCGAAGAGTTCGGCTTCACCCTGGAAAATATCCTGGGTCAGGCTGAAGAACTGCTGGAAGACTAAGTTCGAGAGTGGGGTTGTCTGCTCCGGCCTCTTCGCGGGCAAGCCCTGCTCCTACAGTTCGCCGTCGAACACAACATCTGTGTACGACACAACACTATAGGAGCAGGGCTTGCCCGCGAAAGCGTCCTCACAGACACCGCCTCACCCTCTGACTCACAGGCAAGCCCGTTCCCACAAAACCCCTGCTTCGGCACGGGCTGCTTGATATTCAAGCCTCGGCGAGATCCCCATGCCCCAACCGCGTCCTTACAGAGTTGCACTCAACGGCTATGGCCGTATCGGTCGTTGTGTCCTGCGTGCGCTGTTCGAGCGAGGGGATCGGGCCGGTTTTGAAATCGTTGCCCTCAACGATCTGGCCGACATGGCCAGTCTCGAATACCTGACACGTTTCGACTCCACCCACGGCCGCTTTCCTGGCGAAGTGCGGGTCGAGGACGATTGTCTGCATATCAATGGTCACTGCGTGAAAGTTTTCCGCTGTGCCACCCCCGAACACATCGACTGGGCCGCGCTCGACGTCGACCTGGTGCTGGAATGCTCCGGCGCCTACCACACCCGCGAGGACGGCGAGCGCTTCCTCGCCGCCGGCGCCCCCCGGGTGTTGTTCTCCCAGCCGATGGCCAGCGAGACCGATGTCGACGCCACCATCGTCTACGGCGTCAACCAGGACTGCCTGACCGGCGGCGAGCGTCTGGTCTCCAACGCCTCCTGCACCACCAACTGCGGCGTGCCGCTGCTGCGCCTGCTGGACCAGGCCATCGGCCTGGAATACGTGTCCATCACCACCATTCACTCGGCGATGAACGACCAGCCGGTGATCGACGCCTACCACGCCGAAGACCTGCGCCGGACGCGCTCGGCGTTCCAGTCGGTGATCCCGGTGTCCACCGGTCTGGCGCGAGGCATCGAACGCCTGCTGCCGGAACTTGCCGGGCGAATCCAGGCCAAAGCCGTACGGGTGCCGACGGTGAACGTGTCCTGCCTCGACATCACGATGCAGACCGTCAGCGACACCGATGCCGTGGAGGTCAACCGGATCCTGCGCGAGGCCGCCACCAGCGGCCCGCTCAAGGGGCTTCTGGCCTATACCGAGCTGCCCCACGCCAGCTGTGATTTCAACCATGACCCTCATTCGGCGATTGTCGATGCGAGTCAGACCCGCGTTTCCGGCCCGAGGCTGGTCAACGTGCTGGCCTGGTTCGACAACGAATGGGGTTTTGCCAACCGAATGATCGACGTTGCAGAACATTACCTGCACGTTGTCCACAAACAACCGTAAACCAGAGATTGCGACCATGACCGTGTTGAAGATGACCGACCTCGATCTGCAAGGTAAGCGCGTACTGATCCGCGAAGACCTCAACGTCCCCGTCAAGGACGGTGTTGTCACCAGCGATGCGCGTATCCTGGCTTCGCTGCCGACCATCAAGCTGGCCCTGGAAAAAGGCGCGGCGGTCATGATCTGCTCGCACCTGGGCCGTCCGACCGAAGGCGAGTTCTCGGCCGAGAACAGCCTCAAGCCGGTCGCCGACTACCTGAGCAAGGCCCTGGGCCGTGATGTGCCGCTGCTGGCCGATTACCTGAACGGTGTCGAGATCAAGGCCGGCGATATCGTGCTGTTCGAAAACGTGCGCTTCAACAAGGGCGAGAAAAAGAACAGCGACGAGTTGGCCAAGCAATACGCCGCCCTGTGCGACGTGTTTGTGATGGACGCCTTTGGCACCGCGCACCGCGCCGAGGGTTCGACCCACGGCGTGGCCAAGTTCGCCAAGGTGGCCGCTGCTGGTCCGCTGCTGGCCGCCGAACTGGATGCACTGGGCAAGGCCCTGGGCGCCCCGGCCCAGCCGATGGCTGCCATCGTCGCCGGTTCCAAGGTCTCGACCAAACTCGACGTGCTCAACAGCCTGAGCCAGATCTGTAACCAGCTGATTGTCGGTGGCGGCATCGCCAACACTTTCCTGGCCGCAGCCGGTCATCCAGTGGGCAAGTCCCTCTACGAGCCGGACCTGCTCGACACCGCCCGCGCCATCGCCGCCAAGGTCAGCGTGCCGCTGCCGGTGGACGTGGTCGTGGCCAAGGAGTTCGCCGAGAGCGCCGTGGCGACCGTGAAACTGATCGCCGACGTGGCTGCTGACGACATGATCCTGGATATCGGCCCGCAAACCGCCGCGCACTTCGCCGAACTGCTGAAGTCGTCGAAGACCATCCTCTGGAACGGTCCGGTCGGTGTGTTCGAATTCGACCAGTTCGGCAACGGCACCAAGGTCCTGGCCCAGGCCATCGCCGACAGCTCGGCGTTTTCCATTGCCGGTGGTGGCGACACCCTGGCGGCCATCGACAAATACGGTGTTGCCAAGGATATCTCCTACATCTCCACTGGTGGTGGTGCGTTCCTCGAGTTCGTCGAGGGCAAGGTACTGCCGGCCGTGGAAGTGCTGGAAGCGCGCGCCAAGGCCTGAGTCCCGAATACGGCGCATCGTCCGGGACCCGGGAACGGGGTTGTCCCTGACGGGTCAGATTCACTACGTGCAGTGCTGGCGGCCAGGGGTCGCCAGTCGAGGAACCGGCATGAAAGGCTTTATCGCCCTTGTTTCACTGGCAGCACTGAGTGGTTGCGCGGCTTTCAATGCCACCTTCAACCAGGCGTCGGCTCCGGCGGACAACTGGACGCACTGGACCTGTGACAGCCACGCCGAAGTGCTCTGGCGTTATGTCGACACAACGCAGCAGGCGGTGGATGTGCGCTTGGCCAGCGGTGACCAGGTGTACCGTCTCAAACCCGAAATCGGTGCCGTCGACAGCGGTGTGCTGTACAGCGATAACGTTTTGGCGTTTCACAAAAAAGGTGAGGAAGGCCTGGTTTACTGGGTTGCCACTAACGATTTGATCGGCCGGGCCTGCAAGGCGCAATAACGGCCGAGCGCGGTCCCCTGTAGGAGCGAGCTTGCTCGCGATGGACGTTAACGATAACTCGGGGTACCTGATACCCCGCGGTGCCTGAACCACCATCGCGAGCAAGCTCGCTCCTACAAGGGGCCGGCGTTTGACACTGAATCCGCAGGCCGGGCTGACCCCTGATCTGCAATGACTTGAATAGCAGCCGCCGCTCCGGCAGGCTTGCACGATTAACGACCCTCGACCGGGAGAGACACACACAATGGCACTTATCAGCATGCGCCAGATGTTGGACCACGCAGCCGAATACGGCTACGGCGTTCCAGCCTTCAACGTCAACAACCTTGAGCAGATGCGCGCCATCATGGAAGCCGCTGACAAGACTGACTCCCCGGTGATCGTCCAGGCTTCGGCCGGTGCCCGCAAATACGCCGGTGCCCCGTTCCTGCGTCACCTGATCCTGGCCGCCATCGAAGAATTCCCGCATATCCCGGTGTGCATGCACCAGGACCACGGCACCAGCCCGGACGTCTGCCAGCGCTCCATCCAACTGGGCTTCAGCTCGGTGATGATGGACGGTTCCCTGGGCGAAGACGGCAAGACCCCGACCGACTACGACTACAACGTCCGCGTGACCCAACAGACCGTGGCCATGGCCCACGCCTGTGGTGTTTCGGTTGAGGGCGAGCTGGGTTGCCTGGGTTCGCTGGAAACCGGCATGGCCGGTGAAGAAGACGGTATCGGCGCCGAAGGCGTGCTCGATCACAGCCAGATGCTGACCGACCCGGAAGAAGCCGCGGACTTCGTCAAGAAGACCCAGGTCGACGCCCTGGCCATCGCCATCGGCACCAGCCACGGCGCCTACAAGTTCACCAAGCCGCCTACCGGTGACGTGCTGGCGATCGACCGCATCAAGGAAATCCACAAGCGCATCCCCAACACCCACCTGGTGATGCACGGTTCCTCTTCGGTGCCGCAAGAGTGGCTGGCGATCATCAACCAGTACGGTGGCGACATCAAGGAAACCTACGGCGTACCGGTTGAAGAAATCGTCGAGGGTATCAAGCACGGCGTGCGCAAGGTCAATATCGACACCGACCTGCGCCTGGCGTCCACCGGTGCGATGCGTCGCCTGATGGCCACCAACCCGAGCGAGTTCGACCCGCGCAAATTCTTCGGTGCCACCGTGACCGCCATGCGTGACGTGTGTATCGCCCGTTACGAAGCCTTCGGCACCGCCGGCAACGCTTCGAAGATCAAGCCGATCTCCCTGGAAGCGATGTTCCAGCGTTACCTGAAAGGTGAGTTGAACGCCAAGGTCAACTAAGGCCACTGGGTGTTATAAAAAACCGTCGAAAGACGGTTTTTTATTGTTCGTTTTTTGACCACGTTGATCGTTGTTTCTGACGTAAGGTGCTTGGAAGTGTCCGCTATAACGGACATAATCGATTTTTTAGCGAAAAAAGTCCACTATAGGTTACAAAATGCTAATCCTCAATCCAGTTGCTCTCGGCGAAAGAGTGCGTCTCTTGCGGCGTGCGAAAGGTTACAGCCAAGCCCAGCTTGCGGAGAGGGCCCACTGCAACCGTAAAACCATCATTGATCTTGAGGCCGGCGAGAATGTGGAGGTCTATACCTTGTTCCGGGTGATTGCAGCCCTGGGTATGGCACTTGATCTGGTCGATGAGCGCATTGATCTCAAGTCTCTTGCGGAGCTGGTTGAGTACGATGAGTAGGGTCAAACGGCTGGAAGTGATTGTGCCTCAAGGGCTTTCCGGGGAGTTGTCGAAGGGCTCGCAGTTCTCGTTTGCCTATGCGTCCGCCGAAGCTGCCACGGAGGTCTCGCTGGTCATGCCGTATGACCCGACACCTGCAGTGGCCAACGTCCTGCACCCCATCTTCGACATGAACGTGCCGGAAGGTTACCTGGCTGATCAGATCAAGCGTCGCATGGCCAAGCATATGCAAATGGATGAGATGCGTTTGCTCTCGGTGATCGGCGGCAACCAGATCGGACGTCTCACCTACCGTAATCCTGTTGAAGTCTCAGCTCCTGTGTCGGCACAGGTCGGCCTGCATGAAATACTGACCGCTGACACCTCCCAGGATGTTTTCGAGTTCCTTGTGGATACTTATTTCGAATCCGGTGTTTCCGGGGTGCAGCCCAAGGTGCTGGTGCCCGATCTGGACAAGCTCAAGGGTGATCGTAAGACGCTGCTCAGTTCTGATCTGATAGTGAAGTCGGGGGCCGATGAATACGCACACCTGGCCCAGAACGAGTTTCTCTGCATGGAGGCTGCACGCCTCGCAGGTCTGGAGGTTCCGCCGTTCTGGCTTTCAGACAATGGCGAGTTATTTGTCATGGAGCGCTTTGACCTGACGCCCGAAGGGCACCTGGGTTTTGAAGATATGGCCGTGCTGTTAGGGCTCAATAAAGACCCTCATGACAACTATAAATACTCCCAAAGCTACGAAACCCTGGCGGCGGTGGTGGGGCAGGTGTGTCGTAAGGGAGATCCGGTACGTGCACTTGAGGCATTGTTCTCATCGGTCTGCCTCTCGGTGATGGTGCGTAATGGCGACGCGCACTTGAAGAACTTTGGTGTGATCTATGTCACCCCGGCTCGGCCTGAAACGGTGCGATTGGCGCCGGTGTTCGATGTGACGACCACCACTGTTTATGAGCACTACAACCCCAAGTCCGGTCAGGCGTTGGTGGATCGTACTTTGGCGATCAAAATGAACAAGTCCAAGGCCTACCCGGACCGTCAGCAACTGATTGATTTCGGACGTAAACACTGCGCTGTCGATAAGCCCGAATTGATCATAGAGCGAATCAGCGAGGCGATGAGTACAGCGCTGACGACCCATCGATCGCGCATTGACACTGAGTTGTTCCAGGGTATGGCGGCGCAATGGGATATCGGGCGGATGACGGCGCAACATAACTCGGTGCCGCCACGCCTCAAACGTAAACCCGTGCGTTGACTGCGGCTGGTGAATTTATTTCAGACTGCTGTGATCCTTCTCCTGTCCGACCTCCGGAGGGTGGAAAGACTGACCGTGCCAGATGTCTCCCACGCGCACTTCTTCATCCTGATTGACGGCGATCCAGCGCCAGCCCCGAAGGTGGGTGGGGTGATAGTCTGGTTTGCCTTCCGATTCCATTATTTCACTCACGTAAAAACCGTGAACACTGGACTCCATGACCAAGGCCCATTTCATATCCACCTCTACAGGTCGCTAATAGTAGGTGTGGAAAGTGTTACCTGTGGTCTGCAAGTCGGTCTACTGTCAATGCTGACAGTTTTATAGACGGTTTCCGAATAGTGAATAGCGCCTTAAAGCATAAAGAGGGGTTCTAAGAGGTGAGGATGTCAGTTTGCTATTTGGCAATGGGGAGCGACTTTATGGAAGCTTACAGAATATGAGGAAGTCGAAAATAATATAAAAAACTGTCAGTTCTGACAGTAGTCAGAGGAGTTCGAGTCCGGCACTTTCAGGGTTCATTTACTGTAAGGGAGTGTACGGTCATGAGCTCAAAAGGCAAGAAGGTAAAAAAAGCAGAGGTGGGTTTTAAAGGTCCGGCTAAGGCTACGCTCGCGCCGGAGGTGAAACCCGGTTTCAAGGGCGCGGCTGAGGCCACGCTACCACCCAAAGGTCAGGCCAAGCCTTAGTCGTCATACTGGGCAAGGCTGCGAGCGATAAGCTCAAGCCTGATATAAAAGGGCGGCGGAATGATTGATTATCCGCCGCCTTCCTCGTGGCTCTCCGCGTTTACGCCGGCCCTATGGCCGCGCCTTCCAGCAGCGCATCCACCACCGCCCGGGCCATTTCCACGGAGCGGACCATGGAACCTATCAGGCCGCGCTCGATGCCGCTGGCCTCGGTGATTTCATCGGAGATTTCTTCTGCCCCAATCAGCAACAGCGAAACATGCCGCAACGCTTCTTCGGCAGTGATACCGGGACGCACGGCAAACAGTGGGTGATTTTCTCCGTCGAGACAGCCGAAAGTCTTCAAGCCGGTGGAGGGCAGGCTGTCCAGCAGGGGACGCTTGCTGTCGCGCATCACTTGCAGCAAGGCTTCGTTGGTTTCCTTGAGGATCGCGGTGATGCGTTGGCGGGTGTAGTTGATGGATGGATCGGGAACTAGCTTTTTCATGGTCGTTATCCATTGAGATACCAACGTTGAAATCACTTCCGGACTTCCACATCCGACCACTGATAAGCAGTGGTGAACTAAGACTAGACGCGAGGAATGCAAGGTCGCAAGCCGCTCAGGGGTGATTACGATTTTCTAGGAAATGGCCTGCAAATGACAGCGCAAAATTCTGACAGATCATCTCTGTTGGTCACTTAAGGGCACTCAATCTGAAAGTCATAAGGTAACGGTACCTTTAGCGCTCTCAAGGGTCAACATGACCGAATCGTTGAGCGGGGTGATGCACCAACACATCCACAACCGGCGTATCTTTCCCGGCGATGCGCCGATTGCCCGATAATCGGTATTCCTGCACCATGAATACAGCTTCACTATTAATCTATTTTTAACAGTCTAAATTTCTGATTGCCCCCTCCTTCAAAATCCAATATTGCGTCAATGGGTTAACAGTATATCTAGCATAGACGTTGTCGTTATCCCGATCTAGGAATAGGTCGTAGTCGTCGCGCCATCCGTTCTGAATTTTGTGCACATTTCTCCAGTCGAGGAATGTAAAAGTCCATATAGATTCGGGTGCGTTATTATCATGGTACAGCTTGGCGCGATAGCGACGGCCACTCTCTTCTATTGTAGATATATTAACAAGCTTGCTGTTATCTAGGTATGTGTAAATTTTATAGCGGCCGTCCGGGACTCTTATAACGGCCCCGGGGGCACCTTGGACGGCTTGTTCAGGGGCGTCACCCCCGGGAGGGGTAGTTTTATCTGGCATGATAACTCTCCTTATGCGTGGAGTTGTGTGGGCGTGGCACTCACTGAGTGAGCACTGCTTGCGAAGGGGGGCCACGTAGACTCAAATGCCAGGGAAAGCACGCTCCTGATGGGTCGTTACTGAATATTTTGATCACGCTCTGCAAACCGGTCTACTGTCAGAATTGACAGGTTTATAGACGGTTTCCGAATAGGGAAGAGCGCCTCAATGCATAAAAGCTCTCTTTAAGAAGCGGCGGTAATATCAACCCTTCACATGATCAATATCCAACTTGTAGAAAGTCACCATGCCGCCCTCGTTGGTATAGCCGGTATTGTCCTGCACATAGACCCCTGCCTTGAAGTACAGCGGTTTTTCGCGCCAGGTGCTACTGATCTGGGTGTACCAGGACGCATCGGCGGCCTGCACGCTCAGATAACCGCCGCGACTCAGGTGAATCACATAAGTGAAGGCTTTATCCAACGGCACATTGTCGGCAATCTCGATCACCCGGCTTTTCTTGTCGTCGGGGTGGTTGCGGATCTTGACCACGATGATCCCGGTCTTGCGGCTGTCCTTGTACTGGTACTCGACCTTGAGCATCGGCTGGGTGCTGTTGTACGCATGGATCTGGCCGATGACGATCTTGCCCGACGAGGGCACCTGGTTCACCGCCAGGGTTGCGCGCAGGTAGTTGTTGGACTCGCTGTACAACCAGTTGCGCAGCCGGCCATCGGGCCAGGTCTCGCGTAATTCGCTGCGCGGGTAGATGGCGTTTTCGGTCTTGGAACCGGTGACCGGCGACCAGAAGAACAAGGTGCCGCTGTCGGAGTGAAAGTACTGATCCTTGAAGCCCTGCACCAGCTTGGGCGTATCGATCGTCGCCGGCGGGGTACCGACGGGAACGCTGAGGTTCCAGGTGGTCAGGTCGATCATGTCTGTTCCTTCCTTGTAAGCCGTTTACGCGCGGGCCGCGATTCAGCCTGGGAAAATTCAGACAAACCGCTTGGGTCCGCGCTTTCGGCGTCCTTTATAACGGCTCAAGGATAGTTTGTTAACGCCGAACCGGCGAACGGTTGACGCCAATCCGTCGACGAAACCCGCCAGCGCGGCCCGCTATAGAAGGATCGTGTTGGGCTTTTATTAAGAAGCGATATAAACACCTGTTATTTATGACAGTTGTTTTTCACAGGGCGACTTCCCACGATGAACGTTCCATCGCTAACAAAAAAAGGGTCTCACTATGGACGAAGAGGAAGCACAGAACGAGCCTGAATATCTGAAGTACTTCAAGCGCAAACAAAAAATCAATCTGCGCGGCAGGCTGCACGGCGGGCCGGTGGAGTCCGAGCGCGGCGAGCTATGCAATGTCGACTGGACGCACCGAACACTGACCTATCACGGAGAGTTCGGTTTATACAACACGGTGCGTTTTGATGAGATTTACGAAATTGAACCAATTGCCCAATACAGGACCTCATAACACTGACCGGCCGTGTTGACGGTCGTCACCGTGGTACGACGCGGGCTTGCAGGCCCCAGGCGTTTTCCGAGCCGCGTCCAGGTGGTGATGAATGACCGTTAGTCGGGAGAGTGTGGCAGTGGCTGGATGATGGCCTATTGCTCACTACGCTTTGCACAATCCCGGTCTAGAGTAGTCCTTAGGTTTAGCCCGGTTTCCTAGATTTCCGGTGGAGTTCCCCGAACAAGAGAAGCAGCATGGATTGCGTGCAACAGATACCCGGTGATGGTAGTTCCGTCCTTCTGGTCGTCGATGATTACCCTGAAAATCTGATCAGCATGCGTGCCTTGCTGGAACGTCAGGATTGGCAGGTGGTCACTGCCGCCTCAGGCATTGAGGCACTGACGTTGCTGCTTGAGCATGAGATTGACCTGGTGCTGCTGGATGTACAGATGCCCGGGATGGACGGTTTTGAAGTGGCCCGCCTGATGCGCGGCAGCCAGCGCACCCGCCTGACCCCGATTATTTTCCTCACCGCCAACGAGCAGTCCCCGGACGCTGTGATCAAGGGCTATGCCAGTGGCGCGGTGGATTACCTGTTCAAGCCCTTCAACCCCGATATCCTCAGGCCCAAGGTC
Source organism: Pseudomonas sp. MWU12-2345 (assembly GCF_023242385.1). Lineage (NCBI taxonomy): Bacteria > Pseudomonadati > Pseudomonadota > Gammaproteobacteria > Pseudomonadales > Pseudomonadaceae > Pseudomonas > Pseudomonas sp. MWU12-2345. The sequence continues at coordinate 183,749 of NZ_JALLJA010000010.1, read as the reverse complement.
CAGGCGTTGCTGGAGCAGCAGCGCAACCGCCGGGCCCTGCAATGCCTGAGCCGCGACCTGGAAGCGGCCCGGGCGTTCAATGCCTCGGTGCTGGAGAATGCCGCCGAAGGCATTCTGGTGGTCAACGAAGACGGCACGATCCGCTTCGCCAACCCGGCCATTTCGCGCTTGCTCAATCTGTCGCTGGACGCCCTGGCCGGCCAGCCGTTCCTGGATTTCCTGCAGAACCCGCACTTTCCCAACTGGCACAGCTCATTGCTGTACGAGGAGTACCGCAAGGGCGAAACCTATCGCCTGCATGATGCGTATTTGCGCACCAGCCAGGACCAGATGCTGCCGGTGGCCTTGTCCTGCGCGCCGCTGCCCGCCGACCAGAAGGCCATGGTGGTGACGGTGCTGGACATGTCGGTGGTGCGGCACTTGCACCAGCAACTGGAGTTCCAGGCGGTCACCGACCCGTTGACCGGCTTGCTCAACCGCCGGGGGTTCTACCAGACGGCGGAAAATACCCTGCGCCGCAGCGACAGCGCGGAAAAGTCCCTGGTGCTGATGTACCTGGATCTCGACGGCTTCAAACGGGTCAACGATTCCCTGGGGCACGAAGCCGGCGACCGAGTGCTGCGCTGGGTCTCGGAACAGTTGAAGTCCTGCCTCAATCCCTTCGATATTCTTGCGCGCATGGGCGGTGATGAGTTCACCACCCTGCTCAATCTGGAGCACCCGGAGCAGGCGGCGAAAATCGCCGAGCGGTTGATCGAGCGGGTTTCCATTCGCCAGCAAATCGACGGCATGGAAATGACGCTCGGCGTCAGCATCGGCATTGCCACTTACCCCGATTGCGGGGCCAATCTCGATGGCCTGCTGCGGGCGGCGGACATCGCCATGTATGAGGCCAAGCGCGCCGGCCGCCAGCAGTATCGCTACTACGACCACGAGATGAATGGGCGGGCCCGCTCGCGCCTGATGCTCGAGGAAAGTGTCCGTTCGGCGATCGAGGGCAAGGAATTCAAGATGGTCTACCAGCCCCAGGTGTCCCTGGAAGATGGCCGCCTGCGGGGGTTCGAGGCGTTGCTGCGTTGGCACCATCCGAGTGTCGGTGATGTGCCGCCGGGGTTGTTCCTGCCTTTATTGGAAGAAGTACGGCTGATCAGCCGGCTGGGCAGTTGGATCTATCGCCAGGCGGCCACTCAGCGGCATGCCTGGAGTGGCGTGTTTGCCGATGACCTGGTGCTGAGCGTCAGCCTGAGCGCCACGCAGTTCTGTATGCCGAACCTGGCGGACGAGTTGCAGGAGGTGCTGGAGCGCCATGACCTGCGGGCGCACCAGCTGGAAGTCGAGGTGACGGAGGCGGCGCTGATGCAGGACTACGAGGCTTCGCGCAAGCAACTGCGGCGGATCCGCGCCCAGGGTGTGCGCGTGGCCCTGGACGATTTCGGTTCGGGACACTGTTCGCTGAACCACCTGCGTGACCTTGAGTTGGACACGCTCAAGCTCGACCGACAGTTGATCGCCAAGATCCTCGACTCACCACGGGATGCGGCCCTGGCCCGCACCGTGATCGACCTGTGCAAGGAATTTGGTCTGCTGGTGATCGCCGAGGGCGTGGAAACCGTGGAGCAATGGCAGTGGCTCAAGGCCAATGGTTGCCCGATGGTCCAGGGCTTCCTGGTGGCCCGGCCGCTGACGGCCAAGGACGCCACCGGCTTCGGCTCGGCGTTTGACTGGAGCGCGTTGTCCGCCTGAATTCGCTACACTGGCTTCTTTTTCGGTGTACGTAAGGCCTGTCATGACTGTGCTGAAATACCTTCAGGCTTATCCCACGTCCTTGCAGGAACAGGTCCGCCAGATGATCGCCCGGGATGCCCTGGGCGACTACCTGAGCCAGCGTTATCCGGAGCGGCATGCGGTGCAGAGCGACAAGGCGTTGTACAGCTATGCCCTGGCGTTGAAGCAGGAACATCTGCGCAATGCGCCGGCCATCGACAAGGTGCTCTTCGATAACCGCCTCGACCTGACCCATCGCGCCCTCGGCCTGCACACGGCGATCTCGCGGGTCCAGGGCGGCAAGCTCAAGGCCAAGAAGGAAATCCGCATCGCCTCGCTGTTCAAGGAGGCGGCGCCGCAGTTTCTGAAGATGATCGTGGTGCACGAGTTGGCGCACCTGAAGGAATCCGATCACAACAAGGCCTTCTACCAGCTGTGCGAATACATGCAGCCCGGTTATCACCAGTTGGAGTTCGACCTGCGGGTGTACCTGACCTGGCGCGATCTGCAGGGCAAATCTGCAACTCCGTAGGCGCCGAGTGTGCGCTTGAGTCGAAGCATTGGAAGGTCAACCTCAAGGACTACCGGATGGACGTCAGCAAGACCAAGAGCAGTTTCTACCGCCGTCTGTACGTGGCATGGTTGATCGACAGCGAGATTGCCAGCAGCGTTCCGGCCCTGACCGAAGCCACGGGCATGCCACGGCGCACGGCGCAGGATACGATCCTGGCCCTGGCGGACCTGGACATCGTCTGCGAGTTCGAACAGGAAGACGGCGCGCGCAATCACGCCGGGCAATACCGGATTCGTAGTTGGGGGGCGATCGACAAGAGCTGGATTGGTCGCAACCTGGTTTCGATCAAGCAGGTGCTGGGTTATCCCTGAAGTTTTGTGGTGTCTGTGCTGGCCTCTTCGCGGGCAAGCCCTGCTCCTACAAAGTTGGGCCGTACACAAAAGGTGTGTTCGACACATAACTGTAGGAGCAGGGCTTGCCCGCGAAGAGGCCCTGGAGAACACCAAAAACCTCAGCTTTTGCGCATACCGATATGCGGAATATCGTCCTCCAGATACACCTCGCCCACCACCTCGAACCCATAGCTCCCGTAATAATTCTGCAAGTGCGCCTGGGCCGACAGATAGATCGGCACTTGCGGCCAAAGCTTCCCGGCCTGCTTCAACGCCTGGGCCATCAGCTCATGCCCCAACCCCTGGCCGCGGGCCTCGGGGGCGATCACCACTCGCCCGATCACCACGTCACCCCCCTGGGATTCCGGGTCGAGCAGACGCAGGTAAGCCACCAGTCGATCATCGCGCCAGCCCATCAGATGGCAGGTGTCGCCCTCCAGATCACGCCCATCGACTTCCTGGTAGGGACATTTTTGCTCGACCACGAAGACTTCGGTCCGCAGTTGCAGGATGCTGTACAACTGTTCCTTGCTCAGGTCGCCATGGTGTTTGCAGAGCCAGTCAGTGGTCATGCTCGCCTCTGGATTCAATAACTTGATAGCGATACTAGGCGCGTTATCCGAGGTCGCCAACCGCGGATTTCTTTTGCCCGACAGGGCCGGGGCTGGAAAGCTCCTTGCAGGGAATCCTGAACCGGTATTTCGGTTCACTGGCGGCTACTTGATATCATTGGCTTTGCTCGCCATCGTCATCTTTGTGTAATCTGCCAAGCCGTGCTTTTGCTCTGGCTCGGATGAGCTAATGTTAGGACCAGGGAGGTAGCCGGTTGCTTTTGGATGTGCTCCTCCGGCTTCGGCTAACTCTGCTGGGCTATGTGCCCGCTAAGGATCTTTAGCATGCCGCGATTGCATCGAGCTTTTGTTTTGCTTGGATTGCTGCTGCTTTCACAGGGCGCCGCCGCGGACAAGTTACGGTTGGTGGCCGATGGCTGGCCGCCGTTTACCGACGCGACGCTGGTCAACGGTGGCCTGGCCACCGATATCGTCATCACGGCGCTGGCGCGGGCCGGCTATGCCAGCGACTTCGAGCAGGTGCCCTGGGCGCGTGCGCTCAAGGGCGTGGGCGAAGGGCGCTATGACGTGCTGGTCAATGCCTGGTACAGCGACGAACGCACCTTGCTGGGGCAGTTCTCGGCCGAGTACCTGGTCAACCGCGTGCTGTTTCTCAAGCGCAAGGAGTCGGCCATCGAGTTCGATAACCTGGGCCAGTTGCACGACCTGCCGATTGCGGTGGTGCGTGACTACGCCTATAGCGCCGATTTTGACGGTGACACCCAGTTGCAGAAGATCCCGGTGCACAACTTTGCCATGGCCGTGCGCATGCTCGCGGCCGACCGCGTGAAGCTGACCCTGGAAGACGAGTATGTGGCGCGTTATTACCTCAAGAGCGAGGCGCCACGGGTGCGCAACGCCGTGGAGTTCCTGCCCAAGCCGCTGAGCGAGAACAGCCTGCATATCCTGGTCAGCCTGAAGAACCCGCAGCATGAGCAGATTGTCGCCGGCTTCGACCGCGAGATCGCGGCGATGAAGGCCGACGGCAGCTATGATCGGCTGCTCAAGCTGCACGGGATGTAACCACCCCCGCGAAACCTTGTGGGAGCCGGCTTGCCGGCGATGGCGGCCGATCAGGCGATGCAAGGCCGACCGGCCTCATCGCCGGCAAGCCGGCTCCTACAGGGGGCGTGGTGTTTCAGGATTCTGCGTTTTCTTCCGGATCCTTGATCAGGTGCGCCGCCAAGGTACGCAACGGTCCTAGCTGGCGGCAGATCAACGCCAACTGGGTCTGCACCAGCCGCTGGATCTCGTCGATCTCGTCCGGCATCTGCTCCAACTCATTGGCCAGGGCTTCCTCGGCATCGCTTTGAATGGCGATGGGGGTCTTGTTCGCCAGGCCCGTGGCGACTTCTTCGATGCTTGCCGCCAGCGTCGCGCCGACACCCTCGAGCAGATGATCACGCACCGCCTCCGGCAGTTGATTGTCGCGGTGCGCGCCGAGTCCCGACAGGTAGCTGAGCAAGGTATGCGAGAGCACCAGGAAGCGGAACCCCACATCGGCTTCCTTACGGAAGTGCCCCGGCTCCATCAACATGTTCGCCAGGGTGGTCGACAGCGCCGCATCGGCGTTGTGGGCGTTGCGTCGGGCCAGGCGGTAGGCGAGGTCGTCGCTCTTGCCCTGGGCGTACTGGCGCATGATCTGGCGCAGGTACAGGCTGTTGCAGCTCAGGGTATTGGCCAGCACCTTGTTCAGGCGTCGACCTTGCCAGTCCGGCAGGAACAGGAACACCGCGAGGCCTGCGATCAGCGCCCCGAGCAGGGTATCGAGCAGGCGCGGCAGGAACAGGCCGTAGCCGTCGCCCACCTGGTTGAAACAGAACAGCACCGTCAGGGTCATGGCGGCGGTCGCCAGGGTGTAGCGGGTGGTGCGGTTGATAAAGAACACCACCCCGGCGGCGATGGTGAACAAGGCCTGGATCAAGGGGCTCGGGAACAGGTCGAACAAGGCCCAGGCGGCGGTCAGGCCGATGGCCGTGCCGAGGATCCGCTGGCCCAGTTTGCGCCGGGTGGCGCCATAGCTCGGCTGGCAGACGAACAGTGTGGTGAGGATGATCCAGTAGCCCTGGGACGGGTGCACCAGGTGCACCATGCCGTAGCCGATGCTCAGCGCCAGCGGCAGGCGCAGGGCGTGGCGGAACAGCAGCGAAGTCGGGGTCAGTTGGGTGCGCAGGCGCGTCCAGACATCCTTGAAATTACGCGGTGAACGGTCCAGCAGGCTGCTGTCGGTGGCGTCGGCCAGGCTGTCGGGGTTGCTGGCGTCGCTCAACAGGCGGTCGAGGGTGCCGAGGTTGGCCGCCAGGGCCCGCAGCGAACGCAGCAGGCCGCGCCAGGCCGGGTTGCTCTGGATGCGCAGGTGTTCCAGGGAGGCGTGCAGGTCGCCCAGGGCTTCGGCGAAGCTGGCGTCGTAGACGAACGGCTGGCGCAGTTGGATCGACACCGCCAGGGCCTGGCAGGCCTTGCCTTGCTCGCGTAGCAGGCGTTGGCAGCGGAACAGCACGTCGCTGTGGAAGAACGCTTCGGCCAGGGCGTTGTAGGGATAGTGCGAGGAGCTGGCGCGTTCGTGGATATCCTGGGCGAGGAAGTACAGCTTCAGGTAGCGGCTGACCTTCGACCCCGGCCGACCATTGCCGACCCGGTGCAGGATGATTTCCTTGGCGCTGTTCAGCGCCGCCACCACCTTGCCGTTCTGCTGGGCCAGCTCCAGGCGCCGGGCCTCGACGTCCAGTTGGCGGATCGGTTCGAACAGCGAGGACTTGAGCTTGAGGTAGTAACCCAGTTCGCGGAACAGCCTGGCCAGGCTCTGTTGCACCGGCTGGTTGGAGAACATCGCCTGCCAGAGCACCGAAAGCACGCCATACCAGGCCGCGCCGGTCACCAGCAGCATCGGTTCGTGCCAGAGGTTGGCGACTTCGCCGCCGCGCTGGTCGACGCCGATCATGGTGTAGACCGAGAGGATCAGGGTTGCCGAGGCTATCGCGCCATAACGTTCGCCCAGGGCGCCGAGCATGGTCAGGCCAAAGGCCGCCAGGGCCATGGCGCAGACGAAGACCAGCGGATAGGGAAACAGCAACTCGACCGAGAACGCCGCGACACTGAAGCACACCAGCGTCACCGCCAGGGCGTTGAGGCGGCCTTGCCAACTGTCGTCGGTCTCGGCCAGGGCGCTGGCGATGACCCCGAGGAACAACGGGATCAGGAGCTTCATCTCGTTCTGGAACCAGCACAGGGTCATGATGCCGGTCAGGGCGATAAACACCCGAACGCTATAGCTGAATTTGTCCAGCGCCCAGAGACGGCGCAGGGACTGGTTGAACGAGGTGGATGCCATGAAGGTGAGAGAGCCTGCCAAGCGATTGATCTGAATGATGGGTAGACGGGCGGCATTACAATGGCGCCACATCGTCTACAGCAAAATTTGTTCCGTGATCAGCGATTGTCCCAAGGATCAGGCGAATTGCGCCGCCGCATAGCCCGAGGCCCAGGCCCACTGGAAATTGAAGCCGCCCAGGTGGCCGCTGACGTCCAGCACTTCACCGATAAAATACAACCCCGGGCTTTTCAGCGATTCCATGGTTTTCGACGACACTTCCCGGGTGTCGACACCGCCCAGGGTCACTTCGGCGGTGCGATAACCTTCGGTGCCGGCCGGGACCAGTCGCCAGTCGCCGAGCTTCTGCGCGACCTCGGCCAACTCCGCCGGGGTGTACTGCTTCATCGGCTTGGAGACGAACCAGTGTTCGGCCAGCAGGTTGGCCATTTTCTTGGTGAACAACTCGCCCAGCAGGGTTTTCAGCTCGCTGTTGGGCCGTTCGGCCTGTTGCTGTTGCAGCCAGTCCAGCGCGTCGTGGTCCGGCAGCAGGTTGATATGCAACGTATCGCCAGGATTCCAGAACGAGGAAATCTGCAGGATCGCCGGGCCGCTGAGGCCGCGGTGGGTAAACAGGATATTTTCCCGGAAGCTCTGCTCGTTGCAGCTCACCAGGCAATCCACCGAGGTCCCGGACAGCTCGGTGCAGAGGGCCTTGAGTTGATCGGTAATGGTGAACGGCACCAGCCCGGCGCGGGTCGGTAACACCTGGTGGCCGAACTGTTTGGCCACCTGATAACCGAAGCCGGTGGCGCCCAGGGTCGGGATCGACAGGCCGCCGGTGGCGATCACCAGGGATTGGCAGGTGATCTGGCCAAGGGTGGTTTGCAGCAGGTAGCCGCTTTCCAGCTTTTCGATGTGCTGGATGGCGGTGTCCAGGTGCAGGCTGACGCCGGCTTGGTCGCACTCGTCGAGGAGCATGCCGAGGATGTCGCTGGACTTGTTGTCGCAGAACAGCTGGCCGAGTTTTTTCTCGTGATAGGGCACGCCGTGCTTGGCCACCATCGCGATGAAATCCCACTGGGTGTAGCGGGCCAGGGCCGACTTGCAGAAGTGCGGGTTCTGCGAGAGGAAATTGCCGGGTTCGCTGTACATATTGGTGAAATTGCAGCGACCACCGCCGGACATCAGGATTTTCTTGCCGGCCTTGTTGGCGTGGTCGATAAGCATCACCTGGCGCCCGCGGGCGGCGGCGGTAAAGGCGCACATCAAGCCGGCGGCACCGGCGCCGATGATCACAACTTCAGTAACGGGCACAACGATGTCCTCGGAAGGCGATTAGGATAATGCGGTCTTGAAAACACTGCGGATAGGGTAACGTGATCTTGAAAACACCACGAAACCTTGTAGGAGCAGGGCTTGCCCGCGAAGGGGCCGGTGTGGGCTATCCGAAAGATCAGGTTGATAATACTGACGTCTTCGCGGGCAAGCCCTGCTCCTACAGGTTTCCGCTGTTTGCGCGAGCAAGGCCAGCCGATCCATGGTGGGGACCGAGCTGGCCCTTGATATTCAGAGAATCCGCACGCGCAGCGAGCGGCCCTTGATCTTGCCGTCGTTCAGGCGCTGCAAGGCCTGCTTGGCGACGCCGCGCTCCACCGCCACGTAGGCCTGGAAGTCGAAAATCGCGATCTTGCCGACCTGGGCACCGGGAATCCCGGCGTCGCCGGTCAGGGCACCGAGGATGTCGCCCGGACGGACCTTGTCCTTGCGCCCGGCAGCGATGCACAGGGTGCTCATGGCCGGCAGCAGCGGGCTGCCGCCCTGGGATTTGAGGTTGTCGAGCTGGTCCCAGTTCAACGGCGACTTCTGCACTTCCTCAATGGCCCGCGCGCGCAGGCTTTCGGACGGCGCCACCAGGCTGATAGCCAGGCCGGTCTCGCCCGCCCGACCGGTACGGCCGACGCGGTGGATATGCATCTCCGAATCACGGGCCAGCTCGACGTTGATCACCATGTCCAGGGCATCGATATCCAGGCCACGGGCCGCCACATCGGTGGCCACCAGCACGGAGATACTGCGGTTGGCGAACATCGCCAGGACCTGGTCGCGGTCACGCTGTTCCAGGTCACCGTGCAGGGCCACGGCGGACACGCCCTTGGCGGTCAGGTGGTCGACGGTTTCCTGGACCTGCTGCTTGGTGAAGCAGAACGCCACACAGGACTCAGGCCGGAAATGGTTGAGCACCTTGACCACGGCTTCCATGCGCTCTTCCGGGGAAATCTCGTAGAAGCGCTGCTCGATCTGGCTGTCGGCGTGCATCGCCTCGGCCTTGACCTGCTGCGGGTTGCGCATGAACTTGGAGGCCAGCTGCTTGATGCTTACCGGATAGGTGGCGGAGAACAGCAGGGTCTGCCGACGTTCCGGGAGCTGCGCAATGATTTCCTCGATGGCGTCGTAGAAACCCATGTCGAGCATGCGATCGGCTTCGTCGAGGACCAGGGTGTTGAGGCCGTGCAGGACCAGCGAGCCCTTGCGCAGGTGCTGCTGGATACGCCCCGGGGTGCCGACGATGATGTGGGTGCCGTGTTCCAGGGAGGCGATCTGCGGTCCGAGGGACACGCCGCCGCAGAGGGTCAGCACCTTGATATTGTCTTCGGCGCGGGCCAGGCGACGGATTTCCTTGGCGACCTGGTCGGCCAGCTCGCGGGTGGGGCAGATCACCAGCGCCTGGCAACCGAAGAAGCGCGGGTTGATCGGGTTCAGCAGGCCGATGCCGAAGGCCGCGGTCTTGCCGCTGCCGGTCTTGGCCTGGGCGATCAGGTCCATGCCCTTGAGGATCACCGGCAAGCTTTGCGCCTGGATCGGCGTCATCTGGGCATAACCGAGGGAGTCGAGGTTAGCCAGCATGGCGGCGGACAGTGGCAAAGAGTTAAACGCGGTGGCGATGGTGGTCACGGGACTGGCCTGCAAAACAAAATGTCGCGCAGTGTATCAGTCCCGACTGGCGGCGCTGCAAATTCTGGACGAAAAGTAGCCAAATACTGGTAGTGCAGGCTGATTGTTGTGGGAGGCGCTGCTTTGGGGCAATGGCTTGAACCTGTTGTGTGGCTGCTGGCCTCTTCGCGGGCAAGCTCCGCTCCCACACTGAGATCGGAGCCAGGCGCAAGTGTTGCAGGCACCGCGCAACTTGTGGGAGCGGAGCTTGTCGGATCGCCGCACCGCCGCGAAGAGGCCCCTGAGCGCACCCAAAGGCACTCAGTGCTCGATATGCTGCTCCTGAACCACCCTGGCCCGCCGCCCGTCCTGGGGTGAAAGCTGCAGGAAAATTGTTGCCGCCAGCATCGCCATGATGCCCACGGTGAGGAAGGTCAGTTGAAAGGCGCCGAGCACCGTCTCCACGCCATCGTTGCCGACCGCGGCGGTAAAGCCGCCGAGCAGGGCGCCGGCGCAGGCCACCCCGAGGCTCAGGGACAATTGCGCCACCACCGACAGCAGGCTGTTGCCGCTGCTGGCGGACTTGTCGTCAAGATCGATCAGGGTCACGGTGTTCATCGCCGTGAACTGCAGCGAGTTGATCGCCCCGGCAATCGCCAGCATGGCCAGCAACAAGGGGTAAGGCGTCTGCTCGGTGACCAGGCCCATGACCGCGAGCATGACGCCCAGGGCCAGGGTGTTGCCGGTGAGCACGATGCGATAACCCAGGCGCTCGATCAGCGGCCGGGCGATCGACTTGGCGAACATCGCCGCCGCCGCCAGGGGTAGCATGCTCATCCCGGCCTGGGACGGCGAGTAACCCAGGGCCACTTGCAGCAGCAACGGCACCAGGAACGGCAGGGCGCCGCTGCCCAGGCGGGCGAACAGATTGCCGAGGATGCCCACGGCAAAGGTCCGGGTCTTGAACAAGGACGGCGCGAACAAGGGATTATCGATATGCCCGGCCCGCAGCCAATACGCCGCCAGGCACGCGAGGCCGGCGAACAGCAGCAACATCACCCGCAGGTGCGGCAGTTGCAGCTCGCCCAGGCCCTCCATGGCGATGGTGATCAGCAGCATCGCCGCGCCGAACAACAGGAAGCCGATGCCGTCGAAGCGCGTGCGCTCGCTGCCGCGCAGGTCCGGGATGAACTTCCACACCGCGTAGCAGCCGAGCAGGCCCACCGGCAGGTTGATCAAAAAAATCCAGTGCCAGGTCAGGTACTGCACCATCCAGCCGCCCATGGTCGGGCCGATCAACGGGCCGAGCAGGCCGGGGATGGTGATGAAGCCCATGATCCGCACCAGCTCCGAACGCGGGTAGGCCCGCAGCACCACCAGCCGGCCGACCGGTAGCATCAGCGAACCGCCGAGGCCCTGGATGATCCGGGCGCCCACCAGCATGTTCAGCGAGCTCGACAGGGCGCAGAGCAGGGAGCCGATACTGAACAGCAGGATTGCGCCGAAGAAGATGCGTTTGGTGCCGAAGCGGTCGGAAACCCATCCCGAGGCCGGGATCAGCAGGGCCACGGTGAGCATGTAGGCGATCACCACGCCCTGCATGCGCAGGGGGTTTTCCGCCAGGTCGAGGGCCATGGCGGGCAGTGCGGTGTTGAGGATGGTCCCGTCGAGGGACTGCATGAAGAAGGCAATGGCTACCACCCACGGTAGCCAGCGAGCGGTCGTTACGTCGAGTGGGGCACGATCAGGCATGGGCGGCTCTGTTTGTTAGCTGGCTACGTAGTTGCAGTATGCCTGATCGGTCAGGAACGGTGTAGGCGTGTGCTCGTTGCCGGAGATCTTGAACACACCCGCCACCTTTAGGAGCCGGCTTGCTGGCGATGAACGATGACGCGGTGTGCCTGATGGACCGCGTCGCCTGGATCGCCAGCAAGCCGGCTCCTACAGGACGCGATGCTATCCGGGCGACAGCAGAAACCCCAGCAAAGCCTGATGCACCGCGTTGGCGGCCTGGCGTGATTCCAGGTCGAGCAGGTGGCCGGTGTCTTCGGCGACGGAGAAACTGCTGCGGGGGATATATTCCTGGAACACCCGCGCACCTGCGGCCGGGGTGTAGATGTCCTTGGCGCCATTGATGAAATGCACCGGGCTCTGGATCGTGGACAAGGCCCGCAGGTAATTACCGTCGCCAAGCTGCAGCACCTGGTCGATATGAAAGCGCGCCTGGCGGTATTCGGTGCTGGGCATCGAGGACAGGTGCTGGTGGTTGGTGGCCTTGAGGCGTGGTGGCAGGAAGTGGCCGACGGTGTCGTTGAGCAGGTGGCCGATGGCGGATTTGTCGTCCACCGCGATCAGTTCGTGGACGCGCTGCACATACGCCCGCATCGGTGGATTCAGGTCGGGCGCCAGGGCCATCACCACCGAGCTTTCGATGGTCGGTGGGTGCCGGGTCAGGGCCAGCAGGGTGGAAATGCCGCCCCACGAGGCGGACACCAGGTGATTGACCTCGAAGCGCTGCACCAGGGCCAGGAGGATCTCCACCTCGTCGTCCTTGGTCACCAACCCCGGATCGGGATTGTAGGGTTGTGAGCGCCCGGCAAAGGGCAGGTCGAACAGCACCACGTTGAAGTGTTCGGCCAGGCACTTGCCGGTACGGGTGAAAGAGCTGGTGGTGGCCAGGGCACCGTTGACCAGCAGGACCGTCTTGCGCCGGGGATCGTCGCCGATACGTTCGACATGGATGTTGAAGTGCCGGTACAGGTTGTTGATGACAAAGCTTCCATGATTCATATCAAGCTCCAGCAAAGCACTTTCGGGGGATGAAAGAGGTGCGGCGTTGAGTAAGGAAATCGCGGGTCGAGTCTGGTTTCTCTGGGTGTTGTCGTATGAGGGTGGCGTTTTGATAGTGTGAAAAAAAACAGAGGGATATATAGCGCGCCGGGCGGCGTCAGGGCAACTGACTGAACGGATAGGTATGCGGGTGTTTCGGTCAGAGATCTTGTGACCGCCGCGGACCTGTAGGAGCAGGGCTTGCCCACGAATAGGCCCTTGAGAGCGCTAAAAGCTTCGCGGGCAAGCCCTGCTCCTATAGGTTTTGCGGTGTCCGTGAGAACGGACTCCAGGTTTACAGGGTCAGGGTCAACTTGCTGATCAACGCCCCCGGCAGCAGGTTCGACGCGGTCTGTCGCTGGTCGTAGGTGCTCGCCGACAGCAGCAGCTCGCGTTCCTGGGTCAGGGCTTCCAACTGGCTGCCCAACAGGCTGTAGACACTGTCATCGAAGCGCATGGTGCTGACCGGCGCCTGGATCTCGCCGTTCTCCACCCAGAAGGTGGCGAAGCGGGTCATGCCGGTCATCCGCGCCGCCGGTTGGTCCGAGTAGTTCAGGTACCACAGGTTGCTGATATACAAGCCGGTGCCCAGTCGCTTGAGAATATCGGCCTGGGCCAGTTGCCCGGCGCGCATCTGCAAGGCACCGGGATACTCGCCGCCGCTGGCACCGTTGGTGGTCAGCCCGTACTCGGCGGCACTGCGGGAGTTGATCAACTGCTGGTCCGCCGCGCCCGCGGCCACCAACGACACGTCGCCACGGGGATAGCCTTCGTTGGAAAACGCCGGGCTCAACGAGCCACTGATCTGCTCGCTGAGCCAGACGCTGGAACTGAAGCTGGCCTCGCCCGCGTAAAGCTTCTGCAGCGGGCTGTGCTTGCTGCCGATGGCCTGGGCCGAGAAGCCGCCCCAACTGAGCATGCCCATGACTTCTTCCAGCGCCGCCGGTGCCAGGTAGGCGCGATACTCGCCCGGCGCCAAGGTGCGCAACGGTCGGCCGAGAAACTCGAGTTGCTCACGGGCCTGCTGGAAGCGCCGGGCAAAGCCGTCGCTGTTCCAGTCATGGCCGGCGTAGCTGGCTTTCACCGCCTGGCCGTTTTCGTGGAACAGGCTCCAGTCGAAGTTGAAACTATTGGCCTGGTGCCAGCCAAAGGCCCCGTCGGAACTGGCAAAGCCCCGGCTGATGGGACCGGCGGCGTAGAACCCGACCAGGTCCAGGCCGACCGAGGCGCGGCTGATTTCCTCCAGTACTCGCGCCGTCTCCGGCAACGGATGGCTTTGCACGTTCTGGCTTTGCCAGGCGTTGTGGTTGAGCAGCAGGTACGGGTCCGCCGGCAACAGCGGGAGGATTTCGCGCAGTTGTTGCAGGCCGTCCGCCAGGCGCTGACGGTCCGGCTCAGGTTCGCCGGAGAGGGTGATCTGCAAGTCGGCGTGGCGACCGTCGTCGATCAGCTTGAAGCTCAAGCTGGCCTGTTGCACCTGCCCGGCCTGGCGCACCCGGCCCAGATTGAAACGGATAAAGTCCGACGACTCGGCGGCATAACCCAGGGTGAAACGTTCCGTGGCGTGCAGTTGTTTCTGCAAACCCTCGACCAGCGCGCGGAAGTGTTCGACCTGACTCAGTGAAGTACTCATCAGGCATCTCCTCCAAACACATCGACATTGCTGAAGACACAGGCGGGCGAGGCATGCCCGACCCGGATCACCTGGTTGGGCTCGCCCTTGCCGCAATTCGGCGTGCCCAGGACCTGGAAGGTCTCGGCGTTGCCGACGGCGCTGAGATTGCGCCAGAACTGTGCGGAAATTGCCCGGTAGTTGGGATTTTTCACCACGCCCTTGAGCTCGCCATTTTCGATCAGCTGGCCCCACTCGCAGCCGAACTGGAATTTGTTGCGGGCATCGTCGATGGACCAGGAACGGTTGGTGGACATCAGGATGCCTTTCTCGATACCGCCGACCAGTTGGGCGAAGGACTGGTCGCCCGGTTCGATATTGAGGTTGGCCATGCGGTCGATGGGCGCGCGGTTCCAGCTGCAGGCGCGGCTGTTGGCGACGCCGTCGAGGCCGGAGCGGAACTGTGACAGCGCGCCGCCCAGTGGACGCAGCAGGCGGCCTTCGCGAATCAGGAACTCCTTGCGGGCCGGGGTGCCGTCGTCGTCATGGCCGTAGCTGGCCAGTTGCTGCGCGATGGTCGGATCGAAGGTCACGTTGAGCAGCGCCGAGCCATATTGCAGGCTGCCGAAGTCGCTGGCCTTGACGAAGCTGGTGCCGGCGTAATTGCGTTCGTCGCCGAGGATGCGGTCCAGTTCCAGCGGGTGGCCGATGGATTCGTGGATCTGCAGGATCATCTGGTCCGGGGTCAACAGCAGGTCGCGCGGGCCTTGCGGGGTGTTGGGCGCCAGCAGCAATTGCAGGGCCTGGTCGGCGATCCGGGTGCCGGCGCCGATCAGTCCGGAGCGGCCGATGACATCGGCGCTGCCTTGCTGGCCGAAGTTTTCCCGGCCCAGGGTCCGGGTCTGGCTGTCCGCGCCGTCGTAGGCGGTGACGCTCAGGCCCGGGTAGACGAAGCGCAGGGCCTGGCGCAGTTCGGCGCCGGCGTTGTTGAGGTAGATCTGTTCGACCTGGGTCAGGCCGAGACTGACTTCCCAGTTGACCAGCCGCTCGTCCTTGGGCACGGCGGCGGATTCGGCGCCGAGCAGGGCGTAGCAGTCGCTCAGTGACGGGAAGGGCTGGTCGAGCTGGGGCGAGCGGTAATCGGCGCGGTCGCTGGAGACGGCCTGTTGGCGCAGGTCGAGCAGGGCGTGGGGGGCCATCAAGCGGGCGTAGTTTTCGGCGCGTTCGAGGGCGCTTTGCAGGCCGGCCTGGGACAGGTCGTTGGTCGCGGCATAGGCTTCGACGCCGTTGACGCGGACGGTCAGCATCGCGCCTTCGTCGAGGCGCAGGCTTGGGGGTTCGGCCACGTTCTTGCGCACCGACAGGTATTGGCCGGATTCGCGCACGTAACGCAGCGAGAAGAATTCAGCGCCCGTGCGCAAGCCGGCGAACCGTTGCTTGAGCTGGGGGTGGAAGTCGAACATGGGGAACCTCCTTGTGCGGGGTGTTCGGGAGGGCCTCTTCGCGGGCAAGCCCTGCTCCTACAGGGTAGTGTCGTACACAAGTGCCGTGAACGACGAAAAACTGTAGGAGCAGGGCTTGCCCGCGAAGCTCTTGAGGCTGTTGACCTTAGAGCGGACAGCCCTTGGCGCGCAGGATCGCGTCGAAGCGGTCCGGGTCCAGGGTGCCGGCTTCAATCGCCGCCAGTGTAGCTTTTTCCCGCGCCAGCAGGTCGTGGCAGCGGATCAGCAGTTCCGGCAGTTCGGAGCGAGCCGCGGCGACAACGCCGTCACCGTCGCCGATCATCAGGTCGCCCGGGGTCACCAGCATGCCGGCACAGGAAATCGGTACGTTGATCTCGCCACCGCCGTCGGTGCTCGGGCCACGGTGCACGCCGCCGATGGCGTAGGCCGGCAGTTCGCCGGTCTGCCATTCGTCGAGGTCGCGCAGGGCGCCGTTGATCACCACGCCGACGATACCGGCCTTGAGGGCCATGGCGCGCATGATGCCGCCGAACACGGCGCGGGTCAGGTCGGCGCTGCCGTCGATCACCAGCACATCGCCTGGGCGGGCCATCTGCATGGCCTTGAGGATCATCAGGTTGTCGCCCGGGCGCACGCGTACGGTCAGGGCATTGCCGAGCATCGGGGTGTTGCCGTGGAACGGTCGCAGGCCCAGCCCACCGACGTTACGACCGAGGCAGTCGCTGACCGCGGCGGCCGGGATCTTGCTGAATTCCGTCAGCCACTTGGGGTCCATGGGCTCGGGGTTGGGATTGATCAGGTAGCCGGTGGGCCATTTGCTCGAAGATACGACATCAAACATGGGAAAGCCTCGTGGCCAGCAATGTGGCGGTGTGTCGAATTGGGGCGGGGGTGAAACGTTTGCGCGCCATTAGATTAGGCCTGCGCGGTGGGTAGGAGCAAGGGTAGGGCGGTGTGGGGATTGTTTACGTTATGTGGTGGGAGATTGATGTTGCCTGAACTGACGCATTCGCGGGCAAGCCCTGCTCCTACAAGGTGGTGGCGTACACAAATTCTGTGAACGACAAAAAACTGTAGGAGCAGGGCTTGCCCGCGAAGCTTTTCAGCGGTTACTGCGCAGTACGGCTCACTTCACGCACCGGCTTGCCACGCACCGGCGCCTCGCCGGCCACGTAGTAGTCGGCCTTGCTGCGCGGCAGTGGCTGGCGGCCACGGATCTTGTCGGCGATTTTCTCGGCGATCATGATCGTCGGCGCGTTCAGGTTGCCGGTGGTGATGATCGGCATGATCGACGCGTCGACCACCCGCAGGCCCTGCATGCCATGCACGCGACCCTGGCTATCGACCACCGCCATCTCGTCGGTGCCCATCTTGCACGAGCAGGACGGGTGGAACGCGGTCTCGGCGTGCTCGCGGACAAACTGGTCCAGTTGCTCGTCGGTCTGCACCTCGATCCCCGGGCTGATTTCACGCCCACGGTAAATATCCAAAGCCGGCTGTTGCATGATCTCCCGGGTCAGGCGGATGCCGTCGCGGAATTCCTGCCAGTCCTGCTCGGTGGCCATGTAGTTGAACAGGATGCTCGGGTGCTGGCGCGGGTCCTTGGACTTGGCCTGCACCCGACCGCGGCTCGGCGAACGCATGGAACCCATGTGCGCCTGGAAGCCGTGTTCTTTCACGCCGTTGCTGCCGTTGTAGTTAATCGCCACCGGCAGGAAGTGGTACTGGATATTCGGCCACTCGAATTCCGGGCGGGTGCGAATGAAACCGCCGGCTTCGAACTGGTTGCTGGCGCCGATGCCGGTGCCGTTGAACAGCCATTCGGCACCGATGGCCGGCTGGTTCCACCACAGCAGCGACGGGTACAGCGAGACCGGCTGGGTGCAGGCGTATTGCAGGTACAGCTCCAGGTGGTCCTGGAGGTTTTCACCGACGCCGGGCAGGTCGTGGACCACCGGGATATCCAGGCTTTGCAGGAGCTTGGCCGGGCCGACGCCGGAGCGCTGGAGGATCTGCGGCGAGGCGATGGCGCCGCTGCACAGCAGGACTTCCTTGCGGGCGCGGACTTCGACCGGTTCTTCGGCCGAACCCAGCAGGTAACGCACGCCGACCGCACGCTTGTCTTCGAACAGAATCTTGTCGGTCAGGGCGTGGGTGACGATGGTCAGGGTCGAGCGCTGCTTGGCCGTGTCCAGGTAACCACGGGCGGTGCTGGCGCGACGGCCCTTGGGCGTGACGGTGCGGTCCATCGGACCGAAACCTTCCTGCTGGTAGCCGTTGAGGTCGACGGTACGCGGGTAACCGGCCTGCACGCCGGCTTCGACCATGGCGTGGAACAGCGGGTTGTTGCCGGCCTTGGGCGTGGTCACGCTGACCGGGCCTTCGCCGCCGTGATAGTCGTTTGGACCGATGTCACGGGTTTCGGCCTTGCGGAAATACGGCAGGCAGTCGAGGTAGGCCCAGTCTTCCAGGCCGGGCAGCTTGGCCCAACCGTCGTAGTCCAGGGCGTTGCCACGGATGTAGCACATGCCGTTGATCAGCGAGGAGCCGCCGAGGCCCTTGCCGCGACCGCATTCCATCCGGCGACCGTCCATATGCGGTTCCGGATCGGTTTCGTAGGCCCAGTTGTAGCGCCGGCCTTGCAGCGGGAAGGCCAGGGCGGCGGGCATCTGGGTGCGAAAGTCGAAGCGGTAGTCGGGACCGCCCGCTTCGAGCAGCAGGACCGTGACGCCAGCGTCTTCGGTCAGGCGGGCGGCCAGGGTGTTACCGGCGGAGCCGGCACCGATGATGATGTAATCGAATTCTTGGGACATGAAATGCAGCCCTCGTTGAAGTGGGTCGGGGCGGGGCGTCTCAGGACGAGTGCCTTGCACTCGATTCGCGGGCAAGCTCCGCTCCCACAAGGTTTGAGCCAGACGCAATAGCTGCGAACGACGAAAAACCTGTGGGAGCGGAGCTTGCCCGCGAAGACGGCCTCACGGGCAATACAAGACTCGGGTCTTAGAACACCGAGGCGTAGTCACCCAACTCGACCTGTACCGATTTGATCCGGGTGAAGTTGTTCAGCGAGCTGATGCCGTTTTCACGGCCGACACCCGACTGCTTGTAGCCGCCGACCGGCATCTTGGCGTCGGACTCGCCCCAGGCGTTGATCCAGCAGATACCGGCTTCCAGTTGATGAATCACGCGGTGGGCGCGGTTCAGGTCGCGGGTCACCACACCGGCGGCCAGGCCGAAGTCGGTGTCGTTGGCGCGGCGGATCACTTCTTCTTCGGTTTCGTAGCTGAGGATGCTCATCACCGGGCCAAAGATTTCTTCGCGGACGATGGTCATGTCATCGCTGCAATCGGTGAACACGGTCGGCGCGACAAAGGCGCCCTTGGCGAACTCACCGGCGCTCAGGCGTTCGCCGCCGCACAGCAGGCGCGCGCCTTCTTCCTTGCCCTTGGCTATGTAGCCCAGCACGCTTTCCATATGGGCGAAGCTGACCAGCGGGCCGAAGTTGGTGTTCTCGTCTTCCGGGTTACCGACGCGAATCCGCGCCACACGCTCGACGATCTTGGCTTCGAACGCAGCTTTCAGATGGCTCGGCACAAACACGCGGGTGCCGTTGGTGCAGACCTGGCCGGAGCTGTAGAAGTTGGCCATCATCGCGGTGTCGGCGGCGCGATCGAGGTCAGCGTCGTCGAAAATGATCAGCGGCGACTTGCCGCCCAGTTCCATGGTCACGTCCTTGAGCGACGAGCTGGAAGCGCTGGCCATGACTTTCTTGCCGGTGTCGGTGCCGCCGGTGAAGGAGACTTTTTCGATGCGCGGGTGCTCGGTCAGCCAGGTGCCGACTTCACGGCCGCTGCCGGTCAGTACGTTGAACACGCCGTCCGGTACGCCGGCCGCGGTGTAGATCTCGGCCAGTTTCAGGGTGGTCAGCGAAGTGACTTCACTTGGCTTGAAGATCATCGCGTTACCGGCGGCCAGGGCCGGGGCGGATTTCCACAGGGCGATCTGGATCGGGTAGTTCCATGCACCGATACCTGCCACCACGCCCAGCGGCTCGCGACGGGTGTAGACGAACGAGGTGGTGCGCAGCGGAATCTGCTCGCCTTCGATGGCGGGCACCAGGCCTGCGTAGTACTCCAGCACATCGGCACCGGTGACGATGTCGACGTAACGGGTTTCCGAGTAAGCCTTGCCGGTGTCGAGGGTTTCCAGGGCGGCCAGTTCGTCGTTGCGCTCACGGAGGATGTCGACGGCGCGACGCAGGATGCGCGAACGCTCCATGGCGGTCATCGCGGCCCAGATTTTCTGGCCCTTCTCGGCACTGACCACGGCCCGCTCGACGTCTGACTGGGTCGCGCGTTGCACTTTGGCGAGAACTTCACCGTTAGCCGGGTTGATGGCATCGAAAGTGGCATCGCCGCTGGCGTCGGAGTAACCGCCGTCGATGTAGAGTTTTTGCAGTTCGAAACGGGCCATAGTGTCCTCGCAAGTGCATAAGTGGTTGGCGTTAACCGCCAGGTACGCCAGTAAGGTTCTGGCAACACCGGTCGGCAGTCGTTCAGGGGCCGAGCGTTTCCCGGTGCTCTAGCGCTCCTGCTTAGCCAGTTGGAAATCCATGTATTCGTAAGCGATCCGTTGCGCCTGTGCGGTGTCGAAAGCGTCTCCCGACAACGCGCCGCGCAACCACAAACCGTCGATCAGCGCGGCCAGCCCGCGTGCGGCGCTGCGGGCTGCGGGCAGCGGCAGGACGCGGCGGAACTGGCAACACAGGTTCGAATACAGACGGTGATCGTTGATCCGCTGCAACCTGTGCAAAGACGGGTGGTGCATGCTGGTGGCCCAGAAGGCCAACCAGGTTTTCATGGCCGGGCCATTGACCTGGCTGGCATCGAAGTTGCCTTCGATAATCACCTGCAGATGGGCCTGCGGGCTGTCGTCTGTCAGTGCCAGGCGACGCGCGGCGACGTTCTCGATCAGGACATTCATCAGGTAGCGCATCGTGGCGGCGATCAGGCCATTCTTGTCCTGAAAATAGTGGCTGATGATGCCATTCGAAACCCCGGCCAAGCGGGCGATCAGCGCAATGCTGGCATCCGCCATCCCGACCTGGTCGACCGCCGTCAACGTCGCGGCGATCAATTGCTGACGGCGTATGGGTTGCATACCGACCTTGGGCATCGTGCACCTCTCCTCAGACCTGTTGGTAGCCAGGAAGCGGCTACCGGCATGGGGACCAGTCTATTTTGTTTTGATTGAACGTTCAATTAACAAAAAACCGAGGTTACGACAAATAACCGTTATCCGGTGGCTCTTCCCCTGCGGTCAGCGGTAAAACGACATTCCGAAAACAAAGACGCCGCGATGCGCTCGCGGCGTTTTTGCATCGGTCTCAACCGAGGTTCTTGCCCAACAGTGCGTGATACAGCTCGCTGTCGCCGAGAATCCCCACCACCTTGTTGTTGTCGTGCAGCACCAGCTTGTGGCCGGTCTGGTAGCGGATCTGCAAGGCATCGCGCATACCGATGTTCGAATCCACCAGGGTCGGCGTACGCCCCAGGCCTTCCACCGCTTGCCCCTGCACCCAGCTTTGCAGGTTCAGGACGGCGCCGTTCTGGCGGGCACCCTTGACGGTGTTGCCTTCGGCCAAGTCGATCCACGAATCGCCGCCCGGGTCGAGGCACACCGAACCGTTGACCCGCTTGCAGTTGTCCAGGGTGCGCATCAGGCTGCGCCCGCACAGCACATTGAGCGGATTGGTGTGGGCGACGAAGGTGCGCACATATTCGTCCGCCGGGTTGAGCACGATGTCTTCCGGCTTGCTGTATTGGATGATCCGGCCGTCTTTCATGATGGCGATACGGCTGCCCAGCTTCAGGGCTTCATCCAGGTCGTGGCTGACGAACACGATGGTCTTGTGCAGCTTGCGTTGCAGGTCGAGCAGTTCGTCCTGCAAGCCTTGGCGGATCAGCGGGTCGAGGGCCGAAAAGGGTTCGTCCATCAACAGAATGTCGGCGTCCATCGCCAGGGCGCGGGCCAGGCCCACGCGTTGTTGCATACCGCCGGACAGTTCGTCGGGCTTCTTGTTGCGCCATTGTTCCAGACCGACCAGTTGCAGCTTCTCGTCCACCAGTTGGCGGCGTTCCTTTTCAGGACGACCCTGCATCTCGAGGCCGAAGCTGATGTTCTCGCGCACCGTCAGCCAGGGCATCAGGGCGAACTTCTGGAACACCATGGCGATGCGCTTGGTGCGCATCATCTTCAGTTCCGCGTCGGTGCAGTTGGCGATGTCGATCTGTCGACCTTCATGTTCGACGAACAAGTGGCCACGGCTGACCGTGTTCAAGCCGTTGATGCAGCGCAGCAGGCTGGACTTGCCGGAACCGGACAGCCCCATCAGCACGCAGATCTCGCCTTTCTCGATTTCCAGGCTGGCGTTTTCCACACCGACGATCTGGCCGGTCTTTTTCAGGATCTCTTCACGCTTGAGGCCTTTGTCCAGCAACGCGAGGGCCTCTCGCGGATTCTTGGAGAAGATGACGTCTACCTTGTCGAAGCGAATGATGCTCATGCGTCACCCCTTACCTGTGCGTCGGGTTGTTTGCAGATACGGTCGAGCATGATTGCCAGCAATACGATCGCCAGGCCGGCTTCGAAGCCGAGGGCGATATCAGCGGTGTTCAGTGCGTTGACCACGGGTTTGCCCAAGCCATCGGCACCCACCAGCGCGGCGATCACCACCATCGACAATGACAGCATGATGCACTGGGTGACACCGGCGGCGATGCTCGGCATGGCGTGGGGCAGTTCAATCCGTGAGAGCAGTTGACGACGCGAGCAGCCGAAGGCCTTGCCGGCGTCCATCAGTTCTTGCGGTACATCCTGGATACCCAGGTAGGTCAGGCGGATGGGCGCGGCAATCGCGAACACCACCGTGGAGATCAGACCGGGGACGACACCCAGACCGAACAGGGTCAGGGTTGGAATGAGGTACACGAAGGTCGGTACGGTCTGCATCAGGTCGAGGACCGGACGCATCAGGGTGTAGAACATCGGCTTGTGCGCGGCGACGATGCCCAGCGGCACGCCGATCACCACGCAGACCAGGGTGGCGAACATCACCTGGGCCAGGGTTTCCATGGTTTCCTGCCAGTATCCCAGGTTGAGGATCAGCAGGAAGGAGGCGATCACGAAGGCGGTCAGCCCCCATTTGCGCTGGATCAGGTGGGCGATCGCCGCGATCAGCGCGATCAATGCCAGCGGATTGAACCAGGCCAGCGCGAAGGTCACGCCGTGGATCATCGCTTCCAGCGTCGAGGCGATGAAATCGAAGTAGTTGGCACCGTGCTTCGTCAACCATTCGACGAACGCCGCGATGTACTGGCCCAGGGGGATTTTATGTTCAGTCAGCATGGTATTGAACGTCCACATGCGGGGAAATAAATGCCAGTCCAGGCGGGCGAACCCGCCCGGACGTGGCGGTTATTGCGCGAGCTTGGCTTTCACGGCTTCCAGGCCTGGTTTACCGTCAATGGTGGTCACGCCCGCCAGCCAGGTGGTCAACACCTGTGGGTTCTTCTTCAGCCACGCCTTGGCAGCGGCTTCAGGCTTCATCTTGTCGTCGAGGATGTTGCCCATCAGCGAGCTTTCCATGTCGACGGTGAACTCGAGGTTCTTCAGCAGTTGGCCGACGTTGCTGCATTCCTGGGTGTAGCCCTTGCGGGTGTTGGTCAGGACGGTCGCGGCGCCGAAGTCAGGGCCGAAGTACTCATCACCACCGGTGAGGTATTCGATCTTGAAGCGCTTGTTCATCGGGTGCGGCGCCCAGCCCAGGAAGACCACGGCGGTGTCGCGTTTCTGCGCACGGTCGACCTGCGAGAGCATGCCGGCTTCGCTGGACTCGACGACCTTGAAGCCGGCGTCTTTCAGGCCGAAGGCGTTCTTGTCGATCATGCTCTGGATCAGGCGGTTGCCGTCGTTGCCCGGCTCGATGCCGTAGATCTTGCCGTCCAGTTCCTTCTTGAACTTGGCGATATCGGCGAAGTCATGCAGGCCCTTGTCGTACAGCGCCTGAGGCACGGCGAGGGTGTACTTGGCGCCCTTGAGGTTGGTGCGCACGGTTTCCACGGTGCCGGCATCACGGTAGGCCTTGATGTCGTTTTCCATGGTCGGCATCCAGTTGCCGAGGAACACGTCCATGTTCTTGCCGTCGGCCAGGGACTTGTAGGTCACCGGCACGGAAATCATCGTGGTCTTGGTTTTGTAGCCCAGGGCGTCGAGTACCACGCTGGTGGTGGCGGTGGTGGCGGTGATGTCCGTCCAACCGACATCCGAGAAGTTAACGGTACTGCACTGTGCTGGCTCTGCGGCTTGGGCCAGCATCGGCAGACTCAGCATGGCGGCCAACAACAACGACGGGGAACCTTTCATGGGGTGGACTCCTGGATGTTTATTTTTGGCAGTGGTCCGACTGGACGATCGCGCTTAGTTATTTTGTGTTGCGGTTGTAGGCGCTGAGGACGGCTCTACCCCGGTGCCTTGCAATCGAGTCGAGACTGATCATGTACCAGCCTAAATCTGTCGCCTACAGGGTGCGTCGTATCCAGTACAGGGAGGGTCGCTTCCAGTGTCGGTGAGGTCGTTTACAGCTTTTTTCCGGCCTTTTTTCCCCTCTGCGCCGCAAAAAAACGCCGGAAATTACCTGTGCGCGGAAGCTGGCGTTGCTGGGCATGGGTGCGTCGGTGTGAGACGTCGTGTGGGCTTTCAAAAGGCTGATGATGCTTTATCCCGGCGGATTGCGATGCTTGAGCGTAGCAGCTTCGCCACCGGACGCTCAGGCGTCTGGAACAGGCACTCAGAGGACTTCGCAACAATGGCAATCAGCGTGTTTGACCTGTTCAAGATCGGCATCGGCCCTTCCAGCTCCCATACCGTGGGGCCTATGCGCGCTGCGGCGTTGTTCGTCCAGGGGCTGCGTGAGCGGGGGGAGCTTGCGCAGGTGACGCGGGTTGAAGTGCAGCTTTACGGTTCGCTGTCGGCCACCGGCATCGGTCATGGCAGCGACAACGCGGTGATCATGGGCCTGATGGGCGAATGGCCGGATGCGATCGATCCGTCGCAGATCGGCCTGCGCATCGCCACCTTGCGGGAAACCGACACCTTGCTGCTGGATAACCGCCTGGCGATTCCGTTTGTCTGGGCGCGGGACATGCGCCTGATCGACGAGAACCTGGCCTTTCACCCCAATGCCATGACCCTGGTCGCTTTCGGCGAAGAAGGTAAAGAACTGCATCGCGATACCTACTACTCGGTGGGCGGCGGTTTTGTCGTCGACCAGGCCCAGGCGGAAAGCGGCGTGGCGGATATGGACCGCACGGTGTTGCCGTATGATTTTTCCAGTGCGGTGGAGTTGCTTGAGTTGTGTCAGCGACATGGCCTGAGCGTTGCCGAGCTGATGCTGGCCAATGAAAAGGTCTGGCGGGGTGAGGACGAGATTCGCAGCGGCCTGATGAAACTCTGGCGGGCGATGCAGGATTGTGTGGAGCAGGGCCTCAAGCACGAAGGCATCCTGCCTGGCGGTTTGAATGTGCGCCGGCGCGCGGCCAAGTTGCACCGCAGCTTGCAGGAGCTGAACAAACCCAATGTGATCGGTTCGACCTTGAGTGCGATGGAGTGGGTGAACCTGTTCGCCCTGGCGGTCAACGAAGAGAACGCGGCGGGCGGGCGCATGGTCACGGCGCCGACCAACGGCGCGGCGGGGATTATCCCGGCGGTGCTGCACTACTTCATGAAGTTCAGCGAGGTGGTGACCGACGCCAATGTCGTCGACTATTTCCTCGCGGCGGCGGCGGTGGGCATCCTGTGCAAGAAGAACGCCTCGATCTCGGGGGCCGAGGTCGGCTGCCAGGGCGAAGTGGGTTCGGCTTGCGCCATGGCGGCGGCGGGCTTGGCGCAGGTGCTCGGGGCGACGCCGGAGCAGTTGTGCAACGCGGCGGAAATCGGTCTGGAACACAATCTGGGGCTGACTTGCGATCCTGTCGGCGGGTTGGTGCAGGTGCCGTGCATCGAGCGTAATGCGATTGCGGCGGTGAAAGCGATCAACGCGGCGCAGATGGCCTTGCGCGGCGACGGTCAGCACTTTATTTCCCTGGACCGGGTGATCCGCACCATGCGCGATACCGGGGCCGATATGCATGACAAATATAAAGAGACTTCGCGGGGTGGGTTGGCGGTTAGTGCGGTGGAGTGCTGAGGTCAGCCCACTGCCAAGACTGTGCATAAATCGACCACTGTCCCTGGGACGCGCCACCTTTTGGCGCGTCGCAAACAGGTAACTGATAGGCCTTCGCAACACCCGCTTTTCACCCTGTTACCGCCGGTCGACTGTGCTTGCGGTGACACTCCTTCCCGGCGCCGCTCAGCGCCCGGAACACAAGTGCTACCGAAGTGCTCAAGCCCCTTGAGCCGGGAGCTTACAGACCTTTCCCACGCCTTATAACCCGCACTCGTGGCAAGGGCTATATAGACACACCGCGACGTCGTTTTCAGGAGTTATTGAATACCCATTCAACTTTCGGCATGGCAATTGCTCTGTCATTACAAAGCCCCTCTCCGCGAGAGATCGAGGGCCATAACAAGAGCCTCCGCCTGAGGCCATCACCCGCTTTGTGTGAGGAGATTTCGCGATGACGTCGTTCCAGCCCGGGGCTCAACCCCAGAACCGTGCGCCTCAATCCATCGGCTTCCTGCTGCTGGACAATTTCACGCTCATTTCCCTGGCTTCCGCCGTAGAACCCCTACGGATGGCCAACCAATTGTCCGGCCGCGAGCTGTATCGCTGGACGACCCTGAGCGTCGACGGCGGACAGGTCTGGGCCAGCGACGGCCTGCAGATCACCCCTGATGCTTCCATGCACAAAGCGCCCGCCATGGACACCGTGATTGTCTGCGGCGGCATTGGCATTCAACGTACTGTCACCCGTGAGCATGTGTCCTGGTTGCAGAGCCAGGCGCGTCAGTCGCGTCGCCTCGGCGCCGTGTGCACCGGCAGTTGGGCCCTGGCCTGCGCCGGGTTGCTCGACGGTTTCGATTGCAGCGTGCACTGGGAATGTCTGGCCTCGATGCAGGAAGCTTTCCCGCGGGTGGCCATGAGTACCCGTCTGTTCACCCTTGACCGTAACCGCTTCACCAGCTCCGGTGGCACAGCGCCGCTGGACATGATGTTGCACCTGATCAGCCGTGACCATGGCCGTGAATTGTCGGCGGCGATCTCGGAGATGTTCGTCTACGAGCGTATCCGTAATGAACAGGATCACCAGCGTGTGCCGCTCAAGCACATGCTCGGCACCAACCAGCCGAAGTTGCAGGAAATCGTGGCGCTGATGGAAGCCAACCTGGAAGAGCCGATCGACCTGGACGAACTGGCGGTGTATGTCGCCGTGTCCCGTCGACAGCTGGAGCGGTTGTTCCAGAAGTACCTGCATTGTTCGCCGTCGCGCTACTACCTGAAGCTGCGGCTGATCCGGGCGCGGCAGTTGCTCAAGCAGACGCCGATGTCGATTATCGAAGTGGCATCGGTGTGCGGGTTTGTTTCGACACCGCACTTCTCCAAGTGCTACCGCGAGTACTTCGGTATTCCGCCGCGTGACGAGCGTGTGGGTTCCAACACTACGCAGCAGGTGGCGATGATGCCGATTCCGCAGGCGTTGGTATTGGCGCCGTTGTCCGGGCCGATGTCGGCGTTGAGCCAGGCGCGTAATGAGTCGACGTTTGCCAGTGTGAGGCTATAAGCCCGGCTGTTCGGGGTGGCCCCGTGTGGTGAGGGGCCCCAGGCCAATTAAGTCTGAAGCCAGGCGCGGTCTTGTGGCGAGCGGGCTTGCCCGTGCTCGGCTGCGCAGCAGCCGCAAAACCGGGCTCCTCGTTCTAACTGATAGACCGCGATTTTCGGTTTTAGGGGCGCTTCGCACCCCAGCGCGGGCAAGCCCGCTCGCCACAAATCTCGCCAGACTTTAGACCGTTCTTAACTGAACGACATCAGCGCAACCCCTCACCACAACGAGGGCTACGTTCAGGGCCGCGTTTGCTGATATTGCGCCAACGCCGGCAACAGCTGCTTGTCTATCGCCTGGCGCACGGCCGGCAGAATCGTCGCGCTGCTGGTGTACATATCCTTGACCATCTTGCGCAGCTCATAGGCCCGGGCGTCGTCCAGGCCGCGTACCGCACATTCGCAGGCTTGCTCGGCGGTGGCACCGCTCGGCACTTGCAGGCCGAGGGATTTGAGCTGGCCCAACAGGTCTTCCTGGTCAATCAAATCCGCGTACATCATGGCGCTGGTCCTTGTTCCGATGTGATCGTGCTTCGATTCTGGTAGCCCTTAGCGGTGTCGGCAAGAGCCGATTGCCCGAGTGGCTCTGATACCTATGAACAGGTCGTTTTCGACTAACTCGTGGGCAGGGCAAGCGAGCACACTGGGTACCAGTAGATCTGTCGACGGTTTGGTCACCCTCGGCGCGGGTCTCTGCGGACACACTCTCTCACCCCGATCCTGTCACGGCTTGATCGGGGTTTTTTTTGCCTGTGGAAGAGGTGGGGCGGGATGTTGTGTTTGCCGGGACTGTGAAGTAGCCAAGCGCATTGGAGGTTACCGTGTGTTACATCCGCTCAGCCGAAGGTGGTTGCGATTTGACCAGTAGTTGCTTAGCATTGGCCACGACTACGCAGACAGCAGAAAATTTGTCGGCGGAGCTGCGAAGGCCCAGGTAAGCCAGGGTCATATGAAGGGAAATTGTAGGCGTTTGGGTTGTTCTGCTTCGGTGCGGGAGACTTGTCTACAAGGCCGTCCTTCCTCGTAGTCAACTAATGTTTCGAATCTTGGCCTCGGTCGCATGATAAGCGGTGACCGGGGCCAAGTATTTTTCGGCACCCTCCTGACAGACTTTTACGACCGCCAGGGCGTAGTAGTTTGCGGCGCCTACTCTTACTTTTCGACCCGTATTGAAGATGATTCCTTGTGCGCTTTTGGGCTTGTTGAGCCCGATCTGGCTATAGGGAGAGTAGGCGTTCGTCAAAATTTCCAGCGCCTGTTCAGGGCTGCAGTGGTCCTTGGTCTCCCGTGATTCCAAGGGGTGGGCAATGGCCGTAAGATCAATCAGGATTCCACGGCGATTCGGCACAGGCCAACCTTGCTGCCTGCAAATCTTTTTGATTCTGTCGAATTGTTTTGGCGTCATCAGATAGGTGAAGACCGGTGCATGTTGGACCTGCTTAAGCGAGACGCCAGTGCTCCGAACGTTCAGCACTACGTGCATCAGCTCCCGAAAGGCGGCGGCCAAGGCGATGTCCCCTGGCGGGGTGTTTTTATTTGTCATGTTTGCTGTTGAGGCAATAGGTATCGCCCAGAGGGGCGAGAGATGACGGTGCCGAGCGTGTCATGGACTTGAAGCCGGTACGCTAGGAGCGAGCGGTCGATACTCTCATGTCGGTGTACTTGCCACGAGACGGTTTGGGCTACGGTTGTGTTGCGTGCTATTTCGTCTCTGGCCCCGACGTATTTGCTCAAACATTCCGCCCCGTACTTGCTTGCATATAGCTGCGCAACGTTTCTATAGTCCTCCTTGTCATTGCCACTTCAATGACTGGACGTCGCGGTCCATTTACGGAGCCATACAATCAACCTCGCATTGAGGGTGGTTTGTTAGCCTTGAAATGGAGCCAGTCATGACGAACTACATTGCGTTTCAATCCAACACCACAGAAAGCCCCGTCCTGTTCTTCAATCCTGATGCACCCTTGCGTGACCTGTGTGCATTCGCCAGTCGCCGGCTGCGTGGCGCCCGCGATCTTTCGCAAACCTTGACCTGTGCCACGATCAACAATCTGGATGAGCAGGATTTCCGGCACGTGCTGGAGGTGATGTACGCGTTGCTCGATGATGGTTGCGAGGTGCTGGAAGTGGTGGAGCAACGGGTAATGAAACAGCCGGGTCGGGTTCAATAGGCGGACCGCGTTATCGTTCTTCGCGGGCAAGCTCCGCTCCCACAGTTTTGTGGTGTGCACAGCATTGGCGTACGACACAAAACCTTTGGGAGCGGAGCTTGTCGTATCGCCGCAGCGCCGCGAAGAGACCGTATCCAACTGTGTTCCCGACCAATGGTTTGCAGAGGGATTCTCTGATCGCAGCGAATGCCTTAGCCGCATAGTAGCGCTGGAGGTGTTGTCAGATTTCGCAAATAGAAACCCCCGATGCTTTCGCATCGGGGGTTTTGTGAGTCACTTTATCGGCCTGTTCTTTCGCGTTTCCGCTTATCCCGCTCACTGGCTAGGGGTGATTTGCATCACCGAAATCAACACCCCTTGCTTCCAAGGTTCCGGTCAGTGTCGACGGGAAGACGTTAGCGTTCTGACCAAAAAGTAGCAATCGTGGCTAAATGCCTAGTTGCTCAAGACAGTGTGTTCGAACGATCAGGGCTCAACGCTGTAACACCAATATCCGCGACAACAATTCATCCCTATCGATATAGCAGCCCTGGAAATGCCGGGCCCCGGTGGCCGGGTCGAAGGCATTGCGGGCGTGCAGGGTGCGGCGGTTGTCGAAGCACCACAGTTCACCCGGGTTGAGCCGCCGCATGATCCGGAAGCGCGCTTCACGGGTCATGGCAATAAAGCGCCGATAGGCTGCGTACAGCACCGGCATCTGTTCTACCGAGGCCTCGAACGGGCCCCGCAGGAAGTTGGCCATGCGGATCTCGCTGACCTGCCCCCTGCTGTCCAGCGCAATGACCGGCGCCAGGCAGCGGTAGTCGCTGTGCCGGTCCTTGTTGCGAAACTCCACCGGGATTTCGCTCAGGGCGCGGAACGCCGCCGGGTCTTCCCGGCGCAGCGCGTCGGCAATGGCAAAGCCATCGACGAAAATGCTCTCGCCACCCTCGGCATCATTCACCAGGCAATGCAGGAATTGCAGGCCCGGTTGCAGCTCGCGGGTCGGCAGGTCGCTGTGCAACGGCAAGTTGAAGGCGGTGTAGGCGTTGCTGTCGGCGTCGGCCTTGGATTGCACGTTAAACAGCACGCCGAAATTGGTCTGGCGGATAAACGAGATCAGCTTGGCCACCTCGGTCAGTGAACCAGGCTCGGTCGGTACGCCACGCACCTGGGTCAGGCCGGTGTCGCGCAAGGCCAATAGCCAGTGCAGCAGGGTTTTCGGGTCCTCCTTGAGGGCGGCGAACTCGAATACCGGCAACTCCAGGCTGCTGCTCCACAGCCGGCTTTTCGGCTTGCCGGCCTGGCGCTCGACCCGCGACTCGTCGTCATAGGCGTGCGCCCGCAGCCAGCCCGGGTCGAAGCGGCTGGCGTGACCGTCCTGCCAGTCGATGCACAGGCAGCCAGTGTTGTCGATGCGGATGGTGGCGGGGGCCAGGCCCTCGGGCACATCGACGATTTCCAGCACCTGTTCGCGGGTCACCGTGTACACGCACTGCGGGCACGGGCAGTTGTCCCGTAGCCACACGTGATGGTACGGACTGATACGCCCGTCCGCCCAGTAGACCTCGATGCGATCCGGCAGAGGATGCGCGGCGGTCAGGGCACTGATCAGCGGGTAACTGCGGAAATCGGCAAACGCGGCGGCGGTGTTCACGGTGAGCTCCTTTTCGGGGGATTCTTATTTTTTCGCGGGCAATCCAATCACGCGGCCGATGTATTCGGGGGGCGGCAGGTCGCTCTGGCCTTCGATGATGGCTTGCAGTTTTTCCAGCGCGGCGTCGGTGAAGGGGGCCGAGCGCGGGCCGGCGAGGTCGACGTGGAGCAGCATCTGTTCGTTGCCGGCCAGTTCCTTGTCGCCGCCCGGCAGGTGCAGGCTGTGGTAGAGGTGCAGGCGCTTGGCGTCGTGGCCGATGATCTGGGTGCGTACTTCGACCTGGGCGCCGAGTTTGACTTCGTGCAGGTAGTTGAGGTGCAGTTCGAGGGTGAACAACGAGCTGCCGGTGGCTTCGCGGTTATCGCTGTCCATGCCCAGGCGCAGCATCAGGGCGTCGGTGGCGTAGCTGAAGATCAGCAGGTAGAAGGCATCGCGCAGATGGCCGTTGTAGTCGACCCAGTCGGGGATGACTTCGGTGGTGTAGGTGGTGAGGGTGGGCATGGTGGGTGTCCGAAGAGGTGAACAGATCACGAATGAGGGGTGTCTGTCAGGCCGTCTTCGCGGGCAAGCCCTGCTCCTACAGTCCAGCGTCGAATGATTTTTTGCGTACGACACAAAACTGTAGGAGCAGGGCTTGCCCGCGAAAGGGCCCGCCCAGACACCGAAAAACTTACTCGCTGAAACTCATGCCATGTTTGGCCTTGGTGGTCTTCACCGCCTCCAGCACCGCCAGCAGGCAGTCGTCACGATAGCGTTCCAGGGCCGAGATGCTGTGTTTGCCCAACTGATCGCTGGTCCCGTCGACCACATCGTCAATCAGCTTCTCGGTCAGTTCCGGTGCAGGCAGGTAAGTCCAAGGCAACTGCAACGCAGGACCAAACTGGGCCATGAAGTGCCGCATACCCGCATCGCCACCGGCCAGGGTGTAGGTCAGGAAAGTGCCCATGAACGACCAGCGCAGACCGGCACCAAAACGAATTGCATCGTCAATTTCGCCGGTGGTGGCAACACCGTCGTTGACCAGGTGCAGAGCCTCGCGCCACAGCGCTTCGAGCAGACGGTCGGCGATAAAACCTGGGACTTCCTTGCGCACATGCAGCGGGCGCATGCCGAGGGATTCATAAACTTTCATCGCGGCTTGCACGGCTTCAGGGGCGGTGTTCTTGCCGCCGACCACTTCCACCAGCGGCAGCAGATACACCGGGTTGAACGGGTGACCGACCACGCAGCGCTCCGGATGGGTGGCGCCTTCGTAGAATTCGCTGGGCAACAGGCCCGAGGTGCTGGAGCCGATCAAGGCGTTGGGCTTGGCCGCGGCGCTGATCTTGCCGTGCAGTTCGAGTTTCAGCTCAAGACGTTCCGGGGCACTTTCCTGAATGAAGTCGGCGTCTTTCACGCACTCTTCGATAGTGGCGACAAAACGCAGGCGGTCTTGCGAAGCGCCTGGAGCCAGGCCTTGTTTCTCCAAGGCTCCCCAGGCGTTGGCGACGCGCTTGCGCAGGGCCGCTTCGGCGCCGGGCGCCGGGTCCCAGGCGATCACATCGAGGCCGTGGGCGAGGGCGCGGGAGACCCAGCCGCTGCCGATGACACCGCTGCCCAGGGCGGCGAAGGTTTTGATTTCGGTGATAAAGCTCATGGCAACTTCCTGCGCAATAGGGTTTTGGCAATACGATCACTTGTAGGAGCAGAGGTGTGTCAGTGGATCAACCGCGCTTGGTCAGCCCCATCTTCACCCGCCCTTCGGCCGGGGTCAGGACGCGGGCACCGAGACGGCTGAGGATTTCCGAGGCGCGCTCGACCAACTGGCCGTTGGTCGCCAGCACGCCCTTGTCCAGCCACAGGTTGTCTTCCAGGCCGACCCGCACGTTGCCGCCCAGCAGCACCGCTTGCGCCGCCATCGGCATTTGCATGCGGCCAATGCCGAAACCGGCCCACACCGCACCCGCCGGCAGGTTGTCGACCATGGCTTTCATGGTGGTGGTGTCCGCCGGAGCGCCCCACGGAATGCCCAGGCACAGTTGGAACAATGGGTCGTCCAGCAGGCCTTCCTTGATCAGTTGCTTGGCAAACCACAGGTGGCCGGTGTCGAAGATTTCCAGCTCGGCTTTCACGCCCAGCTCTTGAATACGTTTGGCGCCAGCGCGCAGTTGCGCCGGGGTGGAGACGTAGATGGTGTCGCCGTCGCCGAAATTCAGGGTGCCGCAGTCCAGGGTGCAGATTTCCGGCAGCAGCGCCTCGACGTGAGCCAGGCGGGTCAGCGGACCGACCAGGTCGGTGTTCGGACCGAACTCCATCGGGTTTTCGCCGGCACCGATTTCCAGGTCGCCACCCATGCCGGCAGTGAGGTTGACGATGATGTCCACGTCCGCCTCGCGGATACGCTCCATCACTTCGCGATACAGGGCCACGTCGCGGCTGAATTTGCCGGTCTCGGGGTTGCGCACGTGGCAATGGACCACGGTGGCGCCGGCCTTGGCCGCTTCCACGGCAGCCGCCGCGATCTGTTTGGGCGTGACCGGAACGTGAGGGCTTCTGCCGGTCGTGTCGCCAGCACCGGTGAGTGCGCAGGTGATGATGACGTCGTGGTTCATGGTGCGGGTTCCTTACAGGCGTGGTGGTTCACACCGCAGCCATCAGGGGCTGCGGGTGCGATTTTCGGTGATTTACTTGCTGGTCAATTGCAGGTTGTCGGCGGCAGGCTTGCCATCGAAGGTGGTCACACCTTCCAGCCAGCGGGCCTTGTCCTGCGGGTGATCCTTGAGCCACTGCTTGGCTGACTCCAGCGCGTCCTTGTGGTCGAGCAGCGGTTGCATCATGCGGCTCTCGTCGGCTGCGCTGAAGGTCAGGTTGCTCAGTAGCTTGTTCACGTTCGGGCATTGTTCGGCGTAGGTCGGCGCGGTGACGATCCAGACGGTGGCCATGCCTTCGTTCGGGCCCAGGGCGTTTTCGCTGCCGGTGAGGTAGGTCATCTGCACGTTGACGTTCATCGGGTGCGGCGCCCAGCCGAAGAACACCACGGCTTCCTTGCGCCGCACGGCGCGATCCACCGCCGAGAGCATGGCCGCTTCACTGGATTCCACCAGTTGGAACTTGCCCAGGCCGAACTGGTTCTTGGCGATCATTTCCTTGATCTGGGTGTTGGCGCCCGAGCCGGGCTCGATGCCGTAGATCTTGCCGCCCAGCTCTTTCTCGAACTTGGCGATGTCGGCGAAGGTCTTCAGGCCCTTGTCGGCCAGGTAAGTGGGCACGGCCAGGGTGGCGCGGGCATCCTTGAGGCTCGGTTCGGCCAGGACCTTGACCTGCTTGGCGTCGACGAACGGGGTGATGGTCTGGGTCATCAGCGGGTTCCAGTAGCCCAGGAACATGTCCAGGCGCTGGTCGCGGATGCCGGCGAAGATGATTTGCTGGGAGGCGCTGGTCTGCTTGACCTGGTAGCCCAGGCCATCGAGCAGCACCTGGGTCATGGCACTGGTGGCCATGACATCGGTCCAGTTGACCACGCCGAGGCGAACGTTCTGGCAGGAGGCTTGGTCCGCGGCCATGACCCCTGTGCTCAGGAGCGCGGTACCGGTGAGTGCAAGCGCACAGCGGCTGATCAGTCGTTTCATGATGGTTTCCTCGGCAGGACGTTATTGTGGGGCCCGGCGTCTTCGTGCGCCGGTGATGCCACGTTACGCAGCCCGGCCTTGCTGAAAACGCACAGCGGCGACCGACTCTTGCACAGCAGCGACCTGTGCTCTTGTGGCCGTCGTGCAACTGGCGTATCACGTCGGGAACGCTACCCGTCTTGCGAGCGCGTTCCATGTCCCAGGATTTCTATTTCTTGTTGATGCCGGGTTTTTCGGCGATGGGTTTTATCTCGGCGATCGAGCCCCTGCGGGTGGCCAATCGCTTTCGCGGCGAGCTGTATCGTTGGCATGTATTGAGTGCCGATGGTGGGGCGGTGCTGGCGAGCAATGGCATGTCGGTCAACGCCGATGCGGCGCTGGAACCGTTGAAGAAGGGGGCGACGTTATTGGTGGTGGCGGGTTTCGAGCCGCTGAAGTTCGCTACCCCGACGTTGGCGCACTGGTTGCGGCGTCTGGACCATGAAGGCGTGACGTTGGGCGGTATCGACACCGGCAGCGTGGTGCTGGCCGAAGCCGGTCTGCTGGAAGGGCACCGGGTGACCCTGCACTGGGAGGCGCTGGAGGCCTTCAAGGAATCTTATCCACAGCTGGAAGTGACCCAGGAGCTGTTCGAGATCGACCGCCGGAGGATCACCTGCGCCGGGGGGACTGCGTCCATCGACATGATGCTCGACCTGATCGGCCAGGCCCACGGCCCGGAACTGGCGATCCAGGTGTCCGAGCAGTTCGTGCTGGGGCGTATCCGCCCGCGCAAGGACCACCAGCGCATGCAGATCGCCACGCGCTACGGCATCAGTAACAAGAAGCTGGTGCATGTGGTCGGGGAGATGGAACAGCATATGGAGCCGCCGTTGAGCACGCTGGAGCTG
The DNA here is from genome assembly GCF_023242385.1 of Pseudomonas sp. MWU12-2345. NCBI lineage: Bacteria > Pseudomonadati > Pseudomonadota > Gammaproteobacteria > Pseudomonadales > Pseudomonadaceae > Pseudomonas > Pseudomonas sp. MWU12-2345. The sequence continues at coordinate 148,194 of NZ_JALLJA010000010.1, read as the reverse complement.
GCGGAGTCGATCAAGGTCACGCGGCGCCAGTTGGAGCGTTTGTTTCGGCTGTATCTGAAGGACACGCCGAGCAATTTCTACCTGGGCTTGCGGTTGGAGAAGGCGCGGCAGTTGTTGCGCCAGACGGACATGAGCGTGCTGGAGGTGAGCATCGCCAGTGGGTTCGAGTCGCCATCATATTTCACCCGCAGCTACCGGGCGCGATTTGCCCAGTGTCCGCGGGAGGATCGGCGCGGGATCAAGGTGTAGGTGGTGTTGCGCGCAGCACCGGGCATGAAGGCCGAACACCACCCTTTGTGGGAGCCGGCTTGCTGGCGATGGCGGCCGATAAGGCGATGCAAGACTCCCTGGCCTCATCGCCAGCAAGCCGGCTCCTACAGGGTGGCGGTGTTGAAAGACCCGGCTTACTTTTTCATCAGCGCCGCACAGGCCGTCTTATAGGCTTCATGCTGATATTTGTTCAGCGTGGCCGGCAGGGCGAAGTCGAACTTCTTGTTCTGCGCGTTGATGGTCTGCGGTGACAGCAGCGTCACCTCGCAGTTTTCCAGCAACTGGAAAATCCCTTCGATCTTGAAAGTGGTCGGCCCACCGGCAAACTCACCTTTCTTGCTGCGCTTCTTGATAGCAATGCGCTCGATGCCCGCATCCTGGATAAAGGCTTTGACCTGGGCGGCGAAGGCTTTGACGTTGGCGGCCTCGTCATCCTCGTCCAGGGCGATTTTCTTGATGGCGACGGCCACGTGCGCGAGGGCGCTGCCCTGCAAGGTGGCGATGGCGAAGATGGCTTCGCTGCCTTTGATTTCGATGCCGCAGAGGGTCATTGGAGTCCTTGGAGCGTTGGGGGAGGCGCCATGTTACCCCTTGTAGGAGCGAGCTTGCTCGCGATGGTGGTCAACGATAACGCGGGAAGTCTGATACCCCGTGGTGTCTGGCCATCCATCGCGAGCAAGCTCGCTCCTACAGTAGGGCAGCGGCGATTAGCCGGAGGCGCTCAGTAGTAGACACCCTCCTCACGAAACCTGGCCATCTGCCGGTAATTCCAGCACAGCAGGCAAAGGCACAGCGTAATCAGGCTCACACTGGCGCTGAAGATATAGAAGTCCGCGCGTTTGAAGCTGAATTCGCTCTTCAGGCTGTGAAAGCTCGGGAACCAGTCGGAATAGACGATCTGCACATGATCGCCGATCTGGTACGTCGGGTTCGCCACCATCGCGTTCAGGGAGTGAACGCCCTGGCCGCGGTTGCCCAACTCGTAGTCGAAGGCGTAGTAGATATCCGCTGGGGACGCCTGTCTGCGGGTGTCGATGATTTGCGTGATGGTGCCGGTCACTTCCCGTGGCGCCGCCTTGATGGCGGCATACAGCAGCCCGCCGCTCTTGGATAACGCCGCCATGCCAAAGGCCAGGAAAATCAGGAAAAGCAGCAGGACGCCTCGGGTAAAGAGGTAGTCATGTTCGGTTTCTCGGGGCGCGTACATTCAAGTTCCTTTTGAATGAGTGGGTTCACTGCCCAGTCTAGTCGCTGTCCGTGGCCCGTGCAGGGCGCGTTAATCCATGGTTTTGCGCAGGTCGAGCATGATCTGGTCGAAGTAGTCGACGCGGATAAGGCCGATCCGCGGGTACTCGAAATCCAGGATCACATACAGCACACAGACCATCACCAGCGCATAACCCAGGCTGTACAGCCAGTTGCGCCTGGCCGTGCCGGCCATGTCGTAGCCGATGAACAGGGCGCTGACCAGGGTCAGGGCGACCAGCATCAGGTAGATCACCAGTGGCGGGTGGGTGTCCTGGGCCACTCCCCGGGTGGTGGTGATGTCGATCATCTGGTTGAGGGCTTGCAGCAGATTGGAGCCCAGCGCCGGCGTGGGCATCTGCGGCAGCGCGGCGACCGACTGTTTCCAGATCTCCAGCTGCAAGGCATTGCCCCGCGCGTTGTCCAGGCTGGAACGGTCGAGTTCGTTGAGGTCGCGGTAGTAGGCGATGCGTGCGTCCACATAGTCGCGAAACGCCTGGCGCAAGGCCGGTTGGTTGGCCGGCGGCAACAGGTCCAGGCGTAACCAGGCGGTGCCCATGGCGTTGGTTTCTTCGACGATCAGATTGCGCCGGGCATCCAGCCGGGTGGCCGCGCCGGAAAAGGTGAAGGCGATCAACAGCGCCAACAGGCCAAAAACCGCGCCTTCGATGGCGCTGGTGCCGGTCCGCGCACCCTCGGGGTCGAGGGCCAGATGGCGGTTGCCGATGCGGCGACCGATTTCAATAAACAGCACAATGGCGAGAAAAATCGCCAAGGCATACAGCGGAATGGCTGAAAGTGAGCGCATATGAAGATCCTGTGATGATCGTCAACGACTCGCCTGTACAGCCAATTCAGGACGGGATGCGCTCCAGTGTAGACAGCCGCCCGGGATTATTCCTGGGCAATCGACTCAAGAAACTCCGACCGTTCGTCGCTCTTGCTCGCCAGGCAGTCGTACTGGTCGATGGTGAACGGCTTGCTCCCGGGTTTGGCCGGCAGCGGCGCAATGGCGCAATCGGCATCCCGCGACTTGATCCAGAGCTGTTGGGCCGCCTGCAGCTTGCCAGTGATATCGGCTGCTTGCGCCTTGTCATTGGCGTATTGCGTCTTGACCCGCTCCAGCAGCGCTTCGAAGTTTTCCTTGAGCAATTGCTCGGCGGTGTTCTTGCTGTAGGTGGCGCACTCCAGGGTCTGCTGGTCGTTTTCGACCGCGTCGCAGGGCGAGTTGTCCGCGTCTTCGGCCGCGTGGGCACCCAGGCTGACAAGCGCCAAAGCCAGGAAAATCGATTTCATTGCGGCGTCCCGATCCTTGATCAAAAGAGGTGGCAGAGCGATGGAGGGCAATTCTGTCTCAAGCCCGGGCCAAAGAATAGTCGTACATGGACAAGTACTTAAACCTACGGGCCGGAAATGCCCATGGCAACGCCCCTTTGTCGCGGATTGACGCTTTCGGCAATTCCCCTGTCGTTTTTGCACCCGGCTCTCCGGTCCCCTGGGCATATGCTGACCCCAAAGCGCCGGCAGACGATTCGGCGCGTGAATCGCTAATAGGGGACAGCCTGATGAGCCCAGCCGAACTGCACGCCGACAGCATCGTTATCGACGGGCTGATCATTGCCAAGTGGAACCGCGAACTGTTCGAGGACATGCGCAAAGGCGGGCTGACCGCCGCCAACTGCACCGTGTCGGTGTGGGAGGGCTTCCAGGCCACCGTCAACAGCATCGCCTCGAGCCAGAAACTGATCCGCGAGAACAGCGACCTGGTGATGCCGGTGCGCACCACCGCCGATATTCGCAAGGCCAAGGAGCTGGGCAAGACCGGCATCCTCTTCGGCTTCCAGAATGCCCACGCTTTCGAAGACCAGATCGGCTATGTCGAGATCTTCAAGCAACTGGGCGTCGGCATTGTGCAGATGTGCTACAACACCCAGAACCTGGTGGGCACCGGCTGCTATGAGCGTGACGGCGGCCTGTCGGGCTTCGGTCGCGAGATCGTGGCTGAAATGAACCGCGTCGGCATCATGTGCGACCTGTCCCACGTCGGTTCCAAGACCAGCGAAGAAGTCATCCTCGAATCGAAGAAGCCGGTGACCTATTCCCACTGCCTGCCTTCGGGTCTGAAAGAACATCCGCGCAACAAGTCCGACGCCGAACTGAAGTTCATTGCCGACCATGGTGGTTTTGTCGGCGTGACCATGTTCGCGCCGTTCCTCGCCAAGGGCATCGATTCGACCATCGACGACTACGCCGAGGCCATCGAGTACGTGATGAATATCGTCGGCGAAGACGCCATCGGCATCGGCACCGACTTCACCCAGGGCCACGGCCAGGACTTCTTCGAATACCTGACCCACGACAAGGGCTACGCCCGTCGTCTGACCAGCTTCGGCAAGATCATCAACCCGCTGGGCATCCGCACCGTGGGCGAGTTCCCCAACCTCACCGAGACCCTGCTCAAGCGCGGTCACCCTGAGCGCGTGGTGCGAAAAATCATGGGCGAAAACTGGGTCACCGTCCTCAAGGACGTCTGGGGCGAATAACGCCGCGGTCTTTTCCCAACTGACACACACCCTGCGCGCCGGTCGCGCAGGGCGTAAGCGGCCAGCCGCGATCAACGAATTCTGGAGTGTTACCCATGGCTAAAATCGCCCCGCAACTGCCTATCGAAGTCGACAGCGAAACCGGTGTCTGGACGTCCGACGCCCTGCCGATGCTCTACGTGCCACGGCACTTCTTCGTCAACAACCACATGGGAATCGAAGAAGTCCTGGGTGCCGATGCCTACGCCGAGATCCTCTACAAGGCCGGCTACAAATCCGCCTGGCACTGGTGTGAAAAAGAAGCCGAATGCCATGGCCTGGAAGGCGTCGCGGTGTTCGAGCACTACATGAAGCGCCTGTCGCAGCGCGGCTGGGGCCTGTTCAAGATCCAGGACATTGACCTGGACAAAGGCACCGCCAGCGTCAAGCTCGAGCACTCGGCGTTCGTCTATGTCTACGGCAAGGTCGGGCGCAAGGTCGACTATATGTTCACCGGCTGGTTCGCCGGCGCCATGGATCAGATCCTGGCAGCACGCGGCAGCGCGATCCGTACCGTGGCCGAGCAGGTCTACGGTGGCTCCGAAGAAGGTCACGACGACGGCTTGTTCACCGTCAAGCCGTTGTAAGTCGAGGATCGCACCATGGCTTTCGAAGCAATGTTCCAGCCGATCCAGATCGGCAAACTGACCATCCGCAACCGCGTGCTCAGTACCGCCCACGCCGAGGTCTATGCCACCGACGGCGGCATGACCACCGAGCGTTATATCCGTTATTACGAAGAGAAGGCCAAGGGCGGCATCGGCCTGGCGATCTGCGGCGGTTCGTCCGTAGTGGCCATCGACAGCCCGCAGGAATGGTGGAGCTCGGTGAACCTGTCCACCGACCGCATCATCCCGCACTTCCAGAACCTGGCCGACGCCATGCACAAGCATGGCGCCAAGATCATGATCCAGATTACCCACATGGGTCGTCGCTCGCGTTGGGATGGCTTCAACTGGCCGACCCTGATGTCGCCCTCGGGCGTGCGTGAGCCGGTGCATCGTGCCACCTGCAAGACCATCGAGCCGGAAGAGATCTGGCGGGTGATCGGCAACTACGCCCAGGCTGCGCGCCGGGCCAAGGAAGGCGGTCTCGACGGCGTCGAACTGTCCGCCGTGCACCAGCATATGATCGACCAGTTCTGGAGCCCGCGGGTCAACAAGCGCACCGACGAATGGGGCGGTACCTTCGAAGGCCGGATGAAGTTCGGCCTGGAAGTGCTCAAGGCCGTGCGCAAGGAAGTCGGTGACGATTTCTGCGTCGGCATGCGTATCTGTGGTGACGAGTTCCACCCGGATGGCCTGTCCCACGAGGACATGAAGCAGATCGCCAAGTATTACGATGACACCGGCATGCTCGATTTCCTCGGTGTGGTCGGCTCGGGTTGCGACACCCACAACACCCTGGCCAACGTGATCCCGAACATGAGCTTCCCGCCGGAGCCGTTCCTGCACCTGGCGGCCGGGATCAAGGAAGTGGTCAAGGTCCCGGTGCTGCACGCGCAGAACATCAAGGACCCGAACCAGGCGACCCGCATTCTTGAAGGCGGTTATGTCGATATGGTCGGCATGACCCGCGCGCATATCGCCGACCCGCACCTGATCGCCAAGATCAAGATGGGCCAGATCGACCAGATCAAACAGTGCGTCGGTGCCAACTACTGCATCGACCGCCAGTACCAGGGCCTGGACGTACTCTGTATCCAGAACGCCGCGACCTCCCGTGAATACATGGGCGTGCCGCATATCATCGAGAAATCCACCGGGGTCAAGCGCAAGGTGGTGATCGTCGGTGCCGGCCCTGCCGGGATGGAGGCCGCTCGCGTGGCCGCCGAACGTGGGCACGATGTGACCCTGTTCGAGAAGAAGGACGCCATTGGCGGGCAGATCACCACGGCTTCGAAAGCGCCGCAGCGTGACCAGATCGCCGGTATCACCCGCTGGTTCCAGCTGGAGCTGGCGCGTCTGAAGGTCGACCTGCGTCTGGGCACCGCTGCTGATGCGGCGACTATCCTCGACCTGCGTCCGGATATCGTGGTGCTGGCCGTCGGCGGGCATCCGAACCTGGAACAGAACGAACACTGGGGCGCCGCCGAAGGGCTGGTGGTCAGCAGCTGGGACGTGCTCGATGGCAAGGTCGCACCGGGCAAGAACGTGCTGGTCTACGACACCATCTGCGAGTTCACCGGTATGTCGGTGGCCGACTTCCTCGCCGACAAGGGCAGCCAGGTGGAAATCGTCACCGACGATATCAAGCCGGGCGTGGCGATTGGCGGTACGTCGTTCCCAACCTACTACCGCAGCATGTACCCGAAAGAAGTGATCATGACCGGCGACATGATGCTGGAAAAGGTCTATCGCGAGGGCGACAAGCTGGTGGCGGTGCTGGAGAACGAATACACCGGCGCCAAGGAAGAGCGGGTGGTGGACCAGGTGGTGGTGGAGAACGGCGTGCGTCCGGACGAGGAAATCTACTACGGGCTCAAGGAAGGTTCGCGCAACAAGGGCCAGATCGATGTCGAAGCCCTGTTCGCGATCAAGCCGCAGCCTTCGCTGAGCGAGTCGGGCGACGGTTACTTGCTGTTCCGCATCGGCGACTGTGTGGCCCAGCGCAACACGCACGCGGCGATCTATGACGCGTTGCGTCTGTGCAAGGATTTCTAAGCCAACCTCCTGTAGGAGCCGGCTTGCTGGCGATGAACGATAACGCGGACTGCCTGATGCACCGCGTCGCCTGAATCGCCAGCCAGCCGGCTGTTACCGAGCCCCGAGGTCTTTGGGAGCTGCACCATGTTGAACACCCTTCTTCCCATCCTGTTGTTTGCCGCCCTGGGCCTTGCCGTCCTCGGCGCGCTGCGGCGGGTAGCCATGTGGCGTCGCGGTCGACCGTCGAAAGTCGATCTGCTCGGCGGCCTTTTCGCCATGCCCAAGCGCTATATGGTCGATCTGCACCATGTGGTGGCGCGGGACAAATACATTGCCAACACCCACGTTGCCACGGCCGGTGGTGCAGTGGCATCCATCGTCCTGGCGATCCTGGTGCACGGTTTCGGCCTGCATAACCGCATCCTCGGCTATGCCTTGCTGCTGATGTCGGCGGTGATGTTTGTCGGTGCGATCTTTGTTTACCTGCGTCGCCGCAACCCGCCTTCCCGTCTGTCGAAAGGCCCGTGGATGCGCCTGCCGAAAAGCCTGCTGGCGTTCTCGGCGTCGTTTTTCCTGGTGACCCTGCCGGTGGCCGGTATCCTTCCGGAAGATTTCGGCGGCTGGGTATTGGCCGTGATCCTCGGCATCGGTGTGCTGTGGGGCGTGTCGGAGCTGTTTTTCGGCATGACCTGGGGCGGTCCGATGAAGCATGCCTTCGCCGGTGCCCTGCACCTGGCCTGGCACCGTCGCGCCGAACGCTTCGGCGGCGGCCGTTCCACCGGCCTCAAGCCGCTGGACCTGAGCGACCCGAAAGCGCCGCTGGGCGTGGAGAAACCCAAGGACTTCACCTGGAACCAACTGCTGGGCTTCGACGCCTGCGTGCAGTGCGGTAAATGTGAAGCCGCCTGCCCGGCATTCGCCGCCGGCCAGCCGTTGAACCCGAAAAAGCTGATTCAGGATATGGTGGTCGGCCTGGCCGGCGGCACCGACGCGAACTTCGCCGGCAGCCCGTATCCGGGCAAAGCCATCGGCGAGCATTCAGGTAACCCGCATCAGCCGATCGTCAACGGCCTGGTGGACGCCGAGACCCTGTGGTCCTGCACCACCTGCCGCGCCTGCGTCGAGGAATGCCCGATGATGATCGAGCACGTCGATGCCATCGTCGACATGCGCCGTCACCTGACCCTGGAAAAAGGCGCGACCCCGAACAAGGGGGCCGAAGTCCTGGAAAACCTGATCGCCACCGACAACCCCGGCGGTTTCGCCCCGGGCGGTCGGATGAACTGGGCGGCGGACCTGAACCTCAACCTGCTCGGCGAGAAGAAAACCACCGACGTGCTGTTCTGGGTCGGCGACGGTGCCTTCGACATGCGCAACCAGCGCACCCTGCGTGCTTTCGTCAAAGTGCTGAAGGCGGCCAAGGTCGACTTCGCGGTACTCGGCCTGGAAGAGCGCGACAGCGGTGACGTGGCCCGGCGCCTGGGTGATGAGGCAACCTTCCAGCTGTTGGCCAAACGCAATATCCAGACCCTGGCCAAATACAGCTTCAAGCGCATCGTCACCTGCGACCCCCACAGTTTCCATGTGCTGAAAAACGAATACGGTGCTTTCGGCGGCGAATACCTGGTGCAGCATCACAGCACCTATATGGCCGAACTGATCGGCGCCGGTGCCCTGAACCTCGGGCAGCACAAAGGCAACAGCGTGACCTATCACGATCCGTGCTACCTCGGCCGCTACAACGGCGAGTATGAAGCGCCCCGTGACGTACTGCGGGCCCTGGGGATCGAGGTCAAGGAAATGCAGCGTTCCGGTTTCCGTTCCCGTTGCTGCGGCGGCGGTGGCGGCGCGCCGATCACCGATATTCCCGGCAAGCAGCGGATTCCCGATATGCGCATGGACGACATCCGCGAAACCGGTGCCGAACTGGTGGCGGTCGGTTGCCCGCAATGCACGGCGATGCTCGAAGGCGTGGTCGAACCGCGTCCGCTGATCAAGGACCTGGCCGAACTGGTGGCCGACGCCCTGCTTGAAGAAGCGGCGCCGAGCAAACCAGCCCCCAAGCGTGAACCCGCGGAGGTGCACTGATGAGCGATATTATCCGCCGGGACCCTCGCGCCGAGTGGATCGCCCGTAACCGCCTGCACCCGTTGCACGCGGCCATGCAACCGCAGCAACAGAGCTGGATGGGGCCTAACGGCCTGGTCCGCAAGAATGTCCATGGCGTCGGTTTTATCGGCCCCAACGGTATCAAGCGCATCGACCGCAGCGGCGCCCAGCAGGGCGGCGCCACCAAGCGTTCGGCCAGCGTCGAAGTGCAATTGCCGCTGCATCAGGTGCTGCAACCGGCGTTCTATATCAGCGTGGTGCCGGATATGGTCGGCGGTCGCCTGAGCAGCCACGACCGCGACCTGCTGGGTCTGGCCCATCAGATGGCGGGCAAGGACGGCGCGGTGCTGGCGGTGGTCTTTGGCGAGCACAAGGAGTCCGCCTTCGAAACCGCCGGCGTCGACCGCCTGCTGGTGCTCGACGGCAATGAGTTCAGCGGTTATTCACCGGAACAACGGGTCCAGGGTCTGCGGGCTGTGGATAACCAGTTCAATCCCCGTCACTGGTTGCTGCCGGACAGCCGCAGCGGTGGTGGCGAACTGGGCCGCCGCCTGGCCGCGAGCCTGGGTGAGCGCCCGGCCACGCGGGTCTGGCAGGTCAAGGGCGAGGAGTGCATCGGCCGTGCCGGTGCAGGCCTGCAGGACTTGGCGCGACCCTTGGCCCGGTTGATCCTGGCCGCCGCCGAATGCGCCGAGCCGGTCAGCGAAACCCGTCACGAAGCCTTGCCCGTGGAGTTATCCACAAGCGTGGTGCGCAGCTTGCCGAGGATCGAAGATCTCGGCGCGGTGGCGGTGGACCCAGGGGCGATTCCCATGGCCGAAGCCGAATTTATTTTCTCCGGCGGCAACGGGGTCAAGGACTGGGCGCTGTTCCACGAAACAGCGGCGGCCCTGGGCGCCACCGAGGGCGCGTCGCGGGTGGCTGTGGACGATGGCTTCATGTCCCGCGACCGTCAGGTCGGCGCCAGCGGCACCTGGGTCACCGCGCGGGTCTATGTGGCCGTGGGGATTTCCGGGGCGATCCAGCACCTGCAAGGCATCGGTGCCTGCGACAAGGTGGTGGCGATCAACCTCGATCCGGGTTGCGACATGATCAAGCGCGCCGACCTGTCGGTGATCGGCGAAAGCAGCGAGATCTTCCGCGCCCTGATCGCGGCGGTGACGGCATACCGCAACGGCGCCAAGCGCGATGCGGCTTAAGGTAGGGATGACGTCATGAGTACGAATGTAATCAGCCTGGTCTCCATCGGCGCCCACCCCACCTCCGGCCGCGCCCGTCGCGCCGAACAGGATGCCCGCGCGGTGGAACTGGGTTTGCAACTGGCTGGGGATAACTTGCAGGTGGTGCATGCCGGCGATGTCTCGGAGCCGGCGCTGCGGGCTTACCTGGGCATGGGCCTGGACGAATTGCGGGTGCTGGAACAACCGGCCGGCGCCGATGCGCTGCCAGTCCTGACCGATTATCTGCGCGACGCCGGCGCCCAGTTGGTGCTCACCGGCAGCCAGGCGGAAACCGGTGAAGGCTCGGGCATGCTGCCGTTCCTGCTGGCGGAAAACCTCGGTTGGCCGCTGGTGGTGGGCTTGGCCCAGGTCGAGTCCATCGAACACGGCGTGGCCCATGTGCTGCAAGCTTTGCCACGGGGGCAGCGGCGCCGTTTGAAAGTCCGTCTGCCGTTTCTCGCGACGGTGGATAACGCCGCGCCCAAGCCACGGCAGAGCGCCTACGGCCCGGCGCAACGGGGTGTGCTGCAGGCCGAGGAAGTGGAGGTGCTGGAGGATGAGTTATTCACAGGCGCCTTGCTGCAACCGGCCAAGCCACGGCCCAAGCGCTTGAAGGTGATCAAGGCCAAGAGCGGCGCCGACCGGATGAAAGCGGCCACGGCCAAGGCCAGCGGCGGCGGTGGGCAGGTGCTCAAGGGCGTCAGTGCCGAGGCCGGGGCCGATGCCATTCTCAAGCTGCTGATCGAGGAAGGCGTGCTGCGCTGAAGCCCGTTCAGCGCCGTGTAGATCGGTACAGCACCAACAACTCACGGTAGTAGTGCCACACCTGCAACGCATAGTGCTCGCGTCCGTCGCCCTGCTCCGGCAGGGCGCCGGCGTTGTAGGCGCCCACGGCCTGCCAGCCGTAACCCAACTGCTGAATAAACTGCGCCAGAATCCAGGCCCCGACCATGACACTGGTACAGGGCTCGCTCTGCAGCTTCTTCTCGTCTATACCAAAGGCCGCCAGGCGCGGCAGATGCCGGCTGTTGATCTGCATCAGGCCGATGTCCCGGCTGCCGTCGCGGTTGGTATTGAGCGCCGCCGGGTTCATGCCCGACTCGACCTGGGCGATGGCATAGAGCAGCAACGGGTCGATGTGATAACGCTCTCCGGCCTCCTGAAAGCAGTTGGCCTCGGCGCTGACGGCCAGGATCAGGTAGAAGACGACGAGCAGGGTGTATGGATGGCGCATTGGGCTCCCTCGCAAAGCGTGAGGCCAAGACACCTCCACTACAAGAACATGGCGCGCTATGGACAGAGTGTAGCCGCGTGTTCGATGACGTCATTTCCCTCCGGATGAAAGATAAACCCCTGCCTGACAGCCAAGTTTCCACAGAGACTGTGGGTCGGCCTGTGGATAAGGTGTTTGTGCATGGCTACAGCCCATGCCAATCAACGCCTGTAGCCCTTCGTACGAAAAATGATCAACCTAACCGACGGTTTTTATTCGAATTTTTATGTGGATAAGGGCGTTGTCGGGTTTCGCTTGGGCGCCGACTTGTTAACAAAGTCTGTTGGCGTATATGTGGATAAGATGTTTGCTGTCCTCTGTAGGCCTTGTTTTATATGACCTGTAGAGGATTGCTCAAAAAACGCCCAAACAGGCCTTTTACGGCACTCGACCGGCCTGAAACCTTCATATCTCGCGGCTTTCAGCGGTTTTCCACAGATGAGTGGAAAAATGCCCGACTTGCACACAAAGTCTGTTGGCGCTTCTGTGGATAAGGTGTTCGCGGTCCTCTACAGGCCTTTAAAAACGTGGCCTGCAAGGTTTTGATTAAAAAACGATCAAAGACTGCCTGAATAGACCTTTCTGAATAAGTCACGGATTTTATTCAGATTCCTTCAGTGTCGACGGTGCATAAAGCGCTACTTGCGCACATTTACTGTGGGTGGCTCTGTGGATAAGTTGTTCGCTAAGGCCGCAAAGCCCCGGTTCTTATAGCCCATAGCGCTATAGATCAAATTTCATACAGTTCTAAGGGTGTTTATTGACACCCTCTTGGGCGCCACCTTGACTCAAGGCTCAGGTACACAACGTTTCTGCCAGCCATGCCCACGCTCAGGGAGATAGTCATGACACGGATTTCGACATCCATCAGTGAAATCAAGGAACGCTACGACGTCATCGTGATCGGTTCCGGTTACGGCGGCGGTATCGCTGCTTCGCGGCTGGCGCGGGCCGGGAAGACTGTCTGCCTGCTGGAGCGCGGGCGCGAGATCCAGCCGGGGGAATACCCCAACACCATGATCGCGGCGACGGAGGAGTTGCAGGTGCATGACCCGGACGGCCATATCGGTTCGCGCACTGGTCTGTTCGACCTGCACGTCAATGCCCAGCAGAACGTGGTGGTCGGTTGCGGCCTGGGCGGGACTTCGCTGATCAATGCCAACGTGTCCCTGGAGCCGGAGCCGGGGGTCTTCGAGGACCCGCGCTGGCCCCAGGCGGTACGCGATCACCGTGACACGCTGCTCGCCGAAGGTTATGCGCGGGCCCGGGAAATGCTCAAGCCCAATCCGTATCCGGCCTCCGGACCGAAACTGGCGAAGCTGGACGCCAACCGCAAGTCGGCGGACTTTCTCGAGGAAAAAGCGCATTTCTATACGCCACCGATCAACGTGACCTTCGACAAGCTGCCCAACAACCTCAACCATGTTGGCGTCGAACAGCTGCCGTGCAACCAGTGTGGTGACTGCGTCTCGGGCTGTAACAACAAAGCCAAGAACACCACCTTGATGAACTATCTGCCGGATGCCTGGAATCACGGCGCGGAGATTTTCTGCCAGGCCGAGGTGCGCCATCTGGAGCGTGACGGTGACGGCTGGATCGTGCACTTCCAGTACCTGGACAGCGGCCGGGAAAAATTCTCGGCACCGACCCTGTTTGTCAAAGCCAACGTGGTGGTGGTTTCCGCCGGCACCCTGGGTTCCACGGAAATCCTCCTGCGTTCGCGCAGCAAGGGCGTGCCGATGTCCGACCAGCTCGGCGAAAACATGAGCGGCAACGGCGATATCCTCGGCTTCGGCCACAATTGCGAGCAGACCATCAACGGCATCGGTTTCGGCGCCCACTCGGCCAAGGAGATGGAGCCGGTCGGGCCGTGCATCACCTCGATCATCGATATGCGCACCGAAGGTGACTGGCGCAGTCGCATGGTGATCGAGGAGGGCTCGATCCCGGGCGCGCTGGGGCGGCCGATGGTGCCGGCCATGGCCGGGTTTGCCGGGATGATCGGCGAGGCCACCGACAAGGGCGTCAGCGCCCAGCTCCACTACAAGGCCCGCGAGGCCGAGAGCTTTCTGCGCGGCCCGTATTACGGCGCGCTGCACAATATGCAGACCTACCTGATCATGAGTCATGACGACGGCAAGGGCCGAATGCTGCTGGACGACAAGGACCAGCTGCGTATCGACTGGCCCGGGGTGGGCGAGCAGGAGAACTTCAAGCTCGGCAACGAGCGCCTGCATCAGTCGACCAAGGCCCTGGGCGGGGTCTGGGTGCCGAACCCGATCTGGACCAAGTTGCTCAAGCACAGCATCGTCTCGGTACACCCGTTGGGTGGCTGCGTGATGGGCGAGGATGCCGCGCAAGGCGTGGTCAATCACAAGGGCCAGGTGTTCAGCGGGAGCCACGGCGATGCGGTTTATCCGGGGCTGTATGTGACCGACGGGGCGGTGATTCCGACCTCGCTGGCGGTCAACCCGCTGCTGACCATCTCGGCGGTCAGCGAGCGCAACATGGGCCTGCTGGCCGCCGATCGCGGCTGGGTCATCGACTACCGCCTGCCCTCGGCACCGCGCAAGCCGGTGCCGCCGCCGACCCTGGGGGTGCAGTTCACCGAAACCATGAAGGGTTATTTCTCCAAGGACTTCACCCAGCCCCAGGGCACCGACCTGGCGGTCTACCAGGCGGCCGCCAAGAGCGGCGAGGCGCAGAACTCACCCATCGAGTTCACCCTGACCATCACCGGCAACGACCTCAATCGCCTGATCAAGGAGCCGGAGCATGCCGCGACCCTGGTCGGCACCCTCAATGCCCCTGCGCTGTCGCCTTATCCGCTGACTGCCAGCAACGGCGTGTTCAATCTGTTCGAGCAGTACCAGGAACAGGTCGGCGTGCGCCATATGAACTACGACATGAAGCTGACCGCCGAGGACGGTCGCGACTATTTCTTCAGTGCCTTCAAGACCGTGCCCGAAGACAACGGTGTGCTGAATATCTGGCCGGACACCAGCACCCTTTACGTCACGCTCTACCAAGGCCCGGACAAGACCGGCGCGGTGATCGGCTCCGGGGTCATGCATATCAAGCCCGCCGACTTCGCCAAGCAGATGACCACCATGAAGGTGCTCAATGCCCGTAACGAGCGCGAGCGCATCGAGGCCCTGGCGCGTTTCGGCAAGTTCTTCGCCGGGATTCTCTGGGAAAGCTACGGCGGGGTGTTTGCCGGCGATATCTACTTCAACCCGGACGCGCCGCCCCGGCACAAGCGGCCGCTGGATGCGCCGGTGCCGACCGTGCATTTCTTCGAGACCGAGGACCAGGTGCAACTGCGCCTGACCCGTTACCAGGCCGGCAGCAAAGGCCCGGTGATGTTGGTGCATGGGTTGGGCGTGGGCTCGAATATCTTCTCCACCGATACCATCCAGACCAACCTGCTGGAGTACCTGTGCAAGCACGACTACGACGTCTGGCTGCTGGATTTCCGGGTCAGCATCCTGTTGCCGGCGAGCAAGCACGAGTGGAACGGCGACCAGATCGCCCAGTACGACTACAAGGCGGCCATCGCGCAGATTCGCCAGGCCACCGGGGCCCGGGATGTGCAGTGCGTGGTGCATTGCTATGGCGCCACGACCTTCTTCATGTCGATGCTGGCGGGACTGCAGGATGTGCGCTCGGTGGTCTGCTCGCAGATTGCCGCGGACACGGTGGTGGCCACGGCGACCGGGATCAAGGCCGGCCTGCACCTGCCGGGGGCGCTGGAGGCGGTGGGCATCAAGTCGCTGACCGCCTATGCCGACAGCAAGGAGAGCTGGTTCAACAAACTCTATGACAAGGCCCTCAACGTCTATGCGCGGATCGAGGCCCAGGGTTACTGCACCAATCCGGTCTGTCACCGGATCACCTTCATGTATGCCTCGCTGTACCGTCACGACACCCTCAACGAAACCCTGCACGACAACCTGCATGAATTGTTCGGCGAGTCGAATATCCAGACCTTCGAGCACCTGGCGCTGATCTGCCGCAAGGGGCACCTGGTGGACTTCAAGGGCAACGACGTCTACATGCCGCATTTCAGCCGGCTGCAATTGCCGATCTGTTTTATCAGTGGCGCCGATAACCAGTGCTATTTGCCGGAGAGCACGGAGAAGACCTACGACCGGCTGGTGGATCTGCATGGCCCCGAGTTGTTCAGCCGCCATGTGGTGCCGGGTTATGGTCATATCGACTGCATGTTCGGCAAGAACGCGGTGGTCGATGTGTATCCGCTGATCCTTGAACATCTGGAGAAAACCGCGCTGGGCTGATGCGCATCAGTCTCGAAAACGCCGCCACACCTTGTAGGAGCAGGGCTTGCCCGCGAAAGGGCCGGTGCGGGTTATCCAGGAGATCAGGTTGATAATACTGGCCTCTTCGCGGGCAAGCCGGGACGCCGGACCGCCTGCTCCTACAGATCTGTGTAAAGCCGCACCCCCGGTGATCGGCCGGAAGAAATGGATTGGCAAGGAAGGGTGATATGGACAATTACATCCGTTGGTTCCAACGCTTTATCTGGATAGGCATCGTGATGAACATGGTGTTCGCACTGCCTGCCCTGTTCGCCCCGGCGCTGCTGACCTCGGTGGTCGGCCTGCCGCCGGTGCTCTCGGACCCCTGGCTGGAAAACGCCGGCATGTTGCTGGTGGGGATCAGCCTGTTCTACATGCCGTCGGGCTTCAACGCCCCGCGCTTCGTGATCCACTCCTGGTTATGCGTCTTGAGCCGGCTGGTCGCCGTGGCGTTCTGGATCTACCTGATCGACACCAGCAACACCCCCACGGTGTTCGTGCCCATGCTCTACGGCGACCTGAGCATGTTCCTGATCCTGGGCGTCACGCTCTTCATGGGCAGCACGCCGGCCCACCGGCCCTGGGCCTTGCTGGTCGATGGCTGGCATGCCTGGTGCCAGGGTTGGGAAGCCCGCTGGCATCGCCACGGCTTTCGGGTCGGCCTGCTGATCACCCTGCTGGTGCTGGGTTTTATCGGCTACGAAACCTGGTACAACATGCTGCGGGTGGTGCCCGAAGAGAAATTCGCCTCCGACGAAGACCACTTCAAGTACGCCGCCATCGGCCTGGGCATCGAAGCGCGAATCCCTTATTACCTGTTTGCCGTGCTGCCGCAGATGTGCCCGGAAAAAATGCCCAAGCCCGGTGGCTGGGAGGCGTTCGGCTTCCTCTATGAAAACGGTCGCGACCTGCCCATCGGCATGGCCAAGCGGCAGATCGGCTACCCGACCGTGGAACCCAACTGCGCCCTGTGCCACACCGGCTCCTACCGCGCCTCGGCCAGCGATGTGGCCAAGCCGATCGCCACCGCGCCGGCCAATACCCTGCAACTGCAAGCCTTCCAGTGGTTCGCCTACGATTGCGCCAGCGACCCGAAATTCACCACCGATGCGCTGATGACGGCGATCAACGCCAAGTTCCAGCTGGGCGTCTTCGAGCGCCTGTACAACCGCTACCTGATTATCCCCATGGCCAAGACCGCGCTGCTCAAGCAGAAGCAGGCCTACGCCTGGCAGAAACTGCGGCCGGCACAAGGGCCCGGGCGTACCGACACCTTCAACCCGACCAAAATGGTGGTCTTCGGTTTCCCGGATGACTCGACCATCGGCACCGTCGACCTGCCGCAGATCTGGAACCAGAAGCCGCGCGAATCGCTGTACCTGCACTGGGACGGCAACAACAACGATATCCACGAGCGTAACTACGCCGCGGCCATGGCCGTGGGCGCGACGCCGCAGTCGGTGTTGCCGGAGAGTTTCAATCGGGTCACCCAGTGGTTGCTCGGCACCAAGCCGCCGGCCTGGCCGTTCGCTTTGGACCAGGCGCGGGTAGCCCAGGGCAAGCCGATCTGGGATAACAACTGTGCGGGCTGCCATGAGTTCGGCAAGGCCGACACCGGCCAGGTCACCACCCAAATCGACCAACTGGGCACCGACCCCCATCGCCTGGATTCCTTCACCGTCGGCCTCGTGCAGGCGTTCCATGGCTTCAAGAAACCGCCATTCGATTTCAACGCTTATCGCAAGACCCAGAGCTACAGCAACACCCCCACCGACGGCATCTGGATGCGCGCGCCGTACCTGCACAACGGTTCGGTGCCGAGCCTGTGGGACCTGTTGCAGACACCGGACAAACGGCCGGTGGTGTTCAACACCGGCTCGGATGTCTACGACCCGGTCAAGGTCGGTTTCATCACCAGCGGTGCCCAGGTCCAGGCGCCGACCTACTTCAGGTATGACACACGCCTGGAGGGCAACCACAACAGTGGCCACCTGTACGGGACCCAACTGACCGACGCCGAGAAATGGGCGCTGATCGAATTCATGAAGACGTTGTAGGGAGACAGCCATGAACTTGCCTCACTTGGAACATGAACTTGCGAAAATCCGCGTCCGTCTCAGTGGCCTGAAAGCTCGGTTGGAGTTGTCCTGGAAAAAACTCACCAGTGACATCGAGCCCGAGGAATTCCAGGCTATCCAGGCGTTGTTGCAACGCGGGCATGACCAGGCCCAATACGTACTGGACCATGGCGACCTGCCGACGGACGAGCCGGTGGTGCCCTGGGAGTTGTCCCATGGGTTGTCGATCCTGCATATGGGCAACGCCAAGGCCTTGCCGACCTCGGAGTCGCAGCTGCAAACCCGGGTCCTCAAGGACGGCACGTTGCTGGGCTGTCGCAAATGGGAGTTGCTCGACCTGCTGTGGAGCGAGGCGTTGATCAAGTGGATCGAGAACCTGCGGCGCCATGCGCCGTTTGCCACCACGCCGATGGTGATGATGATCGACAACGACGTGACCCTGGCGATTGCCGGCGACTGGGGCACCGGGCCCTTTGAAAGCCATGCCCCGGCGGTCAATGTCGCCAACCAGATGCAGTTGGCCCAGGCCGATTTCACCATTCACCTGGGCGACGTCTACTACGCTGGCACCGGCTCCGAGGAAGATGTCGACATGGCCGGCTGGCCGATGGGCAAGCACGGCGCCTTCACCCTCAACTCCAACCATGAGATGTACAGCGGCGCCCATGGTTATTTCGCGGAGCTCAACTCACGGTTCCCGATGCAGCAGGGCACCAGTTATTTTGCGTTGTACAACGATGACTGGCTGATTGTCGGACTGGATTCGGCCTATGCCTCCGCGCCGCTCGGTCTTTATATGGACGGTACCTTGAACCAGCAGCAGATCGACTGGATGAAGAGCCTGCCCAAGGGCAAGAAGTTGCTGGTGCTGAGTCATCACCAGGGTTTCGATATCAGTGGGGCAAACAAGACCACGCTGTATCAGCCGGTGTGTGATGCCTTGGGCCGGGTACCGGATTATTGGTACTGGGGGCACCTGCATAATGGGATTGTGTATGCCGAGCAGGGCGGGTTACGGGCGCGTTGTGCCGGGCACGGGGCGATTCCCTATGGCGTGACCAGCGAGCTGGATGGCAATGAGCGGGTGCTGTTTTCCGAAGTGCAGAATGCCATGGACGACGAATACCCGGAGCGGGTGCTCAATGGGTATGTGAAGGTGCGGTTGAGCGGGGAGAATATTATCGAGGAGTTTATTGGCGAGGATGGGTCGGTGAGGTGGGCGTCTCACGGGTAGATCTGTGGTGACTGTACTGGCGTCTTCGCGGCGGTGCGGCGATCCGACAAGCCCAGCTCCTACAGGTCGGTGTCGTGCACAAATGCAGTGAACGACGTCAATTTGTAGGAGCAGGGCTTGCCCGCGAAGCTTTTGCTCTTAGCCGTGCACCGGCACACCCTTGAGGTACGGCGCAGGCTCGGCCCCCAGGTTGCTCAACAGCCGCTCGCTGTACCAATCCACAAAGTTGACCACGCCAAACTCATAGGTCTTCGAGTACGGCCCTGGCTGGTAGGCCGTGGAGTTGATACCGCGCTGGTTTTCCTCGGCCAGGCGACGGTCCTGGTCGTTGGTCGCATCCCAGACTTCACGCATGCGCGCCACGTCATAGTCCACGCCTTCGACCGCATCCTTGTGTACCAGCCACTTGGTGGTCACCATGGTTTCCTGGGCGCTGATCGGCCACACGGTGAACACGATGATGTGATCGCCCATGCAGTGGTTCCACGAGTGCGGCAGGTGCAGGATGCGCATCGACCCCAAATCCGGGTTCTTGATCCGGCCCATCAGCTTCTTGCAGCCCTGCTGGCCGTCCATGGTCATGGACACGGTGCCCTTGAGCAGCGGCATGCGCACGATCCGGTTACGCAGGCCGAAGCTGGCGTGGGCGTAAGGGATCTTCTCGGCTTCCCAGGCCACGGTGCATTCGGCCACGTGGTCCTTGAATTTCTGGTCGGCCCGCGGGTCGGTGACGTCGTCCCATTCCAGCAGGGTCTTCAGCAGTTCCGGGTGGGAGCCGCCGCAGTGGTAGCACTCGCGGTTGTTTTCCAGCACCAGCTTCCAGTTGGCCTTCTCCATCAAGGTGGTTTGCACCGCCACCTTGGTGTTTTCCATGTCGTAGGGTTCCATGTAGTGGTTCAGGGTCGTCAGGAACTCATCGATGGCGGGCGGGTTTTCCGCCAGGCTGATGAAGATGTAGCCGCCGGAGGTTTTCACGTGCACCGGCTTGAGGCCGTACTGCTTCATGTCGAAGTCGGCGCCCATCTCGGTGCCGGCGAACAGCAGGCGCCCGTCCAGTTCGTAGGTCCACTGGTGGTAGTGGCAGACCAGCTTGGCGACCTTGCCCTTGTCGCTGGTGCACAACCGCGAACCGCGGTGGCGGCAGACGTTATGGAAGGCGTGGACCACGCCGTCGGCGCCGCGAATCACGATGATCGGGTTCTTGCCGATCTGCAGGGTCATGTAGTTGCCCTTGGTCGGGATTTCGCAGGTCATGCCGGCGATCAACCACTCTTTCTGAAAGATTTCCTGCATATCGATTTCGAACAGCCGCTCATCGGAGTAGAACGGTTGCGGCAGGGAGAAGGTGCGTTCGCGCTCTTGCAGCATTTGCGCGGTGGCCTTGCGTGCGGGTTCCAGCGGATCGCCCAGGCTCAGGGTTGCGGTGACGTCCATCGATTTAGTCCTCATGGCCATGCGGTGTGGCCGGCGAATAGTGGCTGATACGGTTAGCACGCAAGTACGGAAATACATTGGATCATTTGCGATGGAGTGTGCGGCTGGCAGCGACATGAACCTTATCCATGGGCGACATGGCCGAATCCGTTCCCGACGCGCAACCCCCGGTCGTTGCGGGCTGGTCGCGATAAGCATGCCAATGTCGCGGATAGGTAAATGGTCGCTTCGACCCTTGCGCAGAATCGCCAACATAGAGCCGACAGTCGGCGGTGGAGAACAATATGTCGAACAACTTCCTCAATCCGGTAACAACCCAGACCTGGGCCAACGGTCGGCATATCGTGCGCTGCGTGAAGGTCATCCAGGAAACCTGGGATGTGCGCACCTTCTGCTTCATGGCTGACCAGCCGATCATGTTCTTTTTCAAGCCGGGGCAGTTTGTCACCCTGGAGCTGGAAATCGAAGGTGAGCCGATCATGCGTTCCTACACCATTTCCAGCTCGCCCTCGGTGCCCTACAGCTTTTCGGTGACCATCAAGCGCGTGCCCGGCGGCAAGGTTTCCAACTGGTTGCACGATACCCTGCACGAAGGCCAGGAGCTGGCGGTGCACGGTCCGGTGGGGCTGTTCAACGCCATCGACTTCCCGAGCCCCAAGGTGCTGTACCTGAGTGGCGGCGTCGGTATCACCCCGGTGATGTCCATGGCCCGCTGGTTCTACGATACCAACGGCAATGTCGACATGGTGTTTATCCACAGCGCCCGTTCGCCCAAGGACATCATCTATCACCGCGAGCTGGAGCATATGGCCTCGCGGATCGATAACTTCAGCCTGCACCTGATTTGTGAAAAGCATGGTTTGGGCGAGCCGTGGGCCGGTTATCGCGGTTATCTGAACCACAAGATGCTGGAGTTGATGGCGCCGGACTTCCTGGAACGTGAGGTGTTCTGCTGCGGGCCGACGCCGTATATGAACGCGGTGAAGCGTTTGCTGGAAGCGGCCGGGTTCGATATGAGCCGCTACCACGAAGAGTCGTTCGGTGCGACGCCGCCGGAGGCTCGTGCCGACGCGGTGGAACAGGCCGAACAGGCTGCAGAGGCACCGGAAGTGGATGCGGCGGATCTGCATCAGGTGGAGTTCACCGCGACTGGCAAGAGCATTCGCGTGGCACCGGGGGAAACCGTGCACGCGGCGGCGGCCAAGCTTGGCCTGATGATTCCCAAGGCCTGCGGCATGGGCATCTGCGGGACCTGCAAGGTGCTGAAGCTGGGCGGCGAAGTGGAGATGGAGCACAACGGCGGGATCACCGACGACGATGTGGCCGAGGGTTATATCCTGTCGTGCTGCAGCGTGCCGAAGGGTGATGTGCGGATCGAGTATTAACTGAAGCACCGCGGTCCCCTTGTGGCGAGGGGGCTTGCCCTAATGTTAAGGCCGAACACGGCCCCTGTAGGAGCATGGCTTGTCGGGACGCCGCATCGCAGCGAAGAGGCCCGTAAGACCGCCAAAAGCTTCGCGGGCAAGCCCTGCTCCTACAGTCCGCGTGAACCGGATAATCGCTTGGGTCTTGAGGTTTACAGACTGAACCGCGCCACCATGCTGTTCAAATCCACCGCCAGGCGCGACAGCTCATTGCTCGCGGCGCTGGTCTGGTTTGCCCCGGTCGCCGATTGCACCGACAGATCGCGGATATTCACCAGGTTGCGATCCACCTCGCGGGCCACCTGAGCCTGCTCTTCCGCGGCACTGGCGATCACCAGATTGCGCTCGTTGATCTCGACGATGGCCGTATTGATGGTATCCAGCGCCATCCCCGCGCCCTTGGCGATATTTAAGGTCGACTCCGCCCGCTCGGTGCTGTTGCGCATCGAATCCACCGCCTGCTCGGTCCCGCCCTGGATACTGCCGATCATCCGCTCGATTTCGCTGGTGGACTGCTGGGTCCGGTGCGCCAGGGCACGAACCTCATCCGCCACCACGGCAAAACCACGCCCGGCTTCCCCGGCCCGTGCCGCTTCAATCGCCGCGTTCAAGGCCAGCAGGTTGGTCTGGTCGGCCAGCCCGCGGATCACATCCAGTACCTTGCCGATATCCTGGGATTCCTTGGCCAGGTTACCGATCAGCGTTGCGGTGCTTTGCACATCGCTGCTCATGCGTTCGATGGCGCCGACGGTTTCCTGCACCAGGTCACGACCGTCGCCGGCCGAGGCGGTGGCGTTCTTCGACGCTTCGGAAGTGCTCACGGCATTGCGCGCGACTTCTTCCACGGCGCTGGTCATTTCATTGACCGCCGTGGCGGCCTGTTCGATCTCGTTGTTCTGCCGTACCAGGCCCTTGGCGCTTTCGTCGGTGACGGCGTTCAGCTCTTCCGCCGCCGAAGCCAGCTGGGTCGCGGAACCGGAAATCCGTTGCAGGGTGTCGCGCAGTTTCTGCTGCATCTTGACCATGGCCTGCAACAGGCGCCCGGCTTCGTCGTTGCCCTCGACCTTGATCGGCCGGGTCAGGTCGCCTTCGGCGATCTGCTCGGCGGCGGTCAGGGCGTCGGCGATAGGGTGGGTGATGCTGTTGGTCAGCAACCAGGCGAGCAGGAGGGTCAGGCCGGTGGCGGCCAGCAGCAAGCCCACCACCATATTGAACGCCGAGGCGTATTGGTCGGCGGCTTGTTGATGGGTGTCGTCGGTCTGCTGGGTATTGATCTCCACCAGCTTGGTGAGCACGGTGTTGACCTGTTCGGAGTTGGCCAGCAAGTCGCTGTTGATCAGGGCTGCCAGTTCAGTGACCTGATTGTTGCGCGACAGGCTTTTCATCCGATCTTCAAGCTGGCGGTACTGGCCGAGCACCTGCACATAGCGGTCGTAGGCCACGCGCTCTTCAGGGCTGCTGATCAGTTTTTCGTAGATGGCCTGGGCCTTGCCGATCTGCTGGTTGCGCAGGGTGAACAGGTCGAGGATTTTCTGTTGCTCGTCGGGCGCGCGGTTGGTCACCAGGCGATAGGACAGCACCCGCAGGCGCAGGGTCAGTTGGGTGAGGTCGTCGAGGCTCTTGATGCTCGGCACGCTGTTGGTACTGAGCTCTTCGGCGGCGCCACGGATCTTGCTCATCTGGTTCAGGGCAAATATCCCCAGGATCAGCATCAGCGCGCCGATCAGGGAGAAGCTGAGGAAGGCGCGCGGGGCGATGTTCATGTTGCGTAGGGACATGGTGGCTACCTGAGAGGAGGGCGCATTCCGTGCGACTTTTAAGGCGTGTCTGAATGACCTATCGGTCATTCGACTAAAGTCTTAAGCCCCTGCGCGTATTTGTCGCAGGCGGAGGTTTCCGACAGGGGGTGGGGAACATGTCCTGGCAATCGCAGTCCCTAAGGTTCCAGGAAAAGCACCCCGCCAGGAAAATCAAGGCTTTGCGACAGTTTTCCCCTGGCAAACAGGGGGGCTTTTCTTTATCGTACGCGCCCTTTGAAACTGCCCGAGAGATCAAGAAAATGTTGGAAGCTTCCCTGAGTCAATTGGAACAACTGGTCAGCGAGCTGGTTCAGCAAAAACAGGAACTGTTGGCCGCCAATACCGCGCTGAGCACCGAGCTGGCCCAGGCCAAGGACGAAAACGAAAGCCTGCAACTGAGCCTGATGGAACAGGAAGAAAAGCACGGCGCCACCGCCGCCCGTATCCAGGCGCTGGTCGAGCGTGTCAGCGCAGGTCCCGTGAGCGCATGAGAACCAGCAGCGATGGGGTGACCGTCATCTCGATCCTCGGCGAGGAGTACTCGATCAAGGCCCCCGCCGGCCAGGAGCGGACCTTGCAGGACGCGACGGTAATGCTCCGGGCGGCGTTGGCCGACACCAAGAAGAAGTTCCCCACGCTGATCGGCGACAAGCTGCTGGTATTGGCGGCGTTGAACCTGTGTTCGCAGCAGATCGAAGCACAGCAGCGTCACCGTGAGGAGCTCGACCGTTATCAAGAGCAGGTCAACGCCACGGTCGATGTGATTGCGCGGTCAGTGGGGCAGCCGGGATAGTTTCGTGGGGGCCGTATTGGCTGTCTTGGGCCGAATAGGGAACGTTGACGGCGATCAAGGCCCGCTTATATGGAGGGTTCATTTATCCGTGTTGAACCGGTGAGCCGTATTGACGACCTCCCTTGGATAAATGAACCCGGCATACCCGGCACCAGGGCTATGGCATTCAGGCTGGGCGTTTTAGAAGTGTCTCAATATGGGTTGGTGTTGGAGATGTTTGTACGAATAAAACAAGATCCCAACTGAAACTTAGATTTTGCAGGAGAGCCTTCTCGGTTACATTTCCATGGTGATTCTGACCGTTAATACGTACGGCGATATAATCACCGACCTGTGCGCTAACAAGAATCTCACGGTGCGCTTCATTGGTTGGAACTTCAAATTGCGGAAGATTGTCGAAGAAAATCAGAATTTCTAGTGGTTGTGGCATGGCAAGTAACCTCAATTATTTATTCCAGGTAGGGTTATTTCCTATGCCTTAATCGATACTGCCGAGCGCTCACTGCCTGTCTCATCGCTCAAGGTCGCACCGATATTATTTTGACGTGCGGGACAGCGTCTACTGTCAGAACTGACAGTAGACGTGGCAGGGCTTTTATGTTCTCGAACTTGAGGTGATATGGCGGAGAGTAGAGATTGTTTTTTATAGGTTTTATTTTTTACGGCTGAGTATTTGGAGATGGATTATTTCCATCGCCGATCAGAGGAGAGGGTTTTATTATTAAAGGTTATAAAAAAACTGGTGTGTCTGTGGGTTGAAGAGGTCGACCTGATATATCGCGCTTTATCTTAAGATAAAGCGCGATTAAAAGCGGTCGGGTCAGATCGACATGACTTCCCGAATATCCGCCGCCAGTTCCCGTACCCGTGCTTCCTCGGTGTCCCACGAGCACATGAAGCGCGCGCCGCCCTTGCCGATGAAGGTGTAGAAGCGCCAGCCCTTGGCAGTCAGCGCGGCGATGGCCGATTCTGACAGTTGCAGGAACACGCCATTGGCCTCCACCGGGAACATCAGTTCCACACCGGGAATATCCTTGACCAGGCTGCTGAGCAACTGCGCGCAGTGGTTGGCGTGGCGTGCGTGCTTGAGCCAGGCGTCGTTTTCCAGCAGGCCGACCCAGGGCGCCGAGAGAAAGCGCATTTTCGAGGCCAACTGCCCGGCCTGCTTGCAGCGATAGTCGAAATCCACCGCCAGGTCGTGATTGAAGAACAGGATCGCTTCACCCACCGCCATGCCGTTTTTCGTGCCGCCGAAGCACAGCACGTCGACGCCGGCCTTCCAGGTCAGTTCGGCCGGGGTGCAGCCGAGGTAGGCGCAGGCATTGGAGAACCGCGCGCCGTCCATGTGCAGGTGCAGGCCGAGTTCCTTGCAAGTGGCGCTGATGGCGCGGATTTCATCCGGGGTGTAGACGCTGCCGACTTCGGTCGCTTGAGTCAGGGTCACCACGCGCGGCTTGGGGTAGTGGATGTCCTGGCGCTTGAGGGCAATTTCGCGGATCGAGTCCGGGGTCAGCTTGCCGTTTTCGGTGCGCGCGGTGAGCAGCTTGGAGCCGTTGGAGAAAAACTCCGGCGCGCCGCACTCGTCGGTCTCGACGTGGGCGGTCTCCGAGCAGATCACGCTGTGGTAGCTCTGGCACAACGACGACAGGGCCAGGGAGTTGGCCGCGGTGCCGTTGAAGGCGAAGAACACTTCACTGTCGGTTTCGAACAGCTGGCGGAAGCCGTCGGCGGCGCGCTGGGTCCATTCGTCGTCGCCGTAGGCGCGCTGGTGGCCGTGGTTGGCCTGTTCCATGGCGGCCCAGGCCTCGGGGCAGATACCGGAATAGTTGTCGCTGGCGAATTGTTGGCTCTTGTCGGTCATGGCCCGGTCCTTGTGAACGATTATGGTGCGCACTGTAACCAGAATTGACCTTATCGCACAGGCACAGTTTCCGTAGGAAAAGCCTCTATAGATCGAAAGGTTGACGCTGTCCTTGTAGGAGCAGGCGGTCCGGCGTTCCGGCTTGCCCGCGAAGGCGACGGTATTATCAACCCGATCTTTCGGATAGCCCGCACCGGCCTCTTCACGGGCAAGCCCAGCTCCTACAGGGGTTGTGGCGTTTTCAATATCCCTGTTCCAGACGCTGTTCGGCCCTCGACTATCTCAGCGCGCCAAGCCATGTCGTAAACGCACCTTTGCGTGGCGTCCATAGGCATTTGATCGGTCTGCGTCGGCCCTACCATCGCATTCAAAGGGCACTGCCGTCAGGCAACGGCCCCACTGATAAAAATGGCGCACCGCCGCCGCTGGGAGAGACGCGATGTTCAGCAAGCAAGACCAGATCCAGGGTTATGACGATGCACTGATGGCGGCCATGAATGCCGAGGAGCAGCGCCAGGAAGATCATATCGAGCTGATCGCGTCGGAAAACTACACCAGCAAGCGCGTCATGCAGGCCCAGGGCAGCGGCCTGACCAACAAATACGCCGAAGGTTATCCGGGCAAGCGCTACTACGGCGGTTGCGAACACGTGGACAAGGTCGAGGCCCTGGCCATCGAACGCGCCAAGCAACTGTTCGGCGCCGATTACGTCAACGTCCAGCCGCACTCCGGTTCCCAGGCCAACGCCGCGGTCTACCTGGCTCTGCTCAACGCCGGCGACACCGTGCTGGGCATGAGCCTGGCCCACGGCGGTCACCTGACCCACGGCGCCAAGGTCAGCTTCTCCGGCAAACTCTACAATGCTGTGCAGTACGGCATCGACACCACCACCGGCTTGATCGACTACGACGAAGTCGAGCGCCTGGCCGTCGAGCACAAGCCGAAAATGATCATCGCCGGTTTTTCGGCCTACTCGAAAACCCTCGATTTCCCACGCTTCCGTGAAATTGCCGACAAGGTAGGTGCCTACTTCTTCGTCGACATGGCCCACGTGGCCGGTCTGGTCGCTGCTGGCCTGTACCCGAACCCGCTGCCCTACGCCGACGTGGTCACCACCACCACCCACAAGACCCTGCGCGGTCCCCGTGGCGGCCTGATCCTGGCCAAGGCCAACGAAGAACTGGAAAAGAAATTCAACGCCGCGGTATTCCCCGGCGGCCAGGGCGGCCCGCTGATGCACGTGATCGCCGCCAAGGCCGTGAGCTTCAAGGAAGCCCTGGAGCCGAGCTTCAAGGTCTACCAGCAGCAAGTGATCGATAACGCCCAGGCCATGGCGGGCGTATTTATCAAACGCGGCTACGATGTAGTGTCCGGCGGTACCGACAACCACCTGTTCCTGGTCAGCCTGATCCGTCAGGGCCTGACCGGCAAAGAGGCCGATGCCGCCCTGGGCCGTGCCCATATCACCGTGAACAAGAACGCCGTGCCGAACGATCCACAGTCGCCGTTTGTCACTTCCGGTCTGCGCATCGGCACCCCGGCCGTCACCACGCGTGGGTTCAAAGTGACCCAGTGCGTCGAGCTGGCCGGCTGGATCTGCGACATCCTCGACAACCTCGGCGACGCCGATGTCGAAGCGAACGTCGCCAAGCACGTGACAGCCCTGTGCGCGGATTTCCCGGTTTATCGCTGAGAGCGGTTTTGGAGTAAATGACTATGCAACGCTATTCGGGCTTCGGCCTCTTCAAGCACTCTCTCAGCCATCACGAAAATTGGCAGAAAATGTGGCGCACGCCGACCCCGAAAAAGGTCTATGACGTGGTCATCGTCGGCGGCGGCGGGCATGGTCTGGCGACCGCCTACTACCTGGCCAAGGAACACGGCATCACCAACGTGGCCGTGGTCGAGAAGGGCTGGTTGGGCGGCGGCAACACCGCCCGTAACACCACTATCGTGCGTTCCAACTACCTGTGGGACGAATCGGCGCACCTGTACGAACACGCGATGAAATTGTGGGAAGGCCTGTCCCAGGACCTGAACTACAACGTGATGTTCTCCCAGCGCGGCGTCTACAACCTCTGCCACACCCTGCAGGACATCCGTGATTCGGAGCGTCGGGTCAGCGCCAACCGCCTCAATGGCGTCGACGGCGAACTGCTCAACGCCCAGCAGGTGGCGGACGAGATTCCGTACCTGGACTGCTCGAAGAACGCCCGTTACCCGGTGATGGGCGCCACCGTCCAGCGTCGCGGCGGCGTGGCCCGTCACGATGCCGTGGCCTGGGGCTTCGCCCGTGCGGCCGACGCCCTCGGCGTCGACCTGATCCAGCAGACCGAAGTGATCGGCTTCCGCAAGGAAAACGGCGTGTGCATCGGTGTCGAAACCAACAAGGGCTTTATCGGCGCCAAGCGCGTCGGCGTGGTCACCGCCGGTAACTCCGGGCATATGGCCAAGCTGGCCGGTTTCCGCCTGCCGATCGAATCGCACCCGCTGCAAGCGCTGGTGTCCGAGCCGATCAAGCCGATCATCGACAGCGTGATCATGTCCAACGCCGTGCACGGTTACATCAGCCAGTCCGACAAGGGCGACCTGGTGATCGGTGCCGGTATCGACGGCTACAACGGTTACGGCCAGCGTGGTTCGTACCCGGTGATCGAGCACACCATCCAGGCCATCGTCGAGATGTTCCCGGTCTTGTCCCGTGTGCGCATGAACCGCCAGTGGGGCGGCATCGTCGACACCACCCCGGATGCCTGCCCGATCATTTCGAAAACCCCGGTCCCGAACATGTTCTTCAACTGCGGTTGGGGCACCGGCGGCTTCAAGGCTACCCCTGGCTCGGGCAACGTGTTTGCCGCGAGCCTGGCCAAGGGTGAAATGCACCCGTTGGCCGCTCCCTTCTCCATCGACCGTTTCCACAACGGTGCGTTGATCGACGAACACGGTGCTGCTGCGGTCGCCCACTAACAGGAGAAATCCCTATGTTGCATATCTTCTGTCCTCATTGCGGCGAGCTGCGCTCCGAAGAGGAATTCCACGCTTCCGGCCAGGCGCATATCCCGCGTCCACTGGACCCGGGCACCTGCACCGACGAGCAGTGGGGCGACTACATGTTCTTCCGCGATAACCCCCGCGGCCTGCACCACGAGTTGTGGGACCACGTTGCCGGTTGCCGTCAGTATTTCAACGTGACCCGCGACACCGTTACCTACGAGATTCTCGAAAGCTACAAGATTGGCGAGAAGCCGCAATTCACCGCTAAAGCAGACAGTTCGAAAGTGCCCGGCGCGGCTGTGGGAGAGAAGGTATGAGCCAGGTCAATCGCCTGTCCAACGGTGGTCGGATCGACCGCAACAAAGTCTTGAGCTTCACCTTCAACGGCCAGGTCTACAAGGGCTTTGAAGGCGACACCCTGGCCGCCGCGTTGCTGGCCAACGGTGTGGATATCGTCGGTCGCAGCTTCAAGTATTCCCGGCCACGGGGCATCTTTGCCGCCGGTGCCGAAGAGCCGAACGCGGTCCTGCAACTCGGCGCCACCGAAGCGACCCAGATCCCCAACGTGCGCGCCACCCAGCAAGCGCTGTATCAGGGCCTGGTGGCCACCAGCACCAACGGCTGGCCGAGCGTCAACAACGACATGATGGGGATTCTCGGCAAGGTCGGCGGCAAGCTGATGCCACCGGGCTTCTACTACAAGACCTTCATGTACCCGCAGTCGTTCTGGATGACCTACGAGAAGTACATCCGCAAGGCCGCGGGCCTCGGTCGCTCGCCGACCGAGAACGATCCGGACACCTACGACTACATGAACCAGCACTGCGACGTGCTGATCGTCGGTGCCGGCCCTGCCGGTCTGGCCGCCGCACTGGCCGCCGCGCGCAGCGGTGCGCGGGTGATCCTGGCCGATGAACAGGAAGAGTTCGGCGGCAGCCTGCTCGATTCGCGCGAAAGCCTCGATGGCAAGCCGGCGGCCGAGTGGGTCGCCAGCGTTATCGCCGAATTGAAAGGCCTGCCGGACGTGCTGCTGTTGCCGCGCGCCACCGTCAACGGCTACCACGACCACAACTTCCTGACCATTCACGAGCGCCTCACCGATCACCTCGGTGACCGTGCGCCGATCGGCCAGGTGCGCCAGCGTATCCACCGGGTCCGCGCCAAGCGCGTGGTCCTGGCCACCGGTACCCATGAGCGTCCGCTGGTCTACGGCAACAACGACGTACCGGGCAACATGCTCGCCGGTGCCGTTTCGACCTACGTCCGCCGTTACGGCGTGGCCCCGGGCAAGAAGCTGGTGCTGAGCACCAACAACGATCACGCCTATCGCGTGGCTTTGGACTGGCTTGATGCCAGCCTGCAAGTGGTGGCTATCGCCGATGCCCGCAGCAACCCGCGCGGCGCACTGGTGGAAGAAGCACGGGCCAAGGGGATTCGTATCCTCACCGGCAGCGCCGTGATCGAAGCTCGTGGTAGCAAGCACGTCACTGCGGCGCGCATTGCCGCCATCGACGTCAAAGCGCATAAAGTCACCAGTCCTGGCGAATGGCTGGACTGCGATCTGGTAGCAAGCTCCGGCGGCTACAGCCCGGTGGTCCACCTGGCCTCGCACCTGGGCGGCAAACCGACCTGGCGTGAAGATATCCTCGGTTTCGTACCGGGCGAAGCACCGCAGAAACGCGTGTGCGTCGGCGGTATCAACGGCGTCTACGGCTTGGCCGATGCCTTGGCCGACGGTTTTGAAGGTGGCGTTCGCGCGGCCAACGAAGCCGGTTTCAAGGCGGTCGAAGGCGTGCTGCCCAAAGCCCTGTCGCGTCTGGAAGAGCCGACCCTGGCGCTGTTCCAGGTGCCCCATGAAAAAGCTACCGCACGGGCGCCGAAGCAATTCGTCGACCTGCAGAACGACGTCACCGCCGCCGCCATCGAACTGGCGACTCGCGAGGGCTTCGAGTCGGTCGAACACGTCAAGCGCTACACCGCGCTGGGCTTCGGCACCGACCAGGGCAAGCTGGGCAACGTCAACGGTCTGGCCATCGCCGCCCGTTCGTTGAACGTGACCATCCCGCAGATGGGCACCACCATGTTCCGTCCGAACTACACGCCGGTGACTTTCGGCGCGGTCGCCGGCCGTCACTGCGGGCATATCTTCGAGCCGGTGCGCTACACCGCCTTGCAGGCCTGGCATGTTAAGCAGCGCGCCGAGTTCGAGGACGTGGGTCAATGGAAACGTCCATGGTACTTCCCGCGCAACGGCGAAGACCTGCATGCGGCGGTCAAGCGTGAGTGCAAGGCCGTGCGTGACAGCGTCGGCCTGCTCGACGCCTCGACCCTGGGCAAGATCGATATCCAGGGCCCGGACGCCCGTGAATTCCTCAACCGTATCTACACCAACGCCTGGACCAAGCTCGACGTGGGCAAGGCGCGCTACGGCTTGATGTGCAAGGAAGACGGCATGGTGTTCGACGACGGCGTCACCGCCTGTCTGGCCGACAACCACTTCCTGATGACCACCACCACCGGTGGCGCGGCTCGCGTCCTGCAGTGGCTGGAGCTCTACCACCAGACCGAATGGCCGAACATGAAGGTGTACTTCACCTCCGTGACCGACCACTGGGCGACCATGACCCTGTCCGGGCCGAACAGCCGCAAGCTGCTCAGCGAAGTGACCGACATCGACCTGGACAAGGACGCGTTCCCGTTCATGACCTGGAAAGAAGGCCTGGTCGGCGGTGTGCCGGCGCGGGTGTTCCGGATCTCCTTTACCGGCGAGCTGTCCTATGAGGTCAACGTCCAGGCCGACTACGCCATGGGTGTGCTGGAGAAAATCGTCGAGGCGGGCAAGCAGTACAACCTGACCCCGTACGGTACCGAGACCATGCACGTGCTGCGGGCCGAGAAGGGTTTCATCATCGTCGGCCAGGACACGGACGGCTCGATGACCCCGGACGACCTGAACATGGGCTGGTGTGTCGGCCGGACCAAGCCGTTCTCCTGGATCGGCTGGCGCGGGATGAACCGTGAAGACTGCGTGCGTGAAGAGCGCAAGCAGTTGGTCGGGCTCAAGCCGATCGATCCGACCAAGTGGCTGCCGGAAGGGGCCCAGCTGGTGTTCGACACCAAGCAGACGATCCCGATGAAGATGGTCGGTCACGTGACCTCCAGCTATGCCCACAACTCCCTTGGCTATTCGTTTGCCATGGCTGTGGTCAAGGGCGGGCTGAAGCGCATGGGCGAGCGGGTGTTCGCACCGCTGGCCGATGGCAGCGTGATCGAGGCGGAAATCGTTTCTTCGGTGTTCTTCGATCCGAAGGGTGATCGCCAGAACATCTGAGGTGCTCCTTGTGGGAGAGGGTTTGCCGGCGATCCGGGCACCGCGTTGTACGGATCGCCAGCAAGCCGGCTCCTACAGGTTTCGGTAAGGCACAGAATTGAGGTCGGACGCGGACTTCTGTAGGAGCCGGCTTGCTGGCGATGACGGCAGCACAGTCACCACAGGGTCCACGGACAACCGCAAAGACAGAATTCAACACAGGTGTTTCACATGACCACAGCCAACGTTTACCAACAACGCCCGACTTCCGGGGCCAAGGCCGAGTCGTCGTTGCACCATGCCGACCTCGCCAGCCTGGTGGGTAAAGGCCGCAAGAACGCCGGTGTCACCGTGCGGGAAAAGAAATTGCTCGGTCACCTGACCATTCGTGGCGATGGCCATGACGCGGCCTTCGCCGCCGGCGTGCACAAGGCCCTGGGCCTGGAACTGCCCGTGGCACTGACCGTGGTTGCCAAGGGCGATACCAGCCTGCAATGGCTTGGCCCTGACGAGTGGCTGCTGATCGTCCCGAGCGGCGAAGAGTTCGCTGCCGAGAAGGCGCTGCGCGAAGCCCTGGGCGACCTGCATATCGCTATCGTCAATGTCAGCGGCGGCCAGCAACTGCTGGAGCTGAGCGGTCCGAACGTGCGCCAGGTGCTGATGAAGTCCACCAGCTATGACGTGCACCCGAACAGCTTCCCTGTGGGTAAGGCCGTCGGGACGGTGTTCGCCAAGTCGCAACTGATGATCCGCCACACCGCCGAAGACACCTGGGAGCTGGTGATCCGTCGCAGCTTTTCGGATTACTGGTGGTTGTGGTTGCAGGATGCGGCGGCCGAGTACGGTCTCAGCGTCCAGGCCTGAGGTTTTGTGTGATCTGTAGGAGCCAGCTTGCTGGCGATGGATTCACGGGCGCCGCAGTGTTTCAGGCGCCCAGCGTTATCGTTGGCCTCCATCGCCAGCAAGCTGGCTCCTACAGGGTTTGGTGTCGTATACAAGGGTAAGGATTGCCTGGAGCTCTCTACCAAGAGGCTCGCGATCAACCGCTTGGCGGTTGCCCCTCACGAACAGGAGTCAAGCAATGAGCCGCGCCCCCGATACATGGATTTTGACCGCCGACTGCCCCAGCGTGCTCGGCACGGTGGATGCGGTGACCCGCTATCTGTTCGAGCAGGGCTGCTACGTCACCGAGCACCACTCGTTCGATGACCGCCTCTCGGGGCGTTTCTTCATTCGCGTGGAGTTTCGCCAGCCCGACGGTTTCGACGAACTGGCCTTCCGCGCCGGCCTCGCCCTGCGCGGCGAGTCCTTCGGCATGCTGTTCGAACTGACCGCGCCGAACTACCGGCCGAAAGTGGTGATCATGGTCTCCAAGGCTGATCACTGCCTCAACGACCTGCTCTACCGCCAGCGCATCGGCCAATTGTCCATGGACGTGGCCGCCGTGGTCTCCAACCACCCGGACCTCAAGCCCCTGGCCGACTGGCACCAGATTCCCTACTACCATTTCCCGCTGGACCCGAATGACAAGCCGGGCCAGGAACGCCAGGTCTGGCAGGTGATCGAGGAGTCCGGTGCGGAGCTGGTGATTCTCGCCCGCTATATGCAGGTGCTCTCGCCCGAGCTGTGCCGCAAGCTTGACGGCAAGGCCATCAATATCCACCACTCGTTGCTGCCTGGTTTCAAGGGCGCCAAGCCTTATCACCAGGCCTACAACAAGGGCGTGAAACTGGTGGGCGCCACTGCGCACTACATCAACAACGACCTGGACGAAGGCCCGATCATCGCCCAGGGCGTGGAAGCGGTGGACCACAGTCATTACCCCGAGGACCTGATCGCCAAGGGCCGCGATATCGAAGGGCTGACGTTGGCGCGAGCGGTGGGGTATCACATTGAGCGGCGGGTCTTTCTGAACGCCAACAGGACGGTGGTGCTCTGAAGAACGGTCGTTTTACGACCTTCGCGGCGGTGCGGCGATCCGACAAGCTCCGCTCCCACAATTGACCGGGTAACGCCCAGGCAACGCGGGCCACTGTGGGAGCGGAGCTTGCCCGCGAAGAGGCCCGTAAGAACAACGCAACAACCACAAGCAATAACCCGGGCAATTTCCCACAGAGGACGCGGTGCCTGCCGTGAAGCAATACCCCTGTAGGAGCCGGCTTGCCGGCGATGAGGTCTGCAAGAACAACGCAACAACCACAGGCAATAACCCGAGCAATCTACGCGCTGCCCCCTGGCAACGTGTTGCTACATAAAAACAACAGCGAGGTGAAAGCATGTCTGGCAATCGTGGTGTGGTGTATCTCGGCAATGGCAAGGTCGAGGTGCAGAAAATCGACTATCCGAAAATGCAGGACCCACGCGGCAGGAAGATTGAGCACGGTGTCATCCTGCGCGTTGTCTCCACCAACATCTGTGGTTCGGACCAGCATATGGTCCGTGGCCGTACCACTGCCCAGACCGGCCTGGTCCTGGGTCATGAAATCACCGGTGAAGTGATCGAGAAGGGCAGCGACGTCGAGAACCTGAAACTCGGCGACCTGGTCTCGGTCCCTTTCAACGTAGCTTGCGGGCGCTGCCGTTCCTGCAAGGAGCAACACAC
This sequence comes from Pseudomonas sp. MWU12-2345, assembly GCF_023242385.1. Taxonomy (NCBI): domain Bacteria; kingdom Pseudomonadati; phylum Pseudomonadota; class Gammaproteobacteria; order Pseudomonadales; family Pseudomonadaceae; genus Pseudomonas; species Pseudomonas sp. MWU12-2345. The sequence goes on along the minus strand of NZ_JALLJA010000010.1, from coordinate 113,002 downwards.
CGGCGTCTGCCTGACCGTCAACCCGGCCCGTGCCGGCGGTGCCTACGGTTATGTCGACATGGGCGACTGGACCGGCGGCCAGGCTGAATACGTGCTGGTGCCGTACGCCGACTTTAACCTGCTCAAGCTGCCGGATCGCGACAAGGCCATGGAGAAGATCCGCGACCTGACCTGCCTCTCCGACATCCTGCCTACCGGCTACCACGGCGCGGTCACCGCGGGTGTTGGTCCAGGCAGCACCGTATACATCGCCGGTGCCGGTCCGGTCGGCCTCGCGGCGGCGGCTTCGGCGCGCCTGCTGGGCGCGGCGGTGGTGATCATCGGTGACGTCAACCCGATCCGCCTGGCCCACGCCAAGGCCCAGGGTTTCGAAATCGCCGACCTGTCCAAGGACACCCCGCTGCACGAACAGATCGCCGCGCTGTTGGGCGAACCTGAAGTGGATTGCGCCGTCGATGCCGTGGGCTTCGAAGCCCGTGGTCACGGCCATGAAGGCGTGAAACACGAGGCTCCGGCCACCGTGCTCAACTCGCTGATGGGCGTAGTCCGGGTGGCGGGCAAGATCGGTATTCCGGGCCTGTATGTGACTGAAGACCCGGGTGCGGTGGATGCTGCCGCGAAAATGGGCAGCCTGAGCATCCGCTTCGGCCTCGGTTGGGCCAAGTCCCACAGCTTCCACACCGGCCAGACCCCGGTGATGAAGTACAACCGCCAGCTGATGCAGGCGATCATGTGGGATCGGATCAATATCGCCGAGATCGTCGGTGTGCAGGTCATCAGTCTGGATGACGCACCGAAGGGTTACGGCGAGTTCGATGCGGGCGTGCCGAAGAAGTTCGTGATTGACCCGCACAAGCTGTTCAGCGCGGCGTAAGCAGTAAAGGGCAAGACGGAAAAAGGGCGACTTCGGTCGCCCTTTTTAGTGGGTGAAATTCAGTTGGAACAGACGGGCTTTCTGGCCGATATCCCGGTGGTACACGGTCGTTGGCAGCACATCGTTTCTGTAGGAGCAGGGCTTGCCCGCGAAGCTTTTAGCGATCTCAAGGGCCTCTTCGCGGCGGTGCGGCGATCCGACAAGCCCTGCTCCTACAGTTTTGTTTCGTTGCATATTCTGCGATCAGGCCCGTAGCCGCCAGCCCAGTACATCCATCAGGTCGCAGCCATCGCGCATGACCATCGCGGGGACCTGGAGGATATGTTGGAAGTCGATGTCATTGGCGTTGTGCAGTTCGATGTGGGACAGGGCTTCGAGCATCTGTGTCGCCGCGAGGAAGCGGGCGGCGGCATTGGCGTGGAGCACGTCGGTCGGGCTTTCGGCGTCGATCAACAGGCTGGGAATCAGGCAGTCGATGGCGGTGAGGGGTATGTATTTAGTCATGGGTAAAACCTCGGGAGTTTAGGACGAGGCCACCACACATCCGTCGCCAAACGAAAGGTGGCAGCTGTACGCAGGTTGGCGAACCGGAAACATCCCAAGCCGGCAGACCCGAAGGTCTCCCGCGCACAGCCGCCATAAAGCGGCTTTGCGGGTGCGAAGGCACCTGCAAACAAGCACAGAGCTTTCGCATGGGAGTTTAACGAGTCGCCAAACCCGTATCGCCAATCAGGGCGACCGGCGGACTATAAGCCGCAGGCTTCTGAGGACGCAAGGCGGGGAATTGTTACGGGTCATTCTGATGGGTGGATCTGAGGATCGGCTATCTTCTAGCCGAAACAAACCTTGAAAAAAGCTGAATATGGCAAAAATAGCCAGATTGCTTCGGCGTTGCTATAGTGAGCTGGCCATCTCAGCTTGCGAGCACATGCCATGATTGCCTTGCCTGACCTCCTTGATCTGCCCCGCCAGAATGCCTCCCAGGTGAAGAACAAGTGGGCCGACGTTGTCCGTCTGGTCCATCAGTCCGGCACTGTGGCGGTGACCAACCACTCGACTGTGGAAATGGTGCTGCTGGCCGCCGAGACCTATCAGCAACTGATCGCCGAAGTACAAGCCTACAAGGCCCGGGAGCAATCGGCTCTGGAGGAGTTGACCCAACGTTTCGATGCCCGCCTGGAGGTTCTGCAACAGCCTGAATCTGTCACTGGCGTGCGTTCACTGCTGGCGGCCAAAGGCAAGCTGGGCAAGCGACCCAAGGCAGGATCCTCCTACTGATGAGTGAAGTATTACCCAGCGGACGTCCTTACATTTTCGTCTTGGCAGGTGTCAACGGTGCAGGTAAAAGCTCCGTGGGTGGTGCGCTCCTGGCTGAACACGGGCTGGATTGGTTCAACCCGGATAGTTTTGCACGTGAGTTGGTCGGCTCGCAGGGCATTGATCCTGCTCAGGCCAATGCCCTGGCTTGGGAGCACGGCCGCTCCCTGTTGGAAACCGCACTGCTCCAGGGGCGTAACTACGCGTTCGAAACCACGCTGGGTGGTAACACGATTGCGCGCTTGCTGGCTCAGGCCGCTCGCACTCATGACGTGGTGATGCTGTTTTGCGGATTGTCGTCCGCGGAGCAGCACCTGCAACGGGTACGTTTTCGCGTGTCCGTCGGTGGTCACGATATTGCGGAAAAGAAAATTCGCGAGCGTTGGGTATCCTCTCGAGCGAATCTGGTCAGTTTGATGCCGCTGTTGGCGCACTTGCAGGTGTTCGATAACAGCGCCGACGTCTTACCGGGTGAGGATATTCCAGACCCTGTGCTGATTCTGGAGATGGTGGCTGGACAGATCACTTTCCCGGATCCGGAAGATGCCGTTGCCTTGCAGGGCACACCACAATGGGCGCGGCCGCTGGTACAGGCGGCTATTGAATATCTTCCGGAGTAGTCGGTCTGAAACGCCGCCGATCCTGCAAGGACCTCGCGGCTTTTGGGTTCAGAGCGCCGCCAACGGCCCCTGGTACAACACCGGTCCGGTCGGTTGCCCGGTCGGTGACCCGCCCGCCGGCTCAAGGCTGACCGCCAGCACCACCGAGGTGCCGAGCAAGGCCTTATGTGCTTCGCTCAATTCCACTCGCCCCTTGCCTTCCTTGGGCACCAGCCCCAGGGACACCGGCTTGCCACCCACCGGAATCGCCCACAATTCCAGGCTGCGGTCGGCGGTCACCGCCGCCAGGCTCAGCGGTTCCACTTGCAGGTAGTCGGCATGGGCCTTGACCCGCAATGCCGGGGTTTGCGTGCCGCTGAGCAGGGTTGCGCTGGCGCTCACCGGGTCATGGTTATAGAACACGCCCAGGGCCGCCACCAGCAACAGCGAACAGGCCGCCGCGAGGATGCGCAACCGACTCCAGAACGGCCGTTTCTCAGGCAGGTGCAGCCGTTGCGGATCGATCCGCGCAACGATGCCTTGCCACACCCGATCTGGCACCGGTTGTTCAGCCACCGATTCGGTCAAAGCCATCAGGTTTTCCTGCCACTCGGCGACCTGGGCCCGCAGCTTGGCGTCGTCGCGCATCAGCGCTTCGAAACGCCGGCGGGCGGCCTTGGACATTACGCCGATGGCATAGTCGGCGGCCAGGGCGCGGCGCAGGCGGGGGTTCTGGTAGTTCATGATTCAAGGCACCTGCGCAGGCGTTCCATGCCGCGACGTATCCAGGATTTGACCGAGCCCAGCGGCGCGGGCAGTTGTTCGGCCAGTTCCGCGTAGGACAGGCCGTGGAAGTAGGCGAGGGTGATCGACTGGCGTTGCGGGCCCTCCAGGGTCTCCAGGCAACGGTTCAGGGCACTGGCCTCCCGGGCGCTGTCGAGCAGTTCGTGGGCCGAGGGGCTGTCGTCGGCCAGGCTGTCTTCCTGGCCCTCGACCAGGGGCACCTCGCGGAACCTGCGCAACTGATCGATGGCCAGGTTACGGGTGATGTTGGTCATCCAGGTCATGGGCGCCGAGAGGTGGGCCTCGTAACGCGAAGCGTTGTTCCAGATGCGCACGAAGCTCTCCTGGAGGATTTCTTCGGCCAGGTCGGCGCGGCCCAGGCAACGCAGGGCTACACCGTGCAGGCGTGGGGCGACGCTACGATACAGCGTCTCGAATGCGCGGCGGTTGCCCAGTGAGCACTGGGCCAACAGCTGCCTGAGTTGATCGGCGTCGGCGGTGGAAATGGGTGTTCTCCAGACAATCAAAAGACGATGTATGGGCCGCGCTGTGCGCTCGTTGCCGCCTGAGGGTAGTTCACGGCACGCGGTTGTTCCATTCATTGGGGGGCCTCACAGGTCACACGGCCTCGGCCATAGACCAGTTATTACAGTCAACGCGCCCCTGTAGGAGCCAGCTTGCTGGCGATGGAGGTCAACGATGACGCGGGGTGCCTGAAACACCCCGGCGTTCTTGAGTCCATTGCCCGCAAGCGGGCTCCTACAGGTAGAGTGGCGGTGTGGCGAGTCTCAGCTTTTGGGCAGCAGCACCTTGTCGATCACCTGGATCACGCCGTTGGATTGCATCACGTCGTAGGTGGTGATGTCGGCGGTGGTGCCTTTCTCATCCTTGATCACGATGTTGTGCGGGCCGTTCATCATTGCCCACAACTTGCCGCCGGCGACGGTGGTCAGCTCGGTCTTGCCGCCGCCGGCCTTGATGCGCTTGCTCAGTTCGGCCATGTCGAGTTTCCCGGCCACCACGTGGTAGGTGAGGACATGGGTCAGGGTGCCTTTGTTTTCCGGCTTGAGCAGGGTGTCGACGGTGCCGGCGGGCAGGGCGGCGAAGGCGGAGTTGACCGGGGCGAAGACGGTGAACGGGCCCTGGCCCTTGAGGGTCGGCACCAGTCCGGCGGCCTTCACGGCGGCGACGAGGGTGGTGTGGTCGGCGGAATTGACCGCGTTGTCGACGATGTCCTTGCTCGGCAGCATGCTTTGTCCGCCGACCATCACACTGTCGTGGTCCATGCTCATGCTCGCCGCCTGGGCCAGGCCAGCGGACAACGCGAGGGTCAACAAGCTGGCAATCAGGGGCGCTTTGATCGAAGTGCATTTCATGATGGGGAATCCTTGTCGGTATGAAGTCGGCCAGGAAGTTCTGTCCGTGCTTGATATACGCAAGGGGGCGGGGATCGGATGCAGGGACCGCTGAATTTTTTATGGGGACGGTAGGAGGATTCGGCGCGTGCGGAACAAGTCCGGTTTTTTTGACTCCAACGGCAAGTGTTCGGCGCCTGTCCCTGCTGGCGGGTGGTATTGATGACTTTCGAGGTATTGCAATGAAGATTCCACGCGGTGTTGTACTGGCTTCGCTCCTGGCATTCGCCGCTACCCCGGTGTTCGCGGCGTTCAGCCTGAACGATGCGGCCAATGCGGTCTCGTCCATGCAAGGCGGGCAAAATGGCAATGCGGCGGCCCCGGCTGGCGGTCTGCTCAGCGCCCTGGGTTCGCAATTGCATGTCACCCCGGAACAGGCGGTGGGTGGTACCGGTGCGATGCTGGGCTTGGCGAAGAACAAACTCAGTGGCAACGATTATTCGCAGTTGAGCAAAAGTGTACCGGGCCTCGACCAGCTCTCGGGCGCGGGTGCTTTGTCCGGCCTGGGCGGTTTGCTCGGCCAGTCGGGTAACTCGTCGGCGGTGGGCAGCGCGCTGGGCAATGTGCAGAACACCGGTGACCTGAACAAGGCCTTCGGTGCCCTGGGCATGGACAGCGGCATGGTCGGCCAGTTTGCTCCGGTGATCCTGCAATACCTGGGACAGCAGGGTGTCGGTGGTCCGCTGCTCAAGAGCCTGGGTGGTATCTGGGGCGCCGGTAGCTGATCAGGCATCGGGCTCGCATAAAAACGCATCGCACGGTTCAAGCCGCGCGATGCGTTTTTTTATGGGCTGATCAAACGGACCGTTCTGTCGACGCGCTCTCGCTGCGCAGCGCCGCGATACGCTGGTCCTTCTCGCTCCAGAGCTGGTTGACCCAGTCCTGGATCTGCTGGCGAAACAGCGGGTCGTTCTCGTAGTCGCCTTGCCACAGATCGGCGGTCAATTCGCGGGTCTGGAAGTCGATGATGACCTTGGGCAGGTTGCCGCTGATCAAATCCCAGAACCCCGGAATCCGCTCTTGTGGATAAACCACGGTGACATCGAGGATCGCGTCCAGTTGTTCGCCCATGGCCGCCAGCACGAAGGCCACGCCGCCGGCCTTGGGCTTGAGCAGATGGGTAAAGGGCGAGTCCTGCTCCTGGCGTTTGGCCGGGCTGAAGCGGGTGCCTTCGAGGTAGTTGACCACGGTCACCGGCTGGCGCTTGAACAGCTCGCAGGCGGCCTGGGTGATTTCCAGGTCATGGCCCTTGAGTTCCGGGTGCTTGTCGAGAAAGGCCTTGGAGTAGCGCTTCATGAACGGATAGTCCAGCGCCCACCAGGCCAGGCCCAGGAACGGTACCCAGATCAGTTCTTTCTTGAGGAAGAACTTGAAGAACGGCGTGTGCCGGTTGAGGGTCTGGATCAGCGCCGGGATATCGACCCAGGACTGATGGTTGCAGACCACCAGGTACGAGGTGTCGCGGCGCAGGCCTTCGGCACCGCGAATATCCCAGCGGGTGGGGATGCACAGGGCGAAGATCAGCTTGTCGATCTCGGCCCAGGTTTCGGCGATCCACATCACCGCCGCGCTGGCATAGTCGCGAAAACGACCGGGCAGCAGCAGCTTGAGCAGGGCGAAGAGCATCAGCGGGCCGAACAGTACCAGCGTGTTGAGCAAAAGCAGGAACGTGACGAAACTGCCGGTGAGCAGGCGGCGCATACAGGGACTCTTTCAAAACGTGAGGGCGCGCCATGATAAAGGCGGGCGCGGGCAGACGCCAAATCGCCCGGGCGACAAATGTTTCACGGGATGTCGGATAGGTTGATAGTGGTCTGTCAGATTTGTTCATGAACCAACGCGCGAACAGCGGTCTAAAATGGCGCCCCTTGTGCGTCCACCCAAAGGTACAGCCGAAGTGAAATCCATTCTTGCCCTGTTGTCCCTCCTGGCCCTGCCGGTCATGGCGGCCGAACCGACCCTCTACGGGCGCTACGAATATATCCAGCTGCCGGAAATCGGCCAGACCTTCAAGGCCAAGATGGACACCGGTGCGTTGACCGCCTCGCTGTCGGCCAAGGACATCGAGCTGTTCAAGCGCAACGGCGAGGACTGGGTGCGTTTCCGCCTGGGCACGGCCGATGCCGACGGCAAGGTCTACGAGCACAAGGTCGCGCGCATCAGCAAGATCAAGACCCGTACCGAGGAAGACGAAGACGGCGAAGCCAGCGACGCGAGCAAGCGCCCGGTGGTGGAACTGGATATGTGCCTGGGTAACGTCAAGCGTAGCGTGGAGGTCAACCTGACCAATCGCAGCGGCTTCAACTATCCGCTGCTGATCGGCGCCAAGGCGTTGCGTGAGTTCGGCGCGGCGGTGAATCCGGCGCGGCGTTATACCGCCGACCAACCCCACTGCTGATTGACGGGGCGGCATGCGTCCGGCACCGTTGCGCGATCAACAACTGTGCTCGGACGCCATGCCCCATATCCTGATTGTCGAAGACGAAGCGGCGATTGCCGATACCCTGATCTACGCCCTGCAGGGTGAAGGGTTCACCACCACCTGGCTGAACCTCGGCGGCGCGGCGGTCGAGCACCAGCGCACGACGCCGGCCGACCTGCTGATCCTCGATATCGGCCTGCCGGATATCAGCGGCTTCGAGGTGTGCAAGCAGCTGCGGCGCTTTACCGAAGTGCCGGTGATGTTTCTCAGCGCCCGCGATGGTGAGATCGACCGCGTGGTGGGCCTGGAAATCGGCGCCGACGATTATGTGGTCAAGCCCTTCAGCCCACGGGAAGTCGCGGCGCGGGTGCGGGCGATCCTCAAGCGTGTGGTGCCCCCGGCGCTGTCGGCGGTTTCCAGTGAACGCTTCCTGGTCGATCACGAACGGGTACAGATCAGCTATCGCGGCCAGCCCTTGAACCTGACCCGTCACGAATTCCGCCTGCTCGCCAGTCTGCTGGAGCAACCCGAACGGGTCTTCAGCCGCGAGCAATTGCTCGATGCGCTGGGCGTGGCGGCGGATGCCGGCTACGAGCGCAATATCGACAGTCACATCAAGAGCCTGCGGGCCAAGCTGCGGGCGGTGGCTGGCGATGCCGAACCGATCCAGACCCATCGCGGCCTGGGCTACAGCTACAGCCCGGGGAACAGCTGATGCCGTTGGGGATCCGGATTTTCCTGGTGTACTTCCTTTTCGTCGGCCTGACCGGCTATTTCGTGCTGAACACGGTGATGAAGGAAATCCGCCCCGGCGTGCGTCAGTCCACCGAAGAAACCCTGGTGGACACCGCCAACCTGCTGGCGGAAATCCTCCATGACGATGTGAAGAACGGCACCCTCAGCCAGAGTCGCCTGCCGCAGGCACTCAAGGCCTACGGCCAGCGCAAGCCGGCGGCGACCATCTGGGGGCTGGAGAAGAATCAGGTCAACCACCGGATCTACGTGACCGACGCCCGTGGCATCGTCTTGCTCGATTCCGCCGAGCAGGCGGTGGGGCAGGACTATTCGAACTGGAACGATGTCTACCTGACCCTGCGCGGCGAGTACGGCGCCCGCTCGACCCGCACGGTGGACGGTGACCCGAACTCCTCGGTGATGCACGTCGGCGCGCCGATCACCGACAACGGCCAGATCATTGGCGTGGTCACGGTGGCCAAGCCCAATAGTTCGTTGCAGCCTTATGTGGACCGCACCGAGCACCGCCTGCTGATGTACGGCGCCGGGCTGATCGGCCTGGGCCTGTTGTTCGGCGCGCTGTTGTCCTGGTGGCTGAGCGCGGCGTTGCGGCGCCTGACCGCTTACGCCCAGGCGGTCAGCGAAGGTCAAAAGGCCGAGCTGCCACGCTATCGCGGCGGCGAGATGGCGCAGTTGGCCAATGCCGTGGAGCATATGCGCACACAGTTGGAGGGCAAGGCCTATGTCGAGCGCTACGTGCACACCCTGACCCACGAACTGAAAAGCCCGCTGGCGGCGATTCGTGGGGCGGCGGAGCTGTTGCAGGGCGAGATGCCGGAAGCCCAGCGCGAGCGTTTTGTCGGCAATATCGACAGCGAAAGCGCGCGGATGCAGCGGTTGATCGAGCGGTTGCTGAACCTGGCACTGGTGGAGCAGCGTCAGGTATTGGAGGAGCAGGTCGAGATCCCCTTGGGGAGCCTGGTAGATGAAGTCTTGCAGGCCCAGGCCGCGCGGATCGAACGCGGACGCTTGCAGGTGCAGCAGTCGATTGCACCGGACCTGAAAGTATTCGGCGAACCCTTCCTGCTGCGTCAGGCCATCGGCAATCTGTTGGACAATGCCCTGGACTTTACGCCGCCGGAAGGGCTTGTGCACTTCAAGGCCGAACGCCAGGGCCGGCAGCTGTGCTTGACGCTGTTCAACCAGGCCGAGGCGATTCCCGAGTATGCGCTGCCGAGACTGAGCGAACGCTTCTACTCCCTTCCACGGCCAGGTAGCGGCCGCAAAAGCACCGGGCTGGGGCTGAACTTTGTCGAGGAAGTGATGAAGCTGCACGGTGGCGAACTGCGCATCGGCAATGTGCCCGGCGGGGTCGAGGTCAGCCTGAGCTTTCCCGGATAAACACCGCATCTCCACACAGTCTCCACATTCGTCCCATCAAGCCCCCACACAGGCTGCGCAGACTCTCCCCCATACCAACAGGGAGAGAACCCATGAACCGCGGTCTGGCTATAAAACTCGGGGCGATTGCCCTACTGATGCTGTTGTTGCTGGTCCCGTTGATGATGATCGACGGGGTGATCAGCGAACGTCAGCGCTTGCGCGACGGTGTCCTGGAAGATATCGCCCGCAGTTCCAGCTACAGCCAGCAATTGAATGGTCCGCTGTTGGTGGTGCCGTATCGCCAGACCGTTCGCGAATGGAAGACCGATGCCAAGGGCGAGCGCTACCAGCAAAGCAGCGAAGTCAGCGGGCGCCTGTACTTCTTGCCGGAGCGTTTCGAGCTCGATGGCAAGGTTCAGACCGAACTGCGCTCGCGGGGCATTTACGAGGCGCGGCTGTTTCATGCCAATAACCAGATCAGCGGTAACTTCGTGCTGCCGCTGCAATTGGGTATCACCGAGGACTTTGCCGATTACCGCTTCGACGAGCCGTACCTGGCGGTGGGCATCAGCGATATCCGTGGCATCGAATACGCCCTGACCTTGCAGGTGGGCAGCCAGAACCTGGAGTTTCGGCCCGGGACCCAGGTCAGTTGGCTGGGTGACGGTGTGCATGTGAACTTGCCGCGGGTCGATGGCCGCGAAGAGCAGCGCCTCGATTTTTCCTTCGACCTGGTGCTACAAGGCACCGGTCAGTTGCAGGTGCTGCCGGTGGGCAAGACCAGCAGCATCCATCTGAGTGCCGATTGGCCGCACCCGAGCTTTATCGGCAACTACCTGCCGGTCAAACGGGAAGTCACCGACCAGGGGTTCAGCGCCCAGTGGCAGACCTCGTTCTTCTCCACCAATCTGCGTGAAGCCTTGAACAACTGCCTGGCGACCAGCGACTGCGATGGCTTCAAGGCCCGCAGCTTTGGGGTGAGTTTTATCGAACCGGTGGACCAGTACCTCAAGTCCGACCGGGCGATCAAATATGCGTTGTTGTTTATCGCCCTGACCTTTGCCGGCTTCTTCCTCTTCGAAGTGCTCAAGCGCCTGGCGGTGCATCCGGTCCAGTACGCCCTGGTCGGCGTGGCGTTGGCTTTCTTTTATCTGCTGTTGCTGTCGCTGTCGGAGCACCTTGGGTTTGGCCTGGCTTATCTGTTGTCGGCTGGGGCCTGTGTGGCGTTGATCGGCTTCTATGTCTGCCATGTCTTGCGCAGCCTGACCCATGGCCTGGGTTTCGGCATCGGCCTGGCCGCGTTGTATGGTTTGCTCTATGGGCTGCTGAGCGCCGAGGACTATGCGTTGCTGATGGGCTCGCTGCTGCTGTTCTGTCTGCTCGGGGTGTTTATGGTGCTGACCCGCAAACTCGACTGGTACGGGATTGGCCAGGGCAAGCCTGCCGAGGCGCTGAACTTTGATAGGGGAGCTGCCCATGAGTAGGTCGCTGGGGTTACGCGAGGATCAGCAATGGGGCGCGGAGCTGGCCCGCCTGTTGGCTAGTCAGTCAAGACCGAGCACGGTCCCTGTAGGAGCCGAGCTTGCTCGGGATAGGGCCCGTGAGACCACTGAAAGCTTTACAGGCAGGTCACGTGGCGCTCTGTCTTGAAAGCCTCTCCGGCGGTTATCCATGGCGACGGCCGAACAGCCCGCGCAGGGAAATAGCCGCCGGAATCCCCAGCCCCACCCAGCTCAGCGCATCCCAGGCGCCGTCGCCCAACAGCGCGGCGAACAGGCCGGCCGCGCTGAGCAGGGCGATCAACACGGGAATGCCGAAGACCTTCCAGAAATTCGAAGCGCGCGGTTTCATCGTGCGCCCTCGGTTTTCAGGCTAGTCCGTCGGCGTACCCACCACAGGTACACGCCGCTGCCGAGCACGATGATGGTCAAGCCATCCAGCACCGCCCAGAGCACCTTCATCGGCAGGCCGCCGTAGTCACCGAAATGCAGCGGTTGCGACATGCCCATGGCGTCCATGTACCAAGGGCGTTGGCCGACGGCGGTGACTTGCAGGGTGGCGGCATCGATCAGCACCGGGGTCAGCAGGTGCGAGGTGAGGTGGGTGCTGCCTTTCATAAAGACGGCGTAGTGGTGTTCGCTGGAAAAGCGCGTGCCGGGGAAGGCGATAAAGTCCGGGCGCATGTCGGGGGCGGCCTCGGCGGCGATCTCCAGCAGGCGCGTGGCCGGGGCGAGTTCGGTCAGCGGTGGGGCGTCGCGGTACGGCGCGACCATGGCGCCGAGGGTGTCGGCGCGCCAGGCGGCGATCAGCAGGTCGGCGCAGGCGCTGATCACCCCGGTGATGCCTACCACCAGGCACCAGGTCAGGGTGACGATGCCGATCAGGTTGTGCAGGTCGAGCCAACGCAGGCGGGTGGATTTATCGCGGCGCACGCTGGCGAACTTCTGCCGGCGCATGAACGGCAGGTAGAGCGCCACGCCGGAGATGATCGCCAGCACGAACAGCACCCCCATAAAGGCCAGCAGCAGTTTGCCGGGGAGCCCGGCGAACATATCCACGTGCAGGCGCAGCATGACCATCATCAGGCCGCCGTTGGCCGAGGGCAGTTCCACGGCCTGGCCGTTGCGGGCGTCGAGCATGAAGGTGTGGGAGGCGTTGGGTTCGGTGCCGGCGGTTTTCGCCATGATGGTGGTCACGCCGTCGGGCTCGTCCTCGTCCCAGCCGAAATACTGCATGACCTCGCCCGGACGATGGGCCTCGGCGGCGCGGACCAGTTGCTGCAGGTCCAGGTGCGGGGTGTCGGCGGGCAGCGCCGGCAGCGCGGCGGCGTCGCCCAGCAGGTGGTCGATCTCGTGGTGGAAGATCAACGGCAGGCCGGTCAGCGCCAGCAACAGCAGGAATAGCGTGCAGATCAGGCTGGCCCAGGTGTGGACAAAGGACCAGCGGCGGATGGTTTGGCTTTTCATGGCATTTCCCAAATGCAAAAGGGCCACGGCGGACCGTGACCCTTGTTTCGACGCGATGCGGCTAGCGGGTTACCACTTGTAGTTCACGGCGGCGACCACGCTGCGTTGGTCACCGTAGTAGCACCAGGTGCCGTCGCAGGTGGAGAGGTAGTCCTTGTTGAACAGGTTCTTCGCGTTGACTTCCACCGACGCACCGGCCAGGGAACTGCTCAGGCGACCCAGGTCGTAATGCACCGCAGCGTCATAGACGGTGTAGGCGCTGACGTGACCATTGGGGGTGTTGGCCGTGTTGCCGAAGGTATCGCCGACATAACGCACGCCACCGCCGACACCGAAGCCATCGAGGAAGCCGGTGCGCCAGGTGTAGTCGCTCCAGAGGGACGCCTGGTTACGCGGTACCAGTTGCAGGCGGTTGCCCTGGTCGTCGCCCTTGAGGATTTCCGAGTCGGTGTAGGTGTAGGCCGCGATCAGCTTGAGGTTCTTGGTCACGTCGGACGTGGCTTCCAGCTCCAGGCCACGGACCTTGGTTTCGCCGATCTGGCTGGTGATGCCACGGTCGCTGACCGAGACGTTTTTCTGGCGAAGGTCGAAGACGGCCGCCGTGAGCAGGGTCTTGCTGCCTGGCGGTTGGTACTTCACACCGGCTTCGTACTGATGGCCTTGAGTCGGTTTGAAGGACTGGGTTGCGCTGGCGTTGGCGCCCGCGGATGGCTGGAACGACTCGGTGTAGGAAATGTAAGGGGTGATCCCGGAGTCGAACACATAGCTCAGGCCGGCGTTGCCGCTGAAGGCGCTGTCGCGCTGGGTGTGGGTGGCATTGTTATTGTTGAAGAAGGTGGTGCCGGTGTGAATCCAGTCCTCACGGCCACCGAGGGTCAGGCGCCACTTGTCCAACGCGATCTGGTCCTGGGCATACAGGCCGGTCTGGTTGGTCTTCTGGTTGTAGTTGTAGAAGGTGTTGTAAGCGATATTGGAGAAGTTCTGCCCGTAGATCGGGTTGTTCACGTTGCTGTCAGGCGCGTTGCCTTCCTGCCATTTGTAGCGGGTATCGGTGCGCTGATGGTCCAGGCCCAGCAGGACGGTGTGGCTAAGGGCGCCGGTCTGGAAGTCGGCCTGGAAGTGGTTGTCCAGTGCGATCTGGCTGATATTTTCGTCGACCTTGTCGACCAGACGGGTCAGGGTGCCGTCCGGCGCGACGACATCGCCGAAGGAGGCGTAGGCCTGACGGAAATTCAGCTCGCTCTTGGTGTAGCGCAGGTTCTGTTTGAACTGCCAGACATCGTTGAAGCGGTGATCGAAGGCGTAACCCAGGGCGTAGTAAGTGCGGTCGTAGTAGTCCGAATCCGGATCGCCGAGGTTTTTGCTGTGTGAAATCGGCCCGGCCGCCGAAGGCAGCTTGGTGCCTTGCAGGGGCAGGAACTGGCCGCTGATACCGGTATCGTCGCGGGTGAATGCGGACAGGAAGGTCAGGTGCGTATCGTCGTCGACATTCCAGGTCAGGCTGGGTGCGATGTTGTAGCGCTTGTCGCTGACATCGTCGATGGGCGTGTTGCCGTCACGGATGACACCGTCGATGCGATAGAGGAAGCGGCCGTCGTCGTCGATTTTGCCGGTGCTGTCGAAACTGATCTGTTTGCGGTTGTTGCTGCCTATTTCGGCACGGACTTCGTGGCTGCTCTCGGCCTCGGGGCGACGGCTGACCATGTCGAGCATGCCGCCTGGCGGGGTTTGACCATAGACCGAAGAGGCCGGGCCACGCAGGACGGCAATACGTTCCAGGTCCCAGGTTTCGAGTTTCGGGTTGGCGTAGGAACCTTTGGGCAGTGGCAGGCCATCAAGGAACTGGGTCGGTTCGAAGCCACGGATCCGCAACCAGTCGGCGCGCGAATCGCTGCCGTAGCTGCTGGCGATCACGCCGGGGGTGTAGCGCAGGGCGTCGTCGAGGTTCTGGACGCCACGGTCTTCCATCTGTTCACGGGTAATGACCGAAATCGAGCGCGGTGCCTCGACAATCGGCGTATCGGTCTTGGTGCCGGCGGCGGTGCGTGTGGCGGTATAGCCTTCGACCGGGCCCCAGGCGCTTTCAGCAATGCCCTGGCCGGTGATGTTGGTTTCCGGCAAGGCCACGACGCCGCTCGGGATCGCGATCAGGGTGTAGGTCCCGGCGCTGCTTTGGATCAATTGCAGACCGGTACCGCCAAGAGCTTTGTGCAGGGCGGTGATGGCGTCGAACTGGCCTTTGACCGGTGCCGAGGTTTTGTCCGAGGCCAGCGCCGGGTCGAGGCTCAGGGCCAGGCCCGCCTGGCTGGCGATCTGGCTCAGGGTCGAACCCAGCGGTCCGGCGGGCAGGTTGTAGGCGTGAACGCTGGAAGCCTGTTCGGCCGCCATCAGCGTCGGGCTGAGCAACGGGGTGCCAAGGGCAATGGCGGCGGCGAGGAGACTGGGGCGCAGCAAGGTGTCGAGCGGGCGGGACATAGGGCGGGTTCCTGAATGGAAATGTTTCTCAATGCCTATGGGCCGAGCGAAATTCAGAAACTGATAGGGTTGATTGTAAATAATTTAGATTCACATCGAGGGGCGAACGTCGATTTTGTGGAGGCGGTCGCTCAATACCCGAGCTGATGACTCTGTGGGAGCGGAGCTTGCCCGCGAAGAGGACCTTGAGGCCGCCAAAAGCTTCGCGGGCAAGCTCCGCTCCCACAGTCGATAGTGTTTCAATCCGCCAGATTCGGCTCAGGGCTGGGTATCGGTCTTGGCCCGTAACGTCACCCACCACTGGGTATGCCGCGTGATCTGCACCGGCAGGGTCGGCAGTAATGCGGTCAGCGCCAGGTCGGTGTCATGCAGCGGGAAACTGCCGGTGATCCGCAGGCTGGCGACTTGCGGGTCGACCCCCAGATGGCCGCGTCGGTAGCGACCCAACTCTTCGAGCATGTCGGCCAAGCGCACGTTGTCCACCACCAGCATGCCCCGGGTCCAGGCATCGGTGCCGGGGTTGAGGGCCTGCAACGGACCGAGGCTGTCACGGCGCATCAGCACCTGCTGGCCTTCATGGAGGATCTGTTCGTCGGCGCCGGCCTGTGGACGAGCAGCCACCGCCGATTGCAGAACACTCAATAGCGTGCCGTCGTCTTCACGCTTGACCAGGAAACGCGTACCCAGTGCGCGCATGCGCCCTTCATCGGTTTCGACGATAAACGGTCGGGCATCGCCATGGCCGGTCTCGATCATGATTTCGCCGTCGCGCAGGACGATGCGCCGGGTCTTCTTATCGAAGCGCACATCCAGGGCACTGTGGGTGTTGAGCTGGATCGTCGTACCGTCGGTCAGGTACAGGGTGCGTTGCTCGCCGGTGGCGGTGCGCTGGTCGGCCAGCCAGTAATCGATGGGCAGGTAGCGATTGCCGAGAAACAGCGCCAGGCCGCAGGCCAGTATCACACTGGCCAGGCCACTGCCGAGCTTGCGTACCCGTTGGCGGAGGCCGTCGCGGGATTTCAGCAGGGCGCCCCGCGCCGGGCCGCTGGTGCCGCTGAAGCGTTGGTCGAGCATGCCCAACTGCGACCAGGCGCGGGCGTGTTCTTCATGGGCCGCGTGCCATTTCTCGAACTCGGCCTGTTCCACGGTGTTGCGACCGCCCGAGTCCAGGCACAACTGCCAGGCAATGGCGGCATCGAGGACGCGGGCGGAAACCGGTTTGGCGCTGAACTGATTCATGTCGGCTCGCCGTACAGCGCGACATAGCACTGGCGAATGCCCTGGGCCAGGTACTGGCGCACGCGGGGCACGGAAACGCCGAGCTTTTCGGCGATCTCGGCATGGGCGAGGCCGTCGATGCGGCTGTAGAGGAACGCGGCGCGGGACTTGCTCGAGAGCTTGCCGAGCAGGTGGTCGATGGCCCGCAGGTCTTCGAGGATCAGGTGCTGTTCTTCCGGGGACGGTTGCTCGCCCTCCGGGATCAGCATCAGTTCACTGAGGTAGGCCTGTTCCAGCGCGGCGCGGCGGAAGTGGTCGAACAGCAGGCCTTTGGCGATGGCCACGAGGAAGGCCCGGGGTTGGTGCGGTGTGTTCAGTTCGTCGCGGCCCAGCAGGCGGACAAAGGTGTCCTGGCTCAGGTCTTCGGCCCGCTGCGGGCAGGCAATGTTGCGGCGCAGCCAAGCCAACAGCCAGCTGCGATGGTCGCGATACAGCGCGCCGACAAGGGCATGGTGGGGGCTTCGGACTGACGACAACGGACATCACCGAGAAGAAGTTTAAAATAACGAGAATTATTCGCGATTGTGTCAGGGCCCAGGAAAAGGCGCAATGGCTGCTGGTCGATTGGTTGTGTGCCATTGGTGGGTTGTGGGAAGTGAGCTCGATGGTTGTGGGGCTCTCGGGTATTGCGGTGTCGGGACTGACGTCTTCGCGGGCAAGCCCTGCTCCTACAGTTCTATGTCGTGCGCCAAATCTGTGCTCGACGCAAAACTGTAGGAGCAGGGCTTGCCCGCGAAGAGGCCCTTGAGCCTTGCACCGCCCATGCGACCGCCATCGCCGGCAAGCCGGGCTCCTACAAGGGGATGTGGCAGGCTTTAGAAAGAGGGGCTCTGCTGACGACGTTTCCACTGCCCCAGGCGTTGTTGCAGCTTCAACGGGCTATCGATCTGCTGCTGCCGCGCCCGGCTGAACAGGATCAGCGCCAGTTCGGCGGTGGCCAGGGCGTCGGCGCTGGCGTTATGCCGCTCCTCCACCTGCAACTTGAAATGGTCGATCCAATCGTCCAGCCCGGCTTCGCGCAAGGTCGCTTGCGGGCATAACAACGGCGCGATATCGGCGACATCAAAAAAAGGATGTTGCAGGCGATACCCGAGGCTGTCTTTCAGGGCGCGGGTGAGCATGTGCTGGTCAAAGGGCGCATGGAACGCCAGCAACGGGCTGTCGCCGACGAACTCCATAAAGTCCAGCAATGCCTGCGCCGGATCGCTGCCGGCGGCCAGGGCACTCGGCCCCAGACCATGGATCAGCACGCTGGGGTTGACGCTCTGTCTGGGGCGCAACAAGGTCCGTTCAAAGCACTGCCCCAGGTCGATGGCGCCGTCTTCGATGACCACCGCGCCGATGGACAGCACCTGGTCGCGGTTCAGGTTCAGGCCGCTGGTTTCCAGGTCGAGGACAACCCAGCGCTGTTCCCGCAGCGAACACTCGTCCAGGGGCTTGGCGGCGGGCAGTTGCCTGAGCCGCACCTGTGTCGCGGCATCCAGTGTCGGCTCGTTGGCCCTCAGCCAGGAAAACAGCTTCATAGCTGATACCGCAGGGCCAGGCTGCTTTGCAGGCGTTGGGCCTGGCGCAGGGCTTCACGCAGGATGCGTCGGTCCAGCTGGTTGAGGCTTTCCGGATCGACCCGATTGGAATACGGCAGATTCTGCCGGGTCTGCAGTTGATGTTGCTGCAAGCGGGTCTGCTGGATGAAGTGATAGGCCTCTTCATAAGCCGCGCCGTCGAGGCTTTCGATGACTTCCTTGGCTACCAGTTGGCGCAGGCGTTCGAGGGTATTGCTGGCCTCGATACCATTGGCCAGCGCCAGCAGGCGGGCACCGTCGACGAACGGGGTCAGGCCCTGGACTTTCAAATCCAGGGTGGCCTTGTCGCTGCCGTTGCGGCTCAGCACGAACTCGCGCAAACGCCCCACCGGTGGGCGCTGGCGCAGGGCGTTTTCGGCCATCATGCGTTGGAACAGCCGGTTGTCGGCGACCTGGGCGAGGATGCCCTGGCGCAGTTGCTGGCAGGCCTGTTCCTCGCCCCAGACCACCCGCAGGTCGAAATAGATGCTCGAGGCCAGCAGGTTCTCCGGCGTGGCTTCGCGAATAAAGGCGGAGAAGCGCCGTGCCCATTCGGCCCGCGACAGGCACAGCTCAGGGTTGCCGGCCATGATATTGCCTTTGCACAGGCTGAAGCCGCACAGCGCCAGGCTCTGGTTGATCTGCTGCGCCAGGGGCAGCAGCTTGCCGCGAATCTCGGCGGCATGGGCGGCGTCGCGGGCCTCGAACAGGATGCCGTTGTCCTGGTCGGTGTACAGCGTCTGCTCGCGGCGGCCCTCGCTGCCGAAACACAGCCAGCTGAACGGCACGCCCGGATCGCCTTTCTCGGCCAGGGTCAGTTCGATGACCCGGCAGACGCTGTGGTCGTTGAGCAGGGTGATGATCTGGGTGATCTGGGTCGATGACGCACCGTGGGCCAGCATGCGTTCCACCAACTGGCCGATCTCGCCGCGAATGGCGATCAGGTTGTCCAGGCGCGCCGCGCTGCGGATGGTCCGCGCCAGGTGCACCAGGTCGACCCGTTGCAGGGAAAACAGGTCGCGCTCGGAGACCACGCCGCACAGGCGCTGCTCTTTCACCAGGCAGACATGGGCGATGTGCCGTTCGGTCATGGCCATCGCGGCGTCGAAGGCGCTGTGGTCCGGGGTCAGGGCGAAGGGGGCCTGGGTCATGTGTTGGTCGATGGGCTGGTTGAAGTCATGGACGCCGTCGGCCACCACCTGGCGCAGGTCGCGCAAGGTGAAGATGCCGAGTGGGGCCTTGGCTTCGTTCACCACCACGATACTGCCGACCTGCTGCTCGTGCATCAGGGTCACCGCTTCGCGCAGCGGAGTGCTCGGGCTGCAGGTCACCGGGTGACGCATCGCCAGCTCGCCGAGGCGGCTATTGAGCGAATACTGGGTGCCGAGGGTTTCCACGGCTTTGCGCTGGACTTGCTGATTGACCTGGTCCAGCAGGCTGCTGACGCAACGCAGGGCAAAATTGCGAAAGATCTCGGAGGAGGAAAACAGCTTGATAAACGCCGGTTTGTTCAGTTGCAGGCAGAAGGTGTCTTCGCCGGCCAGGTGTTCGGTACGGGTGGCCCGCTCACCGAGCAGCGCCGCGAGGGGGAAGCACTCGCCGGTGGTGATTTCGAAGACGGTTTCGCTGCCGCCCTTGGCCGTGTGCGGGCGCTCGCCGACCACCCGTCCCTGCTTGACGATATAAAAGTGCTCCACCGGCCCGTCGGCGGGCTTGATGATGCTCTCGCCCGTGCTGTAGAAACGCAGTTGACACTGTTCAACCAGATAGGCCAGATGGGCGTTCTCCATCTGATTGAAGGGTGGGAATCGCTGCAGGAACTGCAAGGTGCCGTGGATGTTTTGCAACACCGCGGTCTTCCCGGCCTGGCTGAAGGCATCCGCTTTGCTCATGACCGCTACCGATTTTTGTCCGTTGTTATGGGCGCGAAGAATCGCCGTTCTACCCATGTTCGGCCCCCGCTTCCCGGGTGCCCATTGGACGTAAGTCTAGGTTTGAGAAATGGCCTACAGTTGAAGAAGCAGATTCTTAACAAATATCGACTTGGAAAACTTTCCGACGAAGTGCACATTGAGCATCCGTTTAGCGATGTCTGAGCACTGTGCTAGGGGATTGGATTGCCGAAGGGATACCAGAGAGCCGTATGTCTGACCACGATATTTTAAGCGATGCCGAGCGCGAGGCCATTCTGCAGGTGATGCAGGCACCGCAATTGTCGTATCAGCGGGTCCTGATTGTCGATGACGACCAGGATGCCCGGGAGTTGCTGTCGGAAATTCTCGCCCTCCACGATATCCACTGCGTGACCGCCGCCAGTGGCGCGGCGGCCTTTGCGTTGCTGGAGTCCAACCGCGGCATCGGTCTGCTGATCACTGATTTGCGCATGGCCGATGATGGCTTGGACCTGATTCGCAAGGTGCGCGGCTCGGAGCGGGCGGCGCTGCCGATCATCATCGTCTCCGGCAATGCCCAGGTGCGTGATGCTATTGATGCGATGCATTTGAGCGTGGTGGATTTCTTGCTCAAGCCCATCGATACCACGCAGTTGCTGAAGCTGGTCAAGCGTGAGCTGGGGATGGTGGCTTAGCCCCTGTAGGAGCGAGCTTGCTCGCGATGGTGGCCCAGGCACCGTGGGGTATCAGATGCCCAGCGTTATCGTTGACGCCCATCGCGAGCAAGCTCGCTCCTACAGGGAGCGGTGTCTTGAGGCGACCGGAATGAAAAAGCCCTGATCGTTACCGATCAGGGCTTTTTCTTTTCGCCATCAGCGCGGGATTACAGGCCGTTGCGGGCCTTGAACTCACGACGCCGACGGTGCAGTACCGGTTCGGTGTAGCCGTTGGGCTGTTTGGTCCCTTCGATCACCAGTTCGACCGCCGCCTGGAAGGCGATGTTGCTGTCGAAGTCCGGGGCCAGCGGGCGGTACAGCGCGTCACCGGCATTCTGCCGATCGACCACCGGGGCCATGCGCTTGAGGCTTTCCATGACCTGGTCCTGGGTGACCACGCCATGGCGTAGCCAGTTGGCGATGTGCTGGCTGGAAATGCGCAGGGTGGCGCGGTCCTCCATCAGGCCGACATCATGGATGTCCGGCACCTTCGAGCAACCGACACCCTGGTCGATCCAGCGCACCACGTAGCCGAGGATGCCCTGGGCGTTGTTGTCCAGCTCGCTGCGGATCTCCTCGGCCGACCAGTCGGTATTGCTCGCCAACGGGATGGTCAGGATATCGTCGAGCGAAGCCCGCGCGCGTTTGGCCAGTTCGGCCTGGCGGGCGAATACGTCGACCTTGTGGTAATGCAGCGCATGCAACGCGGCCGCGGTCGGCGACGGGACCCAGGCGGTGTTGGCGCCGGCCAGTGGATGGGCGATTTTCTGTTCGAGCATCGCCGCCATCAGGTCGGGCATGGCCCACATGCCTTTACCGATCTGGGCGCGACCTTGCAGGCCGGTGCTCAAACCGATATCGACGTTCCAGTTCTCGTAGGCGCCGATCCATTTTTCCGTCTTCATGGCGGCCTTGCGCACCATCGCGCCGGCTTCCATGGAGGTGTGGATCTCGTCGCCGGTGCGGTCGAGGAAGCCGGTGTTGATAAACACCACGCGCTCGCTGGCGGCCTTGATGCAGGCTTTCAGATTGACGGTGGTGCGTCGCTCTTCGTCCATGATCCCGACTTTCAGGGTATTGCGCGGCAGGTTCAGGACCTCTTCGATACGGCCGAACAGCTCGTTGGTGAACGCCGCTTCTTCCGGACCGTGCATCTTCGGCTTGACGATATAGACCGAGCCGGTGCGGCTGTTCTTGCGCACGCTGTTGCCGTTGAGGCTGTGGATCGCCGCGAGGCTGGTGATCAGGCCGTCGAGGATGCCTTCGGGCACTTCGTTGCCGTGGCTGTCGAGGATCGCATCGATGGTCATCAGGTGACCGACGTTGCGCACGAACAGCAGCGAGCGACCGTGCAGGCTCAACTCACTGCCATCGACGGCGGTGTAGCGGCGGTCGGCGTTCATGGTCCGGGTGAAGGTGGTGCCGCCCTTGGCGACCTGTTCCGCCAGGTCGCCCTTCATCAGGCCGAGCCAGTTGCGGTAGATCACCACCTTGTCATCGGCATCGACGGCGGCGACCGAGTCTTCGCAGTCCATGATGGTGGTCAGGGCCGCTTCCATCAGCAGGTCCTTCACGCCGGCGGCATCGGTCTGGCCGACGGGGCTGCTGGCGTCGATCTGGATTTCGAAGTGCAGGCCGTGGTTTTTCAGCAGGATCGCGGTGGGGGCTGCGGCATCGCCCTGGAAGCCGATCAACTGGGCGTCGTTGCGCAGGCCGCTGTTGCTGCCGCCCTTGAGGGCGACCACGAGTTTGCCGTCGACGATCTTGTAGCCCACGGCGTCGACATGGGAGCCGGCGGCCAGGGGCGTGGCTTCGTCGAGGAAGGCGCGGGCGAAGGCGATGACCTTGTCGCCACGGACCTTGTTGTAGCCTTTGCCTTTTTCCGCGCCGTCCGCTTCGCTGATGGCATCGGTGCCATAGAGTGCGTCATACAGCGAACCCCAGCGGGCGTTCGAGGCGTTGAGGGCGAAACGCGCGTTCATCACCGGCACCACCAACTGTGGGCCGGCCATGCGGGCGATCTCGTCGTCGACATTCTGGGTCGTGGCCTGGAAATCCGCCGCTTCTGGCAGCAGGTAGCCAATGTCTTGCAGGAAGGCTTTGTAAGCCACGGCGTCGTGGGCCTGGCCGGCCCGGGACTGGTGCCAGGCATCGATCCGGGCCTGGAAATCATCGCGTTTGGCGAGTAGGGCCTGGTTCTTCGGGGCCAGGTCATGGATGACCTTGTCGGCGCCGGCCCAGAACTGGTCGGCGGTCAGACCGGTACCGGGAATGGCTTCGTTATTCACGAAGTCGAACAGGACTTTGGCGACCTGAAGGCCACCGACTTGAACGTGTTCAGTCATTGCTTGCCTCACTCTGCTCAGCTATTCAGCTCTTCTGTTTAAAGCCTTGCGTGCTTCTCTGAACACAGTACCAGAACATGCCCTCGCGGGCGGCTGGGCTCGCCCGACCGACCTGAGCCGGCGGGGCTTTCCGTGATCTCACAGACACTCGGGCAGACGTCGATCCAACGTTATGTAGTGCGTGCCGGCGCATACTACATGATGCATTGCGGTTGTGAAAATTAGACTAAATACGTCGTTTCGCGACCAGTGGGTTCTGTCCGGTCACGCATCAGTCGCTGATGTTCTCAAGAAAAGTATGGATTGTTCCAGATAAATCTGAAAATGGTACACGATTTGTTTTTCCGTACGGCGCCGTGGTGTGTGGTGGGGATGGTGTGGAAGCGTGCCTGATCTTTCGAAGGGCAGGCCCGATGTCATCCGCTTGTCCGTATCTTGCGCGTACAGGGCCTGGTCGAGCTTGTACCTTTCCTCATCAAGCTACACTGAGGGCTTGGGTATTGTGTGTCAGCCGGTTGTTGGCAAGCTTCCTCGGTTCTTCGCCATTGCTGTTTTCATTGCTGTTACTTCAATCAGCAAGAACCAGTAAGTAAAGGAGAGCCTTTATGAAAAAGAGTACCAATACCCCTGAACCTGCAACGCCAGATCAGGTGCTTGAGGATGGCTCGGTTGGGGCGTTAAGCCTTCCAGCTGAGCCAAGAAAAATATTCACGGCTTTAAATGAAAGAAGTTTTCTCTTTCATCATAGCGCTAGTAATCCTGATCTTAGGATTACCACTAGGGATAATTTGTTATTCGCATTGTGGACGTTTAATACTACCGAGTCGTCGCCTGTCGGTGTGTGGGAGGGAGAGATTCAATGCTTTCCGTTTAACGCGTACATGACTGCAAAAGGCACAGATGTCGTCGTTGTCGAGAAGAATGGGGAAAATAATCAAATTTGGATAATTAGGCGCTCAGGAAGCCGTTTTGTAACTATTGAAAGCAGCGTGAGCAGATTCCTCTTGGCGGTCGATGACTCCAGTACAACAGATGATACACTGGTCATTCTCAGGGGTGGTCCTCATATCCCCGCTGAAGATTTCATGATAGGTATTAACGCTGTACAGCCCTGACAAGAGCAGACAGTTGCGCTTCAAACGGCCCTGGCTGGGTTCCAGTATTTCCGGGTAAGTTCAGCCAGGGCCGGGTAAACAAGTCGTGAGTGGCGGCGTTGGCGATGATGGATGAGTTCGTTCTTCAGCGCCCCCAAAAGCTTTCTATCAGTGCCTTGTCGAAACAGTTGCCCTTGCGTGACATCGAACGGTGCATCTTGAACTACGTTTTGATGTATATCAGCCATTACTGAGAGCCCGGCTCGAAAGATCGAGTTATATCAATCCCCCAAGTGCCCACGGGTGTGGCCCGCTTGCCTATACTAGAGCGACCAACGACAAGAGGGCTATCCCGTGGACCATCTCGTACTGACAGTATTCGCACCCGACAAGGCCGGCCAGGTCGAGCAGATTGCCCTGTGCATCGCCGAGCACGGCGGCAACTGGCTGGAAAGCCGCATGTCGGGCCTGGCCGGGCAGTTTGTCGGGATTGTCCGGGTCGAGGCGCCCGCCGAGGCCCATGACGCGTTGATCAAGGCACTCCAAGCCCTCTCCAGCCAGGGGATTCAGATCCAGGTGATTCCCGGTGGCGGCGAAGCGCCCGGCCGCTGGAAACCCATCGCGATGGAACTGGTGGGCAACGATCGCCCGGGCATTGTGCGGGACATCACCCGTTTGTTGACTGAACAAGGCATCAATCTGGAGCAACTGGTGACCGACGTGAGCCCCGCGCCCATGAGCGGCGACCCTTTGTTTCATGCCGAGGCGATCCTGGCGGTGCCGTTTGACCTGCCGCTGGAAGCCTTGCAGTCGGGCCTGGAAACCCTGGCTGATGAGCTGATGGTGGAGTTGATGCTGCGCAGTGACGAAGAGTGAAGCGGGTTATCCAGTTTTAACGGGGACGGGCCTGTGGATAACCTGGGGAGAGCCGGCGCCCGACCAGGCCGGCCGGGGCTTTCCAGGAACTGAGCAAAAAACGAGCAGTTTCAAGGGCTTGTGCACAAACGGCGTGGACCGGCTTGTGGATAACCTTGGGGTAGAAGCCTGCAGCCCAGGTGGAGCAAGGCTTGCAGGATTTTGTGTGTTTTTT
This sequence comes from Pseudomonas sp. MWU12-2345, assembly GCF_023242385.1. Classification (NCBI taxonomy): domain Bacteria; kingdom Pseudomonadati; phylum Pseudomonadota; class Gammaproteobacteria; order Pseudomonadales; family Pseudomonadaceae; genus Pseudomonas; species Pseudomonas sp. MWU12-2345. The sequence goes on along the minus strand of NZ_JALLJA010000010.1, from coordinate 88,056 downwards.
GATCAGCTGCGCTTGCGCAGGCTGAGCCAGGCATCGACGCTGTACACCGCCAGTCCCGTCCAGATAAACACGAAGGCCATCAGGTTGCTGGCGGTCAGGTGTTCGTCGTACAGCAGCACGGCCAGCAGCAACACCAGGGTTGGCGCGATGTATTGCAGGAAACCCAGGGTGGTGTAGGGCAGGTGACGCGCCGCCGCGTTGAAGCTCACCAGCGGGATCAGCGTGACCGGGCCGGCGGCGATCAGCCACCAGGCTTGCGAGGTGGTCCAGAATTCGGCCTGGGCGCTGGTGGCGAGCGGGTTCAGCAACAGCCAGCCGATGGCGATGGGCACCAGCATCCAGGTTTCCACCACCAAGCCCGGCAGGGCCTTGACCGGTGCCTGTTTGCGGATCAGCCCGTAGAAACCGAAGGTCAGCGCCAGCACCAGCGAGATCCAGGGCAGGCTGCCAACCTGCCAGACCTGCTGCGCCACACCCACGGCGGCGAGTCCGACGGCGATCCATTGCAGGCGGCGCAGGCGTTCGCCCAACAGCAGCATGCCCAGCAGCACGTTGACCAGCGGATTGATGTAGTAGCCCAGGCTGGCTTCGAGCATGCGTCCGTTATTGACCGACCAGACGTAGGTCAGCCAGTTGGCGGCGATCAGGGTGCCGCTCAGGGCCAGGATCGCCAGGCGGCGCGGGTTGTCCCGCAGTTCGCGCCACCAGCCCGGGTGTTTCCAGACCAGCAGCAGCAGGGAGCCGAACAGGGCGGACCAGAGCACGCGGTGGATGATGATCTCGACGGCCGGTACGGCGGCGATGGCTTTGAAGTAGATGGGGAACAGGCCCCAGATGATGTAGGCGCTGAGGCCAAGGATGTACCCGCGACGCGGGTTGGCGGCTTGCATGCAGAGTCCTTGCTTAGGCTGCTAACTAATTATGGGGGTTGGTGCGCTGGTCTTGGCTGGTGCGGTGGGGCTGAGGGCCCTATCGCGAGCAAGCTCGCTCTTACAGGGGGGATGCAATCCATTACTGTAGGAGCGAGCTTGCTCGCGATGGCGTCTTTTTAGACGCCGACACCGCTAAATCCTGCCACAACCGTCAGAATAATTTCAGCGGTTCTTCATTCAGCGCGGAGAGTTGTTCGCGCAAGGCCAGGACCTGGTCGCCCCAGTAACGCTCGCTACCGAACCACGGGAAGCTGTGGGGAAACGCCGGGTCGTCCCAGCGGCGGGCGAGCCAGGCGCTGTAGTGCATCAGGCGCAGGGCGCGCAGGGGTTCGATCAGCGCCAGTTCGCGGGGATTGAAGTCGTGGAACTCGCTGTAGCCGTCCATCAGTTCCGACAGTTGGCCGAGGCATTCCTGGCGGTCGCCGGCGAGCATCATCCACAGGTCCTGCACCGCCGGGCCCATGCGGCAGTCATCGAGGTCGACGATATGGAACATCTCGTCGCGGCACATCATGTTGCCGGGGTGGCAGTCGCCGTGCATGCGGATGTTCTGGTGCGGGGTCTCGGCGTAGACCTGTTGCACCCGCTTGAGCAGGTCGCGGGCCACGGACTCGTAGGCCGGCAGCAGGCTGCGGGGAATGAAGTTGCCTTCCAGCAGGGTGGTCAGCGAGTCTTCGCCGAAGTTCTTCACACCGAGGGCTTCGCGGTGTTCGAACGGACGGGTGGCGCCCACGGCGTGCAGGCGGCCGAGCAGTTGTCCGAGGCGATAGAGCTGGTCGAGATTGCCCGGTTCCGGGGCCCGGCCGCCACGCCGGGGGAACAGGGTGAAGCGAAAACCGGCGTGTTCGAACAGGCTTTCGCCGTTGTGGATCATCGGCGCGACGACCGGGACGTCGCAGTCGGCCAGTTCGAAGGTGAAGCGGTGTTCTTCGAGGATGGCCTCGTTGGTCCAGCGCTGGGGGCGGTAGAACTTGGCGATCAGGGGTTCGCCGTCTTCGATGCCCACCTGATAGACACGGTTTTCGTAGCTGTTGAGCGCCAGGACCCGGGCGTCACTGAGAAAGCCGATGCTTTCCACGGCGTCGAGCACCAGGTCGGGGGTGAGTGTTTCAAACGGGTGGGACATGCTGACTCCTGCGAGCGGCAGGCGGCCGCGTCCGGCCAAGCATGTTAGCGCAGACGGGGTGGCAGGTGTGGCGGCTGTTGGGGTTTGTGGCCGGGCCATGAGGATGCCAGGGTGTAGCGCGGGCCCTGTGAGAGCCGGCTTGCTGGCGATGGAGTCCGCAAGTTCGGCGCAGGGCTCTAGGGCCTCATCGCTGGCAAGCCAGCTCCTACAGGGGGCGTGGCGTTTTTGAGTTGAGCGCCAGGGCGGTTGATCAGGCGCCGATAATCCCGCCATCCTCCCGCCGGATCGCCATCACCGATGAGCGTGGCTTGCCGTTCGGCAGATGCTCGGGAAAGGTCGAGTTGCCGGCTTCACCCGGATGCTGGATGCCGACGAACAAGGTCTTCTGATCTGGCGAGAAGCTGATACCGGTCACTTCGCAACCCACCGGGCCGACCATGAATCGACGGATTTCCCCGCTGGCCGGGTCGGCGCAGAGCATCTGGTTATTGCCCATGCCGGCAAAATCCCCGGCGTTGCTGTAGTCGCCGTCGCTAAGGATCCACAGACGGCCGGCCTTGTCGAAACCCAGGCCGTCCGGGCTGTTGAACATATTCTGCGGGGTGATGTTGGAAGAACCGGCCTTGGCCGTGCCGGGATGCGCCGCCGGGTTGCCCGCCACCACGAACAGGTCCCAGCCAAACGTGTGGGCACCGTGATCATTGCCCGCGGCCTGCCAGCGCAGGATCTGCCCGTAGACATTCTTCTCCCGGGGATTCGGTCCGCCGGCCGGCATGCCGTCCTCACCGCGCTTGGCGTTGTTGGTCAGGGTGCAATAGACCTGGCCGTCGATGGGGCTGACGACGATCCATTCCGGACGGTCCATGCGCGTCGCCTTGACCACACTGGCGGCCAGTCGGGCATGGATCAGCACTTCGGCCTGGCTGGTGAAACCGCTGCCTGCGTCGATGCCGTTCTTGCCGAAGGTCAACTCGACCCATTCACCCGAACCTTTCGGACGATCAGGGTTGCCGTCGCCGTTGTCGAAACGTGCGACATACAAGGTGCCGTGATCCAGCAGGTCACGGTTGGCCTTGAGGTTCTTGTGGTTGATCTGGTCGCGGCTGATGAACTTGTAGATGAATTCACCGCGCTCATCGTCGCCCATATAGACCACGGCGCGGCCGTCACGGGTTTCGGCCAGGGCGGCGTTCTCGTGTTTGAACCGGCCCAGGGCGGTGCGTTTGACCGGGGTGGACTGCGGGTCGAACGGATCGATTTCCACCACCCAGCCATGACGATTCAGTTCGTTGGGATTCAGGGCCATGTCGAAACGTGGATCGTGGGCGTGCCAGTTGATTTCCTTGCTGGTGGCCACGACGCCATAGCGCTTTTGCGCGACATCGAATTTCTGTTCGGTATGGCTGCTGCCGAAGCAGTCGGTGAAGTTCTCTTCGCAGGTCAGGTAGGTGCCCCAGGGGGTCTTGCCGTTGGCGCAGTTCTGGAAGGTGCCGAGGACTTTGCGCCCCTGCTTGTCGGCCTGGGTCTGCAACCAGGGGTGACCGGCTGCCGGGCCGCCGAATTTGATCGGTGTGTTGCCGTGGATCCGCCGGTTATAGGCCGAACCCTGGACGAAGTGCCATTGATCGTCCTTGCGCTGTATTTCGATCACCGACACGCCTTCACTGGCCTGGGCCTTGCGCACGTCTTCAAGCGATTGCGGCTGGCCGCCATGGGGATAGAGGTAGCGGTAGTTGGTGTATTCGTTGTTGATCGCCATCAGCGCGCGATTGTCGTCGCCGGGGAAGGGGAACAGGCTCATGCCGTCGTTGTTGTCGCCGAACTGGACTTCCTGGGCCTTGGCGCTGCCGTTGCCGCTCGGGTCGAAGGCCGGGCCGTTCTTGGCCAGGGGTTGGCCCCAACTGATCAGCACTGACGAGGTATAGCCGGGCGGCAAGGTCAGGGTGTCGCGGGTGGCGGCGGCGATGCTGTCGAAACCCAGCAGTTGGCCGGAGGCGGCGCTGACGCTGGCAGCCATCACGCTGCGGCTCAGCAGGTTGCCGCCGAGGAACATCGCCGCGCCGCACAAGGCGCCGGCACTGATAAAGCCACGACGGCTGAGGCCGACCATCTGTTCCAGGTCGGTGGGTTGGTTTTCTTCTAAGAGGTTCATGATCAGGCTCCCTGCGGGTCAGGGGGTCACCTTAGTAATGCGTTGTGACGGATTTGTTGCAGGAAAAGCGGGGGGATCGCTGCGCGATCGATCGCAGGCAAGCCGGCTCCTACAGGTGGGATATGTTCTTCTGTAGGAGCCGGCTTGCTGGCGATGGCGTCATAACGGTGTACCCAAAATCACCAGGGACGGCGAAAACACCGCCTGCACGGGGCTTCCCACGTTCAGAGCAAGGCTTTTTATCTGCTCCGGTTGCGCCAGCGCACAGAGAATTTGTCCGTTCGGCAGGGCGATTCTGACCTCCAAAGGGCCGTCTTCATCCTCGGAAATGCCCTCGATTTTACCACTTAGAGAATTGTGTCCGGATTTTGCGGGATGCCCGATGGCACTCAATTCCAACCAACCAGCCTTGATCAGGGCGACGACTTCGGTGCCGCTCTCCAGCTCCAGGCGCAGGGTGCTGTCGTGGGTGATTTGTGCCTGGAGGGTGAGCCCGCCGGCCAACGTCAGGTGCACGAGGTCGTTGCGCCCGTGGCGGGTGATGTCCTGCACCGTGCCGTGAAGCTGGTTGCGGGCGCTGGTGCGCAGCATCAGGCGGCCGAGCAGATCGAGGTCGCCGCTGTCTTCGGCGGCTTCGAGGACCTGGGCCTGGAGGGTTTGCAGGCGTTGATAGAGACGCAGCACCCGTTCGCCTTCCGCCGACAGCTTGGCACCACCGCCGCCCTTGCCGCCGACACTGCGTTCCACCAGGGGTTTTTGCGCCAGGTTGTTCAACTCGTCGATGGCGTCCCAGGCCGCCTTGTAACTCAAGCCTGCGCTTTTCGCGGCGCGGGTGATGGAGCCCTGTTCGGCGATATGTTGCAGCAGGGCGATACGCTGCGGGCGGCGGACGATGTGTTGGGTCAACAGGACGGGCAGGGACATGGGACGGACTTCGGGCGGCGGGGGTATTGGGCAAGGTGCCTCTCGGTGCTTTCGACGTCAAGCCGCCGCAAGCCAAACGCGGTTTCTGTGGCCGGCTTGCTGGCGATGGCGGCCGCAAGATCGCCGCAAGGCTCAAGGGCCTCTTCGCTGGCAAGCCAGGCTCCTACAGGGTTTGTGGTGTCTTTGAGACGGCTAGCGATTTTCCGGGCTCGGTGTACGCGCCAGGCAATAGACATCGACCCGCCGCGCTCCCGCCTTCATCAGCAAGCGGGCCAGGCTTTCGGCGGTGGCGCCGGTGGTCAGTACATCGTCCACCAGCGCCAGGTGCAGGCCTTCGACTTTCGCCCCAGGCGCCAGGGCAAAGGCGTTCAGCAGGTTGCGTCGGCGAGCCCTGGCGTCCAGTTCCTGTTGCGCGATGGTGTCCTGAACACGCTGTAAACGGTGTTCATCTGCGGAGATTTCCAGGCTCTGGCTCAACCAGTTCGCCAGCATCGCCGCCTGGTTATAACCCCGCTGACGCAAGCGCCGGGTCGCCATGGGCACCGGCAGCAACAGGTCCGGTCGCGGCAAGCCATCGTCAAAGCGCTCGCGCAACGCCTGGGCCAGCAATTCACCCAGCAGTCGCCCCAGCGGCCATTGGCTCTGGTGCTTGAAGCGGGTGATCAGGCTGTCCAGTGGAAAACGATAGGTCCAGGGCGCAATCACCTGCTCGAAGGCTGGCGGCTGCTTGAGGCACTGTCCGCAGGTCAGCCCCGTCGCCGCCAAGGGCAGGGCGCAGACCTGGCAGGCGTCCATCAGCCAGGGCAGCTCGCTCTCGCAGGGCGTACAGATCGGGTGGGGTGTATCGGTGGCTTCATCGCACAACAAACAGCCCTGTTTGCTTTTTAACCAGATGTAAACCGGTCCTTCGTATCGTGGTTGACAGCGCATGAGTCTTCCTTAAATATGCCGAGCATCCGTGTCGCGCCTGTGGGTATTCCTTTGCCCCAGGCGCTTGCCCAGCATAAAACAAGGAACTCCGCCGATGAGCGCCAGCATCACCGCCACTTTGCGTCACGATTGGTCTTTGGCCGAGGTCAAGGCTCTGTTCGTCCAGCCGTTCAATGACCTGCTGTTCCAGGCCCAGACCGTGCACCGCGCGCACTTCGACGCCAATCGCGTGCAAGTGTCGACCCTGCTGTCGATCAAGACCGGCGCCTGCCCGGAAGACTGCAAGTACTGCCCACAGTCCGGCCACTACAACACCGGGCTGGAAAAAGAAAAGCTGATGGAAGTGCAGAAGGTGCTGGAAGAGGCCGCGCGGGCCAAGGCCATCGGTTCGACCCGTTTCTGCATGGGCGCGGCGTGGAAACACCCGTCGGCCAAGGACATGCCGTACGTGCTGCAGATGGTCAAAGGGGTCAAGGCCATGGGCCTGGAAACCTGCATGACCCTGGGCAAGCTCGACCAGGACCAGACCGCTGCCCTGGCTGACGCCGGCCTCGACTACTACAACCATAACCTCGACACCTCGCCGGAGTTCTACAGCAGTATCATCACCACTCGCACCTACGGCGAGCGCCTGCAGACCCTGGCCTATGTTCGCGATGCCGGGATGAAGATCTGCTCCGGCGGTATCCTCGGCATGGGTGAGTCCCTCGACGACCGCGCCGGGCTGCTGATCCAGCTGGCGAACCTGCCGGAACACCCGGAGTCGGTGCCGATCAACATGCTGGTGAAGGTTGCCGGTACGCCGCTGGAAAACGCCGATGACGTCGATCCGTTCGATTTCATCCGCATGCTCGCGGTGGCGCGGATTCTCATGCCGCAATCCCACGTTCGCCTGTCGGCGGGCCGTGAGGCGATGAACGATCAGATGCAGGCCCTGGCGTTCTTTGCCGGCGCGAACTCGATCTTCTACGGCGATAAATTGCTGACCACCGCCAACCCGCAGGCCGACAAGGACATGCAGTTGTTCTCGCGCCTGGGCATCCTCCCCGAAGCCCGTGAAGAGCACGCTGACGAAGTGCACCAGGCGGCCATCGAGCAGGCGCTGGTGGAGCAGAAGAGCAGCGAGCAGTTCTATAACGCCGCTGTTTGATCCATACCGTCCTTCCTGCGGGAACAGGGGGTTTGCAGGAATCGGGCTTGCCGGGACGCCGTGAAGGCGTCCTTGGGATCGCTAAAAGCTTCGCGGGCAAGCCCTGCTCCTACAAGGTTATGCCGTGTTCTTCGGATCGCATTTGCGAGGCTCCAATGTCCTTCGATCTCAGCGCCCGGCTGTCCGCCCGGCGCGCCGAAAACCTCTATCGCCAGCGTCCGCTGCTGGAGAGTCCGCAAGGTCCGCAGGTGGTGGTCGATGGCCAGCCGCTGCTGGCCTTCTGTAATAACGACTACCTGGGCCTGGCCAATCATCCGCAGGTTATCGAAGCCTGGCAGGCCGGCGCGGCGCGCTGGGGTGTCGGCGGCGGTGCTTCGCATCTGGTGATTGGTCATAGCGGGCCGCATCACGCGCTGGAAGAGGCTCTGGCCGATCTCACCGGGCGCCCGCGGGCGCTGCTGTTCACCACCGGTTATATGGCCAACCTCGGTGCGGTCACGGCCTTGGTCGGGCAGGGTGACACGGTGCTGGAGGACCGTCTCAACCATGCGTCGCTGCTGGATGCCGGCTTGCTCTCGGGCGCGCGCTTCAATCGTTATCTGCACAACGACGCCGCCAGTCTCGCCAAGCGCCTGGAAAAGGCCACCGGTAATACCCTGGTGGTCACCGACGGGGTCTTCAGCATGGACGGCGACCTGGCCGACTTGCCGGCCCTGGCCCGCGAAGCCCGGGCCAAGGGCGCCTGGCTGATGGTCGATGATGCCCATGGCTTCGGCCCGCTGGGGGCCAACGGTGGCGGGATCGTCGAGCACTTCGGTCTGAGCCAGGAGGACGTGCCGGTACTGGTCGGCACCCTGGGCAAGGCCTTCGGCACGGCGGGGGCCTTTGTCGCCGGCAGTGAAGAGTTGATCGAAAGCCTGATCCAGTTCGCCCGGCCCTATATCTACACCACCAGCCAACCGCCGGCCTTGGCCTGCGCGACGTTGAAAAGCCTGGAACTGTTGCGCACCGAGCACTGGCGGCGCGAGCACCTGAATGCGTTGATTCGCCAGTTCCGTCAGGGTGCCGAACAGATCGGCCTGACCCTGATGGACAGCTTCACGCCGATCCAGCCGATCCTGATCGGTGACAGCGGCCGGGCGTTGCGCTTCTCGCAGTTGCTGCGTGAGCGCGGGCTGATGGTGACGGCGATTCGTCCACCGACCGTTCCGGCGGGCAGTGCCCGGCTGCGGGTGACCTTGTCCGCGGCCCACAGCGAGGCGCAGGTGCAGCTATTGTTAGAGAGGCTGGCCGAGTGTTTCAGCCTGTTGGGCCCCTTTGATCCAGTGGAGCCAAACCATGCGTGATCGTCTGATCCTGTTGCCCGGTTGGGGCCTCGGCATCTCGCCGCTGGAGCCCCTGGCGGCGGCCTTGCGCGGGCTGGATGAACACCTGCGGGTGGAAATCGAACCCTTGCCGGAACTGGCCAGCGGTGACCCCGAAGAGTGGCTCGACGAACTGGACGCCACCCTGCCGGACAATGCCTGGCTGGGCGGCTGGTCCCTGGGCGGTATGCTCGCCTCGGCGCTGGCGGCGCGGCGTGGTGAGCGCTGCTGTGGTCTGCTGACCCTGGCGAGCAACCCGTGTTTTGTGGTGAGTGACGGCTGGTCCGGGGCGATGGCCAACGACACCTTCGACCTGTTCCTGGCCGGCTGCCGCGCCGATCCGCAAACGACCCTCAAGCGTTTCAGCCTGCTCTGTGCCCAGGGTTCGGCGGACCCGCGCGGCCAGGCGCGACTGCTCCTGGCCGGTGCGCCGCAGACTACCCCCGAGACCCTGTTGAACGGGCTGGAGGTGCTGGCACAACTGGATACCCGCCAGGCCCTGCAGGCTTTTCGCGGTCCGCAATTGCACTTGTTCGCCGGCCAGGATGGCCTGGTGCCGGCCGAGGCCGCCAGTGATTTGCTGGCGCTGCTGCCGGATGTCGAAATCGGCCTGATCGAACAGGCCGGCCACGCCTTTCTACTGGATGACCCCCATGGAGTGGCCGGGGCGATCCAGGCCTTTTTGCATGAGTCCGGTGATGACTGATCTTTCCCACCCTGTCTTGTCGGGCGGCTTGCCCGACAAGCGTCAGGTTGCTGCCTCGTTTTCCCGCGCGGCGGCCAGCTATGACAGCGTCGCCCAATTGCAGCGCGATATCGGTCATGAATTGCTCGCACGCTTGCCGGAGGAGTTGAGCCCGTCCCGTTGGCTCGATATGGGCTGCGGTACCGGCTACTTCAGCCGGGCCTTGGCCGTTCGTTTCGAGCAGAGCGAAGGCGTGGCACTGGATATTGCCCAGGGCATGCTGGAGCACGCGCGTCCGCTCGGCGGTGCCCGGCACTTTGTCGCCGGGGATGCCGAGCGCCTGCCATTGCAGGCCGGCAGTTGCGATCTGCTGTTCTCCAGTCTGGCCGTGCAGTGGTGTGCCGATTTTGCCGCGGTACTCGGCGAGGCCCACCGGGTACTGCGACCGGGCGGCGTGATGGCCTTTGCCAGTCTGTGCGTTGGTACCCTGCACGAGTTGCGGGAAAGCTGGCGGGCGGTGGATGGCCTGGTGCACGTCAACCGCTTCCGGTTGTTCAGCGACTATCAGCAGTTGTGCCGGGACAGCGGTTTGTGCGTGGTCAGCCTGGAAAGCCGGCCGCAGGTGCTGCACTACCCCGATGTGCGCAGGCTGACCCATGAACTCAAGGCGCTGGGCGCGCATAACCTCAATCCTGGCCGGCCGGGCGGTTTGACCGGGCGGGCGCGGATTCTCGGGTTGGTGCAGGCCTATGAAGCGTTTCGCCAGGCCGAGGGTTTGCCGGCGACCTATCAGGTGGTCTATGCCATTCTGGAGAAGCCATTATGAATGCTGCCTATTTCATTACCGGCACCGACACCGACGTGGGCAAGACCACGATTGCCGCCGGGTTGTTGCACGCGGCCCGTCAGGCCGGCCTGAGCACCGCGGCGGGTAAGCCGGTGGCGTCCGGCTGTGAGGTGACGCCCGAAGGGCTGCGCAACGCCGATGCCCTGGCGTTGCTGGCCGAATGTTCGCTGCCGCTGGCCTATGCCGAGGTTAATCCAGTGGCCTTCGAGCCGGCGATTGCCCCGCATCTAGCGGCGCGCGAGGCGGGGGTGAAGTTGACCGTGCAGTCCTTGCTGGGACCGATGCAGCGGATATTGGCCAAGCAGGCCGACTTCACCCTGATCGAAGGCGCCGGGGGCTGGCGGGTGCCCTTGGCGGATCAGGCCAGCCTGTCGGATCTGGCCCAGGCGCTGGCCTTACCTGTGATCCTGGTGGTGGGGGTGCGCCTGGGGTGCATCAGCCATGCCCTGCTGACCGCCGAAGCCATCGAGCGAGATGGTCTGCAACTGGCCGGCTGGGTCGCCAATATCATCGAACCTAAGACTTCGCGCCTGGAAGAGAACCTCGCGACCCTGGCCGAACGCCTGCCGGCACCTTGCCTGGGGCGGGTGCCGAGGCTCAAGGCGGCGAGCGCCGAAGCGGTCGCGCAGTACCTGCAGTTGGATCTGCTGGACTAGGCGCCGGGCTGCGGCGTTCGCGGGTTGGTTGAGGCTTTCCTAAGATTCTGCCTATCAACAGGCAATCTGCCATTATTGTTTTTGACGGGTGTTTCTTTGACAGGTCTGCTTAAATGCAGGCTGTCGATCCCGTTTTCAGTCGAGTCTGCCCATGGAAATCTCAGGAAATACCGCTGTTTATGCCGGTCTGAGCACTATTCGGTCCGGGCAGAACCGCGTTGACCAGTCGGCCAGTCAAGTCGCCGATACCATAGACGGACGCTCGCTGAAGAGCCAATCGTCCGATACCCAGGTCAACCGGCTGCTGTCGGTGGACCGCAGCCAGCAAGATCTGTCGAGCACCATGGTGGACATGACCCAGGGCAAGCTTCAGGTCGAAGCGGGTGCCAAGGTGGCCAAGGCCGCGGATCAGGCCCTCGGTACGTTGATCGATACCTACGCTTGATAGCTTCACCTCTCCATCAGAATTGAAACGCGATCCTGTGTAGGCGCTGGCTTGCCAGAGATGGCGGCCGATAAGTTGATGCAAGACTTACTGGCCTCATCGCCGGCAAGCCGGCTCCTACAGGGTTTTGCTGCGTTTTTAAATGTTCGGTTTTAGTCGCTCCCTCGCATAACCCATTCTCCCCCTCGACTATTCTCTAATGACGTGTCCCCTGGCTGCCCTCAAGGCTGCCGGCCTTTTCCTGCGCCTCCTTCATCCATGTATGACGAATGGACTATGAACGACACTTGACAAGAATTGAGCGCAAACGTATGTTTCAAACAACCGTTTGACCGGCGTGGCAAATCGACGCGGTCGCTCATTCCAGGATTCATCAGCAGAGGTTTATCGCTATGCCTGACTACAAGGCCCCCTTGCGTGATATTCGCTTCGTCCGTGACGAGCTGCTCGGTTACGAAGCGCACTATCAGAGCCTGCCGGCATGCCAGGACGCTACCCCGGACATGGTTGACGCCATCCTCGAGGAAGGCGCCAAGTTTTGTGAGCAGGTACTGGCCCCGTTGAACCGGGTCGGCGACACCGAAGGTTGCACCTGGAGCGAGTCCGGCGTTAAGACGCCCACCGGTTTCAAGGAAGCCTACAAGCAGTTCGTCGAAGGCGGCTGGCCAAGCCTGGCCCACGACGTCGAACACGGCGGCCAGGGCCTGCCGGAGTCCCTGGGCCTGGCGGTCAGCGAAATGGTCGGCGAAGCCAACTGGTCGTGGGGCATGTACCCGGGCCTGTCCCATGGCGCGATGAACACCATTTCCGAACACGGTACCCCCGAGCAGCAAGAGGCCTACCTGACCAAGCTGGTCTCCGGCGAGTGGACCGGCACCATGTGCCTGACCGAACCGCACTGCGGGACCGACCTGGGCATGCTGCGGACCAAGGCCGAGCCTCAGGCCGACGGTTCCTACAAGGTCAGCGGCACCAAGATCTTCATCTCGGCCGGTGAGCACGACATGGCCGACAACATCGTCCATATCGTCCTGGCCCGCCTGCCGGATGCACCGGCCGGCACCAAGGGTATTTCGCTGTTCATCGTGCCCAAGTTCCTGCCGAACACCGACGGTAGCGTCGGTGAGCGCAATGCCGTTTCCTGCGGTTCCCTCGAACACAAGATGGGCATCCACGGCAACGCCACCTGCGTGATGAACTTCGACGCGGCCACCGGTTTCCTGATCGGCCCGCCGAACAAGGGCCTGAACTGCATGTTCACCTTCATGAACACCGCTCGCCTGGGGACCGCGCTGCAAGGCCTGGCCCACGCCGAGATCGGTTTCCAGGGTGGCCTGAAATATGCGCGCGAGCGTCTGCAGATGCGTTCCCTGACGGGCCCGAAAGCGCCGGACAAGGCCGCCGACCCGATCATCGTGCACCCTGACGTGCGTCGCATGCTGCTGACCATGAAGGCCTTCGCCGAAGGTAACCGGGCAATGGTCTACTTCACTGCCAAGCAGGTCGATATCGTCAAGTACGGCCAGGATGAAGAAGAGAAGAAGAAAGCCGACGCACTGCTGGCCTTCATGACTCCGATCGCCAAGGCGTTCATGACCGAAGTCGGCTTCGAAGCGGCCAACCATGGCGTGCAGATCTACGGCGGCCACGGCTTTATCGCCGAGTGGGGCATGGAGCAGAACGTTCGCGACAGCCGCATTTCGATGTTGTACGAAGGCACCACCGGTATCCAGGCCCTCGACCTGCTGGGCCGCAAGGTGCTGATGACCCAAGGCGAAGCGCTGAAGGGCTTCACCAAGATCGTCCACAAGTTCTGCCAGGCCAATGAAGGCAACGAAGCGGTCAGCGAGTTCGTCGCTCCGTTGGCGGCCATCAACAAGGAATGGGGCGAGCTGACGATGAAAGTCGGCATGGCCGCGATGAAGGACCGTGAAGAAGTCGGTGCCGCTTCGGTGGACTACCTGATGTACTCCGGTTATGCCTGCCTGGCTTACTTCTGGGCCGACATGGCGCGCCTGGCTGCCGAGAAACTGGCGGCCGGTACCAGCGAGGAAGGCTTCTACACCGCCAAGCTGCAGACCGCGCGTTTCTACTTCCAGCGCATCCTGCCGCGTACCCGCACTCACGTGGCAACCATGCTGTCGGGCGCGAACAACCTGATGGACATGAAAGAAGAGAACTTCAGCCTGGGCTACTAAGCCTCACTGAGCCTTCTGCAAAAGCCGCTTCGCCTTCGGGGGAAGCGGCTTTTTTGCGTGTGGCCCTTGGCGACGGGCGGAGAAAAAATTCCTGACTAAATCGCTAAGAAGAATCGCCGCGCTGCCGTTAAAGAGATGGCATTTGTGACTGATGTCACATTGCCGTACCTTAGGTTTTACAATACAGGCACAATGCCATTTATTGCGTTGCCGGTCGGAGCTTTACCCTTGCCGCGTTCTTCCACTGTCCATGCTGGTCATTTTTTACCCTCCCTCCTGTTGTTGCTTGCGGGGCTCGCGGCTGCCTACGTCAAGGAACTCAACGTCTTCTTCACCTCGCTGTTCAATGTGCTGCCGACTCTGGTGCTGTTGCTGGGCGGGTCCTACTGCGCGGTGTACCGACGTCAGCGCGAACTGTTCCTGATGGTGACGGTGTATATCGCCTATTTCCTGCTCTCCACCCAGACCGATTATTACCGCGATCACGGCAAGGTCCGCGAGGACGCCGCGGTGGTCTTCCACCTCTGTTGCCTGCTGCTGCCCCTGCTGTTTGGCGTTTACGCCGCCTGGGAGGAGCGCACGCACCTGTTCCAGGACATGGTCGCGCGGTTCGCCGTGCTGCTGGCGGTGGGCAGTGTGGCATTGGGCCTGGAGCAGAGTTATCCGCAGACCTTGCTCGACTGGCTGGCGGAAATCCGTTGGCCGGCGCTGCACGGGGACTGGATGAGCCTGATCCAGCTGTCCTATCCGGTGTTCTTCGCGTCCTTCCTGTTGCTCACGGTCCAGTACTGGCGCCACCCGCGACCGCTGCACGCGGCGCAACTGACCGGGCTGCTGGGGTTGTTCTGGATGTTGCCCAAGACCTTCATCCTGCCGTTCACCCTGAATATCATGTGCAGCCAGGTGATGTTGATGATTGCCGCGGCGGTGGCCCATGAGGCTTATCAGATGGCCTTCCGCGACGAGCTCACCGGCCTGCCGGGACGCCGCGCGCTGAACGAACGCATGCAGCGCCTGGGGCGCAACTATGTGCTGGCGATGACCGACGTCGACCACTTCAAGAAATTCAACGACACCCACGGTCACGACGTCGGCGACCAGGTGTTGCGCCTGGTGGCGAGCAAGCTGGCGAAGGTCAGCGGTGGCGGTCGTGCCTATCGCTATGGCGGTGAAGAGTTCGCGGTGGTGTTTGCCGGCAAGACGCTGGAAGAGTGCATGCCGCACCTGGAGGTCATTCGCGAAGTGATCGCCAACTACCATATCCAGTTGCGCAACCAGGACAATCGTCCCCAGGACGACCAGCAAGGTCGTCAACGCCGGGCCGGCAGTGGGGCGACCAGTGTCTCGGTGACTGTGAGTATCGGGGTCGCCGAGCGTCAGCCGGAGCAGCGCACCCCGGAAGAAGTGCTCAAGTCCGCCGACCAGGCGCTCTATGCCGCCAAGGGGGCGGGGCGTAACTGCGTGGTCGCGGCAGGACAGACCCGGCGTGGCGCGGTTCGCACGGGAGAAGCTGTCGGCTGAGTGATGGTGGAGCATTCAGCGGTTGGACGGTGATTGTCCGGGGCCGGGCAGGGCAGTAGGTTGAGGTATCTGCTGCCGGAGAAATGACCATGCCTGAGTACAAAGCCCCGCTACGGGATATGCGCTTTCTGATCGACCACGTTTTCGATTTCCACGCCCACTACCTCGCCCTCGGCGCCAACGATGCCAGCCCCGATATGGTCGGCGCGATCCTCGAAGAGGGCGCGAAGTTCTGCGAGCAGGTGCTGTCGCCGTTGAACCGCTCCGGCGATGAAGAAGGCTGCCATTTCGACAACGGCGTGGTGACCACGCCCAAGGGCTTCAAGCAGGCCTTTGCCCAGTATGTCGAAGGCGGCTGGCATGGCCTGGCGGCGGACCCGGCCTATGGCGGGCAAGGCCTGCCGCTGTCCCTGGGGCTGGTGATCAGCGAGATGATCGGCTCCAGCAATACTTCCTGGGGCATGTACCCGGGCCTGACCCACGGCGCCATGTCGGCGATCCATGCCCACGGCACCGAGGAACAGAAAAACACCTACCTGAGCAAACTGACCGAGGGTCGCTGGACCGGCACCATGTGTCTGACCGAGGCCCATTGCGGCACTGACCTGGGGCTTATCAAGACCCGCGCCGTGCCCCAGGCCGACGGCAGTTATGCCATCAGCGGCAGCAAGATCTTCATCTCCGCCGGCGAGCACGATATGAGCGAGAACATCGTGCATCTGGTGCTGGCCAAGCTGCCGGACGCGCCGGCGGGGACCAAGGGCATTTCCCTGTTTATCGTGCCCAAGTTCCTGGTCAATGCCGCCGGTGATGCGGGCGAGCGCAATGGTGTGCAATGCGGCTCCATCGAGCACAAGATGGGGATCAAGGCTTCCGCGACCTGCGTGCTGAACTTCGATGATGCCAAGGGCTATCTGATCGGCGAGGCCAACAAGGGCCTGAACTGCATGTTCACCATGATGAACCATGCCCGGCTCGGCACCGGGATGCAGGGCCTGTGCCTGGGCGAGAGCAGTTTCCAGGGCGCGGTCCGGTACGCCAACGATCGACTGCAGATGCGTTCGCTCACCGGTCCCAAGGCGCCGGACAAGGTGGCCGATCCGATCATCGTCCATCCCGATGTGCGGCGCATGCTGCTGACCATGAAGGCTTTCAACGAAGGCAACCGGGCGCTGACCTACTTCACCGCACAGTGGCTGGATGTTGCCCATCTGGGTAGCGATGCGACTCAGCGCCAGGAGGCCGAGGACCTGCTGGCCTTCCTGACCCCGATCTGCAAGGCCTTTATGACCGAGACCGGTCTTGAGGTGACCAACCATGGGATGCAGGTGTTTGGTGGCCACGGCTTTATTCGTGAGTGGGGCATGGAGCAGTTGGTTCGTGATTGTCGGATTGCGCCGATCTATGAGGGTACCAACGGGATTCAGGCGCTGGATCTGCTGGGGCGCAAGGTGCTTGGCAGCCAGGGTAAGTTGCTGCGCGGCTTTACCAGGATCGTGCACCGGTTCTGTCTGGCGAATGCCGGGCATCCGCAGCTCAAGGGGTATGTGGCGCAGCTGGGGGAGTTGAACCAGCAGTGGGGTGAGCTGACGACTCAGGTCGGGATGGCGGCGATGAAGAACCCGGATGAAGTGGGGGCGGCGGCGTTGGATTATCTGATGTACAGCGGCTACATCATTCTTGCTTACCTCTGGCTGCGCATGGCGCTGGTGGCCCAGGCCCAGTTGGATGAGGGGAGCGGCGATGCCGAGTATTGCCAGGGCAAGCTGGCGACTTGCGAGTTCTACTTCAAGCGGCTGTTGCCGCGCACGACCGCACATCGGGCGGCGGTGGAGGCGGGGAGTGAGTGTTTGATGCGTTTGCCGGCGGAGTTGTTTGCGTTGTAGCTGCTTTCGAGTGGGCCCGAAGGAGTGTGGGTGCTCTTGAGGGCCTCTTCGCGGGCAAGCCCTGCTCCTACAGTTTTGTGTTGCGCGCAGATATGGTGCCCACCGAAATACAGGTTTTGTGCCGGGCGCAGATATTGTGGTCGCCGAAATACAGGTTTTGTGCCGGACGTAGATATCGTGCCCACCGAAAAACTGTAGGAGCAGGGCTTGCCCGCGAAGGCGTCAGAACAGACACCTCATGCCTCGGATATGCACGTGACTAAAAATAACAAAAAAGTCACACATAGACCCTATGTGTCGTAAAAGTTGTTAGGGTAAACTCGAACCATAGAAAATCGGCCCCATCCGGGGCCCGTCGTTTAGATCCTGCGAGGTTTGCCATGGCTGACTACAAAGCGCCCCTGCGCGATATGCGCTTCGTCCTCAATGAAGTGTTCGAGGTCGCGAAACTCTGGGCTCAACTACCTGCCCTGGCCGAGACCGTCGACGCCGAAACCGTCGAAGCGATTCTCGAAGAGGCCGGCAAGGTCACCGCCAAGAGCATCGCGCCCCTGAGCCGTGGCGGCGATGAGGAAGGTTGCCGCTGGGACAACGGCGCGGTGTTCACGCCCGCCGGTTTCCCCCAGGCCTATCAGACCTACGCCGAAGGCGGTTGGGTCGGCGTCGGCGGTGATCCGGCCTTCGGTGGCATGGGCATGCCCAAGGCGGTGTCGGCCCAGGTCGAAGAAATGATCAACTCCTCCAGCCTCGCCTTCGGCCTGTACCCGATGCTGACGGCCGGTGCCTGTGTCTCGATCAACACCCACGCCAGCGAAGAGCTGAAAGCCACTTATCTGCCGAACATGTATTCGGGTGTCTGGGCCGGCTCCATGTGCCTGACCGAACCCCATGCCGGCACTGACCTGGGGATTATCCGCACCAAGGCCGAGCCCCAGGCGGACGGTTCCTACAAGGTGACCGGCACCAAGATCTTTATCACCGGCGGCGAACACGACCTGACCGAGAACATCATTCACCTGGTGCTGGCCAAGCTGCCGGACGCCCCGGCCGGTCCCAAGGGCATCTCGCTGTTCCTGGTACCGAAGTTCATGGTCAATGCCGACGGCAGCCTCGGCGCCCGCAACCCGGTGAGCTGTGGTTCCATCGAACACAAGATGGGTATCCAGGCGTCCGCGACCTGCGTGATGAACTTCGACGAAGCCGTGGGTTACCTGATCGGCGAGCCGAACAAGGGCCTCGCGGCGATGTTCACCATGATGAACTACGAGCGCCTGGGGGTGGGCATCCAGGGTCTGGCATCGGGCGAGCGCTCGTACCAGAACGCGGTCGAGTACGCCCGTGATCGCCTGCAAAGCCGTTCGCCGACCGGGCCAAAGGCCAAGGACAAGGTGGCCGATCCGATCATCGTGCACCCCGATGTACGGCGCATGCTGTTGACCATGAAAGCCTCGAACGAAGGTGGCCGGGCATTTTCCACCTATGTGGCGATGCAGTTGGACACCGCCAAATTCAGTGAAGACGCCACCACCCGCGAACGCGCGGATGGCCTGGTGGCCTTGCTGACTCCTGTGGCCAAGGCCTTCCTCACCGACCTCGGCCTGGAAACCACTGTGCACGGCCAGCAGGTGTTCGGCGGCCACGGCTATATCCGCGAGTGGGGACAGGAGCAGTTGGTGCGCGATGTGCGCATCACCCAGATCTACGAAGGCACCAACGGCATCCAGGCCCTGGACCTGGTGGGGCGCAAGATCGTCGGCAACGGCGGCGCCTATTACAAGTTGTTCGCCGAAGAGATTCGCCATTTCATCCAGACCGCCGACGCCGGGCTGGCCGAGTTCACCCAGCCGCTGGGCGCCGCGCTGGATAACCTCGATGACCTGACCGCCTGGGTCCTGGAGCGCGCCAAGACCAATCCAGACGAGATCGGTGCGGCATCTGTCGAATACCTGCAAGCCTTCGGTTACACCACCTATGCCTACATGTGGGCACTGATGGCCAAGGCGGCGTTGGGCAAGGAGAGTCAGGAGACGTTCTACGCGAGCAAAATGGGCACCGCGCGGTTCTATTTCGCACGTCTGTTGCCGCGTATTCACTCGCTGACAGCCTCGGTGAAAGCCGGGAGCGAGTCGTTGTTCCTACTGGATGCCGAGCAATTTTGATTCTTCGGATGCTATGTAAGCATTTACTTACATAACGCGCTGCTTTTTGCCCCTATCGCCAAATTGGATCCAGCGATAATCTTTGCAACAAGGACGTCGAGCAGGAAGCTCAAAAGCAACAACAGGGACACGTAGGATTCTGCCAGGACGGCGGAGTGAAAGGGATGTCAGGGAAACAGTCTGCAAAACCCCGCTTAGGCGGGGTTTTCTTTTGCCCGCGAAAAAGTAGCGGTCAGTTCAGCCCTTCTCGTACTGGCGGCGGATGCCCGCCCGGGCGGTTCGTCACCATCACGTCTTCGAGCAAGTTGCGCAACAACTCCAGTGTTGCCTGCTGGCGCTGCACATCGCGACATACCAGCCCGACTTTCAAGGCTACCCGCGGTTCGGTCAGCGGCTTCCACAGCAACAGGTCGTCGTCGTGTTCATGGCGCGAGCGGCCCGGCAGCACCGTTGCCAATCGTGTGTGTGGCAGGCTGTCGAGGATGCCGGCCATATTGTTCAGCTCGGCCTGGACCTGAGGGCGTCGCCCCAGATTGGCCAGTTGCCCCTGCCAGATCTGGCGGATCTGGAATTCCTCACCGAGCAGCAACATCGGCAGTTCGGCGGCCTGGCTCAAGGAGACCTTCTTGAATTCGCGCAGTGGATGATCGCTCGGGATCACCAGTTGCAGCTCATCTTCGTACAACAGCACCCCATGCAAGCCAGGTTGGCGCGGCGGCAGATAGCTGATGCCGATATCCAGCGAACCATTGAGCAGGCGTCGCTCGATCTCCATGCCGGTCAATTCGTAGATCTGCACCACCAGGTGCGGTTGGGCCTTGCGCACCCGTTCCAGCATCTGCGGTACCAGGCTGGTGTGCACGGTCTGCAGCACGCCGATGGCCAGGGTGCGCAGGGCCTGGCCCTGGAAGTTGCGCAGGTCGTCGCGGGCCCGTTGCAGACCATCGAGCAGCGGCAGTGCGTGGTTGTAGAGCGTATGGGCGGCGAGGGTCGGCAGCAGGCGCTTGCTGCTGCGTTCGAACAGGCCCACATCGAGGTTGTGTTCGAGCTGGCGGATCTGCTGCGACAGGGCCGGTTGCGAGATCGACAGGCGTTCGGCGGCCCGGCCGACATGGCCTTCTTCATACACCGCGACGAAATAACGCAGTTGCTTGAAATCCATAAGCTGTACTTATCGAAAATGCTCGAAAAACGAAATGGCCGCGAGTGCCGGGGAAGCCTAGTCTAACCCCAATCACAAGGCTTACAGGGCCATAGAACGCGATGAATACTGTTTGCGTGGACGGTGTTTACATAGGCAAGGCAAAAAATCTCGGACAGGGTTTGCTCGGCGATACGGATAAACACCGGGTTGCCAACCGGCTCTGGTTGTGGCCACAGGGCCTGGGCAGCGACGAGCACGGCGATCCGCGCTTCCATACCGGGCCCGAGCGGGCGCTGCATCACTATCCCGCCGAGCATTACGCCTACTGGCGGCAACGTTATCCACAGCTCGATTGGGCGGCACCGGCCTTTGGCGAGAACTTGTCGACGCGGGGCCTGACCGAGGAGCAGGTCTGCCTGGGCGATCTGTTTCGCTGGGGCGGTGCGTTGTTGCAGGTCAGCCAGCCGCGCTCGGCCTGTTATCGCCTGAGTCGTCTCGGAACCTTGCCGGACCTGCCGCAAGAGGCCCAGGACACAGGGCGCTGCGGTTGGTTCTACCGGGTGCTCAAGTCGGGCTTTGTCAGCGCCGACCAACCGTTCGAACTGATTCAGCGCAGCTATCCCGGCTTGACCGTGGCCTGGGCGCTGCAGGCCTTCTTCCAGGAGCCCTTGGAACAGGCGGGCTTGAAGATGCTGGTGGATTGTCCTGCGCTGTCTTCGCGCTGGCGCGACACGGCCATCAAGCGCCTGCGCAGCGGGCGAGTGGAAGACTGGTCGGCGCGGTTGCTCGGCCTGCCGCTGGAAGGTCTGCGCGCATGAACCTGTTCAGCTTACGTCGTACGCCGCCGAGTCTCGATGACCTGACGGCAGAGTACCGGCAAGTCTCCCGGCAAGACAGTGTCAGCCATGAATACCTGATGCCGGCTAATGCGCGTCTCGCTCCGGTGTTCGTTCGTGGCCAGGGCTCTTCGGTATGGGATACGCAGGGCCAGGCTTATCTGGATTTCAGCCAGGGTGGTGGGAGCAACAGTCTCGGTCACAGCCCCGGTGTTCTGGCCCGGGCTTTGTCCGACCAGGCCTTCGGGTTGATCAATGTCGGGGCAGGGTTTCATAACCAAGGGCAGTTGAATCTGGCCCAGCGACTGTGCGAGAGCACCAGCTGCGACCAGGTA
Source organism: Pseudomonas sp. MWU12-2345 (assembly GCF_023242385.1). NCBI lineage: Bacteria > Pseudomonadati > Pseudomonadota > Gammaproteobacteria > Pseudomonadales > Pseudomonadaceae > Pseudomonas > Pseudomonas sp. MWU12-2345. Next base: position 66,766 of record NZ_JALLJA010000010.1, on the reverse strand, counting down.
CATTTTTTCAATAGCGGCTCCGAAGCCTGCGACGGCGCGATCAAGCTGGCACGCAAGTGGGGGCAACTAAATCGCGGTGGCGCGTCTCGGATCATCTCGGTAAGCAACGCCTGTCACGGCAGTGGTTTCGGCGCCATGGCCGCGTCGGAGGCTTTTGACAATCGATTCGAGCCGCAACTGCCGGGCTTCAGCCAGGTGCCATTCAATGATTTGCCGGCCTTGCATGCCGCCGTGGATGCCAAGACCGTCGCGATCATGCTGGAACCGATCCAGAGTGCCGCCGGGGTGATTCCGGCGACCGGGCACTACCTCAAGGGGGTCGAACGGCTATGCCGTGAGTTGGGCATCCTGCTGATCCTGGATGAAGTGCAGACCGGCATGGGGCGCTGTGGCACCTTGCTGGTCGAACAGCAGTATGGCGTGACGGCGGACATCGTCACCCTGGGCAAGGGCCTGGGCGGCGGCGTGCCGCTGGCCGCCCTGTTGGCGCGGGGCAAGGCTTGCTGCTTCGCACCCGGCGAAATCGGTGGCAGTCACCATGGCAATGCGATGATGTGCAGTGCCGGGCTGGCGGTGCTGGAGACGCTGCTCGCGGGTGATTTTCTCACACGGGTCCGCGAAACCGGGCAGTACCTGCGTGATGGGCTGACGCGCCTGGCCCAACGTTATGCACAGGGAGAGTTGCGCGGTACGGGCCTGCTCTGGGGCCTGACCCTGGGGGATGATTCGGCGGATGCGCTGCTCAAGGCGGCGCTGCAGGAAGGGCTGCTGCTGGATGCGCCGAAAGCCGATTGCCTGCGTTTTTCACCGGCACTGAACGTCAGCAAGGGCGACATCGACGAGATGCTGTTGCGCCTGGCCCGCGCCTTTTCCCGAGTGCGGACCGCTCAGGTCCAGTGCCGCAAGGGCATTGCCGTCTGATATTGACTGGCGCCTTTTCCCCAACGAATTCAAGAACCGTCTCGCGGTATAACGCGTCGCCCTGTGCCTGACTCTTTTGGCACGGGGTGTTTTTTTGTGGGCGGCGTTCAGGGCGCACTGTTTACACAAGGACGCTCCTTCAGGAGTCCGACCAACGAGGTGTGTGACGGACTTGAATTTGTATACCACTGAGTGGTATGTTTTTTGGGGAAAGATTTCCATGCCATATAGATAGGTTTTTCAAAACTCGGCGCTTCAGCGTCGATGCGAGAAAGGCACGGATCACCGATGCAGCGCTAGTCGCGGCTATGAGGGAAGCCATTAGTGGTCAGGCGGACAATCTGGGCGGCGGTGTCTGGAAGAAGCGGCTCAACGAGAACCGTCATCGCTCCATTGTATTGGCGAGGGGGCGTTGTTACTGGGTCTTCCAGTTTCTGTTCGCCAAAAGCGATCAGAGCAATATCACGGCACAGGAGCTCAGTGCCTTCAAGGCGCTGGCCAAAGCCTATGAGGGACTCAGCGAAGAGCAGGTCCAACAGCTAGTGGAAATGAAAGAGTTTGTGGAGATAGGTCATGACCAAGACATTTAAAAGCGAGGCACTGGAATCGATTCATGAATCGGCCAGCGCGTTGCAGGCCATTGGGGCGATCAGCAAAGCGACCATGCGTGAGTTCGATGAGTCCTGCCTGGCGCAGGTCCCGGATGAAATCGCGCCGGAACAGATCAAGCAGCTGCGTGAGCGTAACCACGTCAGCCAGCCGGTTTTTGCCCGTTACCTGAACACCAGCGCCTCGACCGTGAAGCAGTGGGAGGCGGGCGACAAGCAACCCAGCGGCATGGCGCTCAAATTGTTGAGCATCGTGCAGAAATACGGCTTGCAGATATTGGCCTAACGTTCGCGGCGATTGCGTGAGCGGTCCTGGGCAAAGGTGCGCAGCCCACGGTGGGCGCTGGTTTGTCCGCGAATCAAACCGGCGCGATCGGCAGGTTCTGAGGGCGCTACGGGCGGCGGTCTTTGTGCTGGCTCCCCGGATTCGTTCGAGGACACCGGACCTTCGGAGTCGGGAGCGGTTGGCAGGGACATGGGCGTTTCCTTGGAAGAGGAACGCCCATTTTAGCGGATAACGCTCGCTCAGTCCTGGCTCAGGTCCGTATAGAGCTCCGGACGGCGGTCCAGCAGATAGCGGTTGCTGGCCCGTGAGGCCTGCATCAGCGAACGGTCCAGGGTGGCGACAATCAGGGTTTCATCCAGGCCGGCGCGGGCCAGGCGGCTGCCGTCCGGTGCGGCGATGCTGCTCTGGCCGCAGTACTGGATATCGCCCTCGTTCCCGCAGTAGTTGGCGTACGCCACAAAACACTGGTTCTCGAAGGCCCGGGCGCGGATGGTGACATCGGCGACGAAGTCGAACGGCACCATATTGGCGGTGGGCACCAGAATCACCTCGGCGCCGCTCAAGGCTAGGCGCCGGGTGTTTTCCGGGAACTCGACGTCGTAGCAGATCAACAGTCCGAGTTTCCAGCCGCCCAGTTCCACCACCGGGAAGTGGTCGGGCCCGGCGCTGAACATCGAATGATCCAGGTCGCCGTAGAGGTGGGTCTTGCGGTAGTTGCACAGGCTCTGACCCTGGGCGTCGATCAACTGCACCGCGTTATAGATCTGGCCGTCCTCGGCACGCTCCGGGTAGCCGTAGACAATGGCCATGTTCGCCGCCCGGGCGAGGGCGGCAATATGCTGTGCGCTGGTGCCATCGCTAGCTTCGGCCAGGGCACCTACCGCTTCGGCACCGATGTTGTAGCCGGTCAGGAACATTTCCGGGAGCACCAGCACATCCACGCCACGGGCCTCGACGGTCAGGCGCTGCAAGCGTTGCAGGTTGCCCGCGACATCCAGCGGTTGCGGCGGGCATTGATAGAGAGCGATCTGCACAGGCGCGTTCCTTTCAGTCGGCCAGGGCAATCGGGCCGATGTCCTTGAAGACATCGCCCGGTCCCGGGTTCTCGGCGTGGGTGCGTCCACCGAAGTGGTTCATGATGCCCCACACGGCATTGAGCGAAGTCTGTACCGCGCCTTCGACCCAGGCCGGCGTCCAGGACACATCGTCACCGGCAATGAAGATGCCGCGGTGTTCGGCGGGCATATCGGCCTGCATGAAGTGCGCGTACATCCGCTGGTTGTAGCGGTAGTGGCCGGGCAGGGCGCCTTTGAAGGCACCGAGGAAATGCGGGTCGGCTTCCCAGGACACGGTAATCGGATCGCCGATGATGCGCGCGGCGATATCCACTTTCGGGTAGATCTTCTTCAGCGCGTCCAGGGCCAGCTTCACCCGTTTTTCGATGGGTTGCGGAAGCATTTTCAGGGCGTCGCTCATCCATGAGTACGACAGGCAGATCACCCCGGGCTTGTCGTCACCGTTGTCGAACAGGTAAGTGCCACGGGTCAGGCGATCGGTGAGGGTCATGCTCATCAGGTCACGACCGGTTTGCGGATCCTTGTCCTTCCAGAACGGCCGGTCGACCATGACAAAGGTCTTCGAGGACTGCATGTAGCGTGTACGGTCCAGGGCCATCCACATCTTCTGGGAGAACAGCGACTCCTCGCATTCGATCTGGGTGGTCAGCAGCCAGCTCTGGCAGGTGACGAGGACGGCCGCGTACTGACGGGTATCGCCCCAGTTGTCGGTGACCGCGAACTGACCGTCGGCATCGCGGGTAATACGTTTGACGCCGGTACGTGGCGCGCCGTGGTGCAGGCTGCTCAGGCTGGTGCCGGCCGGCCAATGGGCACACCGCTGCGGCACATGGCGCCAGATGCCCAGGGGGACTTGCTCCACACCGCCGACTACCAGGTGCTGGTGGTCGTCGCAGTTGGTCATCACCACGCGGAAGATTTCCAGCATCGAGTTGGGGAAATCCGAGTCCCAGCCGCCGGTGCCGAAACCGACCTGGCCGAACACTTCACGGTGCTGGAACGACAGCTTGGCGAAGGCTTTGGAGGTGGCGACGAAGTCGTAGAAGGTGCGGTCGTCCCACAGTGGGACCAGGGTGTTCCACAGTTCTTTCAGGCGCGGCACGTCGCGGTCGCGAATGGCCTGCTGGATATCGCCGAAGCGCGAACCGTCTTCCAGGGCGTCGGCCCAGGCGTCGGCGACTTCCTGGAACAGGGCGGGCAGGTCGGCGAGTTTCTCGGCGTAGTAGGTTTCGCCTTCGAGGTCGATCACCGTGCTGCCGGAGGCCGGGGTCAGCGGGTTGGGGAAGGGTTTGGTCTCAAGGCCGAGCTTGTCGACGTAGTGGTAGAACGCCGTGGACGAGACCGGGAAACGCATGCCGCCGAGTTCGGCGATGATGCCTTCGGCGCCTTCAAAGGCCTGGGAGCGCAGGCGTCCGCCCATTTTCGAGGCTTCGTAGACGACCGGCTTGAGGCCCAGTTTCATCAGTTCGTAAGCGGCCACCAGCCCGGCGATCCCGGCACCGACAATCGCCACTTCCGCCCCGTGATTTTCTGCCGGGATACTACCCAGTCCGGCCGGGTGCTCGATCCAGTCATCGAAGGCGAAAGGAAAGTCTGGGCCAAAGATAGTGATGGGTTTTTTACCGTCGGCAGGATGGCGATTGTTCTTGTTCATGGCTGACCTTGCTGGCGACTCGGGCCGGGCGGTGTGTCCGGCTGGAGTATAGATAGGAAAAGACTGAGGCCATTGTAGGGAGCGGGGAGTGCGTTAATAAGACGCAAAGTGTCGTCGTTTTGATCTTGCATGATGCTTTGTGACGAACTGTCTGTTCGAAACGACGCGTACCTGTAGGAGCAGGGCTTGCCCGCGAAGAGGACCTTGAGGGCGCTAAAAGCTCCGCGGGCAATCGAGCGTCGACTGGCCGCTCCTACAGATACTGCATTCAGCCAGCAAATTTGCGGGGTTAAATCGGCTGCCCCCGATCCACCTTGCTACTGAGAATGATCGAGGTAGTGGTCTTCTCCACCCCTTCAACGCTTCCGATCTGGTCGAGCAACTGGTCCAGCTGTTCCGGCGAATCGCTGCGCAGCCAGGCCACATAGTCGAACTCGCCGCTCACGGCACAGAGCTGCTGGATCTGCGCCATGGCACTGAGGCGCCGCACCACCTCCTTGCCCGAACGTGGCTGGACCGTGATCCCGACATAGGCCTGCAAACCGCCATCGACCACCCGCTGACCCAGGCGTACGCCATAACCGGTAATGACCTTGGCCTTTTCCAGACGTGCCAGCCGCGAGGTGACCGTGGTGCGCGCGATCCCCAACTGCCGTGCCAGCATCGCCACGCTTTCGCGGGCATTGATCTGCAGGGCGGAAATCAACTGACGGTCGATTTCATCGAGGGCGGGAGGGCGGGTGTCGGACAAGGTCGGGCTCCGGTGAAGGGTGTTGAAGACCTCACATGTTACAGATTCGGGTGCATGGGCGGGATTCGAAGCGCTCGTGCGAGTGGTGCGCAGGCTGTTGTGAGCCGAATAAATGAGCTATTCGGCTCACTGAATGAGCCGAATAGCTGGATAGCTCTATGAATAGGCCGTGCTGACCACGTCCTACCACGAGGAGAAGGGAGAGGGCGTTAAGATAGGGCTAGACTCTGATTTTATTGTTTCTCATTGTTTACTTCTATTGTTGCAGGTCTCAAACCGTGGAAAATTTCCCTGGATACCTTGAGGAAGTGGGTTATGACAATGACTAAGAAATTCACCGATTTGGTGGCACGTCGCCCGCCTGAATCACGCGTGCGCGTCTATGCCATATATCAACAATTACGTGTTGAAATACCGTTGCATGGTGTTCGCCAGGAGCAACGGCTAAATCAGCATGCCTTGGCCAAGACGTTGCACATCCTGTCGAAAAAGGAGTGATCTGGAAGAGTCGCCTCCAGCAGATGATTTCAGCATTGGGTGTGTGCTTCTTGAGGAACATACATTTGCATACGTTTTTCAAGTTGCTCCAACCAAGTACGGAAACTACATTTTGACCATCGCTGCAAAATCAGCGATGCGGACTGGACACCCGTGGTTTATTTAGGATTAATCGCACAATGCCGTGAGAGCGGTGTCGTTGTGCCTGCGTTATGGCGGGCTGTGCGTGGGACACTTTGTGTGTGCCGGGTCCTAATCCCCCGGTTTGTCCACCCGCGTACAGTTCGCCACCTTTTCACTGGACAAGAGAAAGTTGGCGAACTCCCCAAGTAATTCGGAAGGAGTTTTACTCGTGGTCAAGAAAATCACCCCCGATCCGCCTCCCTCGTCCAAAGATTCTAAGCCAGATGGTGGCAGTGCTCCCCATGGCATTGCGGATAGTGCCAACACTCCAGTAAAAACAATTCCGCCTTATACAGCTCGCTTGCTGGATACCCTCTCTTTAACCGTATCCAAAACCATCGACCACGCTGACCCTCTCAAACCCTCGATTTTTGCCATCCAACCAGGCGTCAAGGCTCAGGACGCGCTGATCTACGTCTCGAAATTGCTCGAAGCAGCCGAACTGAACGGTGACGAAATCAGCTTGCATACGAATCCGGTGGAGCGATCCCTGTTCTGGGGCATGCTTCACTCGGTAGAAATGGCTCGGGCTGTTGTGGATGCTCTGCTCGAGGGATCGACCTCATCCCATCTAGATGACCGACCATTTGCTTGAAATGGTGTGAATTTTTGAGATTGGACGAATCTTGGACGGAAGGCGACTTTTGGCCCTTTTTAGAGCCGGAAAATGCGCTGTGCCAGAAATGCGAAGGCCGCGTAACACGCGGCCTTCAGAGGTGGTGGGCCCACACGGACTTGAACCGTGGACCAAAGGATTATGAGTCCTCTGCTCTAACCAACTGAGCTATAGGCCCTCAGTAGGCCGCGAATTATAGCGATGGTTTCTCGCGGGGGCTATCCGAAAACTCCGAAAGCCTCATATGAAGGAAGGTCGCGGCGAATTCTTCGGCCTGTAGCGGCAGGCTGACGATGTAACCCTGGATCTGTTCGCACCCTTCGACAGCCAGGAAATCCTGCTGTGCCTGGTTCTCCACACCCTCGGCAATCACTGTGAACTGCATGCTGCGGCCCAGGGCGATGATGGCGCGCACAATAGCGGCATCATGGGGATCGTCCGGCAAACCACGGACGAACGACTGGTCAATTTTCAACACATCCAACGGCAGACGCTTGAGGTAGCTCAGTGACGAATAGCCGGTGCCGAAGTCATCAATGGCCAATTGCACCCCCAGGTGCTTGAGTTGATGCAGGACCTCCAGGGCCTCCTCGGCCTGGCTCATGATGAAGTTTTCGGTGATCTCCAACTGCAGGCAGCCGGGCTCAAGCCGGTAATCCCTGAGCAATTGCTCGATCCGTGCCAGCAGGTTCGGTTGGCGTAGCTGCGCGCCGGCGAGGTTGACCGAGAGCGGACCGAAGTCGCCATGGGTCCTGTTCCAGCGCTGCATCTGCCGGCAGGCGCGCTCCAGCACCCAGTCGCCAATCTGCAGGATCATGCCGTTTTCTTCGGCCAGCGGAATGAAATGCTCCGGTGGTACCTCGCCCAGAGTCGGATGCTGCCAGCGAATCAAGGCCTCGGCCCCCACCAGTTGACCGCCGTGGAGACTGATCTTGGGTTGGTAGAGCAGTTGCAGTTCCTGGCGCTCGATGGCCCGGCGCAGTTCGTGCTCCAGAGCCACGCGTTCGCTGGCCTGGGCCGTGAGGTCGCGGGTGTAGCTTTCGACCCGGTTACGACCCTTGGCCTTGGAGCGGTACATCGCCGCATCGGCGTTCTTGATCAGGCTGGCGACGTCATTGCCGTCCTTGGGATAGAGGCTGGTGCCGATGCTGGCACTGATAAAAAACTCGTGTTCACCCGCCTGGAACGGTGCGCCGAAGCAACCCAGCAGCTTGTTGGCCAAGTGCGTGGCGTCGCTGGCCTGGTGCAGGCCCGGCAGCAGGATGATGAACTCGTCGCCGCCCAGTCGGGCCACGGTGTCGACGTCGCGCAGTTGCTCCTTGAGCCTGACGGCGATGCCCTTGAGCAGCAGGTCGCCAACCGGATGGCCGAGGCTGTCGTTGATATGTTTGAAACGGTCGAGGTCGAGAAACAGCACCGCCCCCTGGCCGCCGTTTTCGGCCTGGCTGTTCAGGGCGGCCAACAGGCGGCTTTCGAACAGGGTGCGGTTGGGCAGGCCGGTCAGCGGGTCGTGGTGGGCCTGGTAGTCCAGGCGCGCCTGGGCATGTTTCAGGCTGGAGATGTCGGCGAACACGGCGACGAAGTGGGTGATGACGTTCTCGCGGTTACGCACGGCACTGATGGTCAGCCAGCTAGGATAGAGCTCGCCGTTCTTGCGCCGGTTGCAGATCTCCCCCTGCCAATGACCTTCGGCGGTCAACTGGTGCCACATGGCCGCATAGAAGGCGCTGTCATGCTGGCCGGAGGCAAGCAGGCGCGGGGTGTGGCCCAGGGCCTCGGTTTCGCTGTAGCCGGTGATTTCACTGAAGGCCCGATTGACCGCACTGATGTGTTGCTGGATATCGGTGATCAGTACGCCTTCGGCAGTGCTTTCGAAGACGGTGGCGGCCTGTTGCAGCTTTTCCTGCATGACGTGGCGTTCGGTGATGTCCCGGGCGATGGTCAGCATGCAATCCTCTCCGCCGATCGGCAGCGGCCGGCTGGACACTTCGCACAGGCGGATCTGCCCATCGTTGCGGCGGATATGGCAGCTGAAATCGCGGACGAAACCATCGCGCCGCATCAGTTCGAGCATGTGTTTGCGTTCGTTCAGGTTGACCCAGATGCCCAGTTCCAGGGTCGATCGATCCAGCGAGGTGGCACTGTTGTAGCCGGTGAGGTGGCTGAAACCTTCATTGACTTCCAGCAGCAGGCCGTCGCTTTGCCGGCTCAACAGCAAACCGTCGGGGGAGGCGTGGAAGGCCTTGGCGAACTTTTCTTCGGAGGTTTGCAGTTGTTGTTGGGTTTGCTTGAGCTGGCTGATGTCCCTGACCACCACCACCAGGGCCGGCGTGGTGTCGAGTTCGAAGGGCTCGGCGGAGATCAGTCCGGTGAACATTTGGCCATTGCTGCGCCTGAAGGGCATCTCCAGGTTACGGATACTGCCGCCCCTTAACCGCTCCAGCAGTCCCGAGCCGACACCGTCGATGCCCCAGATATTGAGCTCGGTAGCGGTATGCCCGATCACCTCCCGGGCGCTCATGCCGATCTGTTCCTCGAAGGCGGTGTTGACTTCCAGCAGGTGGCCGTCGGACAGGCGGGCGATCACCAGGATGTCCGGGCATTGCTGGAAGACCGAGGCGAATTTCTGTTCGGACAGGCGCAACGCCTCTTCGGTCCGTTTGGTTTCGCTGATGTCGATCATCAGGCCACGGATAAGCGGCTCACTGTCGTGTTCGATCAGGCTGACCAGGTCGCGGACCCAGAGCGTGCGACCGTCGGCGCTGATCACCCGGTAGTCGAGCGTGTGGTCGCGGCCCTCGATGATCTCCTTGTCGCAGAAGGCCTGGGCACGGGTCAGGTCGGCAGGGTGGGTGATGCTGCGCCAGAAGCCGGGAATCAGCCAATGGGCCAGCGGATAACCGAGCAAGGCTTCGGCGTGGGGCGAGACGTAGGTGTAGGTGAAGTCCATGCGCGCTTCCCAGGCGATGGCCGACAGGCTCTCCACCAGGCCGCGGTAATGGTATTCGCTACTGCGCAGTTCCTGCTCGAGGGCCACGCGCTGGGATATTTCCGAGCTCAGGCGGCGGTTGATGCGAATGACCGCAGCCAGTATGGCGATCAGCAGCAGGGCACAGGGCAAGCCGTAAAGCAGTAGATCGGCCCAGATGGAGCGACTGGTCAGGACGTTGCCCACCCAGCGGTTCTGGATCGTCTCCTTTTCGGCGACGGTCATGTCGGCCATGACCTTGTCGAGAATCCCCACGAGGACTTTCTGTTCCTTGGGCACGGCCATCGCCAACTGGTAGCGATAGGGCGTTTCACCGCTGACGTAGAGCCCTTCGAGCTTGAGCTGGTTCAGGCTCCAGACACTGGAGGCGAGATCGCCGATGACCGCATCGACCTCATCGGTGGCCAGGGCCTGCAGGGCCGAGCTGATATTGGGCATGGGGACGAGGTTGAGGTCCGGATGATGGCTGCGCAATAGCTCGTGGGGTGCGTAGTTCTCCACCACGGCTATTTTCAGGCCATAGAGTTCTTTCATGTCATGGGGGTTGGCGCCGCCTTCATGGGCCAGGATGACAATCGGAAAATCCAGGTAAGGGCGGGTAAAGGACAGATAGGCTTGCCGTTCCGGGGTCGACATGATGCCGGGCAGCAGGTCGATCTGGCCGGCCTTCGCCTGTTCCAGCACCTCGGTCCAATTCACCGGCTCGATGGGGTTGAGCGTGATGTTCAGGCGGTTTTCGATCAGGTGAACGTAATCGCTCGTCAGTCCCTGGTAAGCGCCATTTTCGCCCCTGAACTCAAAGGGCGGCCATGAGGCATCCACACCCAGGCGCAATTGCGGGTGGGCTTTCAGCCAGTCACGTTCATCATCGGTAAGATTCAACGCGCCAGCCGTAGCGGTCCAGGTAAGCAGCAAAAACAGAAGCAGGGCCGACAGTCTGGGCATAACGGTCTCGTTATGGCTCGGAGGAATGATTCGAGTGTAGACGGGCAGCGCACGGACGGCGGGCAGAGAGAAGGGAAACTGCAGAAAGCAAAACCCCCGGCGAGCCGGGGGTTTTGGTCTTACTCGTCGAGGAAGGAGCGCAAATGCTCGCTTCGCGTCGGGTGGCGCAGCTTGCGCAACGCCTTGGCTTCGATCTGGCGAATCCGCTCACGGGTAACGTCGAACTGCTTGCCGACTTCCTCAAGGGTGTGGTCGGTATTCATGTCGATGCCGAAACGCATGCGCAGAACCTTGGCTTCACGGGCAGTGAGGCCTGAGAGTACTTCGCGTGTCGCTTCTTTAAGGCTCTCAACGGTAGCAACATCGATTGGCGACTGCATGGTCGAGTCTTCGATGAAGTCACCCAGGTGGGAGTCTTCGTCATCACCGATCGGGGTTTCCATGGAGATCGGCTCTTTAGCGATCTTCAATACCTTGCGGATCTTGTCCTCAGGCATTTCCATGCGTTCGCCCAGCTCTTCCGGGGTCGGTTCGCGACCCATTTCCTGCAACATCTGCCGGGAAATGCGGTTGAGCTTGTTGATCGTCTCGATCATGTGCACCGGAATACGGATGGTGCGGGCCTGGTCGGCGATCGAGCGAGTGATCGCCTGACGGATCCACCAGGTGGCATAAGTCGAGAATTTGTAGCCGCGACGGTATTCGAACTTGTCCACGGCCTTCATCAGGCCGATGTTGCCTTCCTGGATCAGGTCGAGGAACTGCAAACCGCGGTTGGTGTACTTCTTGGCGATGGAGATCACCAGACGCAAGTTCGCTTCAACCATCTCTTTCTTCGCGCGGCGGGCCTTGGCCTCGCCGATCGACATGCGACGGTTGATGTCCTTGATCTCGGCAATCGTCAGGCCGGTTTCGGTCTCGAGCGCGGTCAGCTTCTGCTGGCAGCGAACGATATCGGCCTGTACGCGACCAATGGCTTCGGCGTATTTGCTCTTGCCCTTGGCCAGTGCATCGGTCCAGCTTTCGTCGACTTCGTTGCCCGGGAACTGGCGCAGGAAGTCGGCACGCGGCATGCGGGCATCACGCACGCACAGCTGCATGATGGCGCGTTCCTGCTGACGCAGGCGATCCAGGGCACCACGAACACGCTCGACCAGGCCTTCGAATTGCTTCGGTACCAGTTTGATCGGCATGAACAGCTCGGCCAGGGCCAACAGTTCGGCAATCGCCGCCTTGTTGTTGCGACCGTGCTTTTTCAGGGCCTTGCGGGTGATCTCCATTTGCTCGGCCACGGCGCCGAAGCGCTGTGCGGCAATGATCGGATCGGGACCGCTTTCGGCTTCTTCTTCGTCGTCGGTGCTGGCTTCGGCTTCTTCGTCGTCCGTGTCGTCGTCGGCTTTAACGGCCTTGGCGTCGACAGGCGGCGGTACTTCGGCGGCCGGCGGCGCAATGCCGTCGTCCGGGTCGATGTAGCCGCTCAGGACGTCGGACAGCCGACCGCCTTCGCTGGTAACACGATCGTATTCGCTGAGGATGTGATCAACCGTGCCAGGGAAGTGCGCGATTGCGCCCATCACTTCACGGATGCCTTCCTCGATACGCTTGGCGATTTCGATTTCGCCTTCACGTGTGAGCAGCTCTACCGTACCCATTTCGCGCATGTACATGCGCACCGGGTCAGTAGTGCGACCGATGTCGGTTTCCACGGCCGCCAACGCAGCCGCTGCTTCTTCGGCAGCGGCTTCGTCGGTATCGGCTTCGGCCAACAAAAGGGCATCCGCATCCGGAGCACTCTCGAATACGTTGATCCCCATGTCGTTGATCATGCGGATGATGTCTTCCACCTGTTCCGGATCTGAAATATCCTCCGGCAGGTGGTCGTTGACCTCGGCGTAAGTCAGGTAACCCTGCTCACGACCACGGCTGATCAACTCTTTGAGGCGAGACTGCTGTTGCGCTTTTCCGGACATAACACCCTATCCACTGAAGGTCTTGGCGGGCAAAAAACAAGCCGAGGATTATACCCGAGCTATGACCTCACGCGCCAGTTGAGGTCGGGTTTGATGCAGGAAGATTGCGTTTTAGCAGCTCAAGCAGCTGAATTTTGTCTTCAGCGCTCAAATCGCCTTGTCGCGACTTCCTGATGAGTTGTTCCAGCTTTCGCTCGGTTTGACGGGCTGACAAGCTGGTTATGGTGTCGAAAAACTGTTGTTCAAGGTTCTCTCCTTCAATCAGCCACTCCTTTTCCGCCAGACGGGTGAGTAATCGACCCTGGTCAGTGCCGTGCCAACGCGATATCAGTTGAAATGAGCTTAGCCCAGGATTCTTTTGCACGGCTTCGAGCAAGGCCACGAGCAGCTGTGCATGGGTGTTTTCTTCGTCCGCGAGGTGACCGGCGGTCTCGACCTTGCCGGCCAGTTGCGGGTGATGGACCAAGGTGCGCAGGGCGGTGAGCGTCGGCGGCTCGACGGCGGCCGGGATGCGCGGGCCGCGGGGCTCGTCGCGGTCGCCGCCGCGCTTGCCGTTCTTGTCCCAGGGCTTCTTGTCCCACTTCTTGCCGCCCGCACCGGGCTTTTTCGGCGTCCACTCCTGCTGGGGCGCGTAAGCCTCCTGCTGGGGAACATGATAGTCCGAATAGTCGGGCATGGCGTCATAGTCGATACCGGGGTCATAAGCCGGCGGCGCATCGGCCGGTGCGCTGTGCACCAGTTGGCTGACGGTTTCGTGGGTCAGGCCGGTGATCTGGGTGAGGCGCTGGCGCATCAGGGTTCGCAGGTTGGCGCCCGGCACCTTGTCGATCAACGGCGCGGCGAGGGTGGCCATGTGCGCCTTGCCCTCCAGCGAGCGTGGATCGGCTTCTTCGGTCAGTTGCTGGAAGAAGTAATCCGCCAGGGGCTGCGCGTGCTGGTTGATCCGGGCGCGGAAGGCGTCGGTGCCTTCGGCGCGAATCAGGGTGTCCGGGTCTTCGCCTTCGGGCAGGAACAGGAAGCGCGCGCGGCGGCCATCCTGCAGGCTGCTCAGGGTCGCTTCCAGTGCGCGCCAGGCGGCGTTGCGGCCGGCCTGGTCGCCGTCGAAGCAGAACAATACGTTGGGCACCACGCGGAACAGGCGCTTGAGGTGTTCTTCGCTGGTGGCGGTGCCCAGGGTCGCGACGGCATTGCGCAGGCCTTGCTGGGCCAGGGCGATGACGTCCATGTAGCCTTCGACGACGATGATTTCGTCGAGGTTGCGGTTGTTCTTGCGCGCCTCGAACAGGCCGTAGAGTTCCTGGCCCTTGTGAAACACCGGGGTTTCCGGGGAGTTCAGGTATTTCGGCTTGTCGTCGCCCAGTACTCGGCCGCCGAAGGCGATGATCCGGCCGCGGCTGTCGCGGATGGGGAACATCACGCGGTCGCGGAAACGGTCATAACGCTTGCCGGTTTCGGCGTTCTCGATCAGCAGGCCGGCGTCGATCATGGCTTTCTGCTGCAGGGTGTCGCTGGACAGGTGCTTGAACAGGTTGTCCCAGCCCGGCGGGGCAAAGCCCAGGCCGAAATCCCGGGCGATTTCACCGGTCAGGCCGCGGCCCTTGAGGTAGTCCACCGCCGCCTTGCGCGCCGGATGGCTTTTCAGGGCCTGGCGATAGAAGTCGGCGGCCGCGGTCAGGAGCGGGTAGAGCGGCGAATCGGTCGGCTGGCGCGGTTTGCGCGCATGTCCGCTTTCCTCGCGGGGTACTTCCATGCCGGCGGCTTTGGCCAGGTCCTCGATCGCCTGGGGGAAATCCAGGTTGTCGTGGTCCATGAGGAAGCCGAGGGCGTTGCCGCCAGCGCCGCAGCCAAAGCAGTAGTAGAACTGCTTGTCCGGGCTGACGCTGAAGGACGGTGTCTTTTCCTTGTGGAACGGGCAGCAGGCGGTGTAGTTCTTGCCGGCTTTTTTCAGTTGCACACGGGAACTCACCACGTCGACGATGTCGGTGCGGTTGAGAAGGTCGTCAATAAAGCTTTGGGGAATTAGCCCGGCCATGGCGTTCTCATCATCGCAGAGTGCTCGATAGCTGGAACGGAAAGGGTGTGCTCGTCGGTAGCCTTGGAAGGCTCGTCAGAAAGACGCGCACCGCTGGCAAGTGCCAGGTCTGACGGGGTCAAGCAGGTTCGTCTGGGTCGCATCGGCGGCTTCGACGGTGAAGCATCAAGCGATATCCGCAAATGCCATTAGCCCGGCTGAGGGCCGGGCTTGGCAGAAGCTTGCAACGAACGTCTGTGTATTAGTACAGACGAACGGCGCGGCGCTGTTCGCGCTGAACTTTCTTGGCGTGACGCTTAACAGCAGCTGCTGCCTTGCGCTTACGCTCCGAAGTCGGCTTCTCGTAAAATTCGCGGCTACGAACTTCAGCCAGAACACCGGCTTTTTCGCAGGAGCGCTTGAAACGACGCAGAGCTACGTCGAAGGGTTCGTTCTCTTTAACTTTGACGGCTGGCATCCAGAGCTACCTTCATTCATTACCGGGGTCGACGTCCTCAGGCAAAAGCGCACTGGAGATCGTCGGTTTTTAAGGGTTGCGGATGTTAACCCCTCATGACGCGGAATGCAAAGCCTCTGATCGAAAACCGCTGGTAGGGGCCTGGAGTGACGACTATTATGCGCGCCTTCGAATCTAGCCTCTACAAGGCGCAAACCCATGCTAGTACTGGGATTAGAAACCTCCTGCGACGAAACCGGCGTCGCGCTGTATGACAGTGAACGCGGGCTTCTCGCCGATGCGTTGTTCAGTCAGATCGACTTGCATCGCGCCTATGGTGGCGTGGTGCCGGAGCTGGCCTCACGCGATCACGTCAAGCGCATGCTGCCGTTGATCCGCCAGGTCCTGGCCGAGGCCGACTGCGCGCCGACCGAGATCGACGCGATTGCCTACACGGCCGGTCCGGGCCTGGTCGGGGCCTTGCTGGTCGGGGCTTCGTGCGCCCAGGCCCTGGCTTTTGCCTGGGATATACCGGCCCTGGGTGTGCATCACATGGAAGGCCATTTACTGGCGCCGATGCTGGAGGAGCGACCGCCGGAGTTTCCGTTCGTCGCTTTGTTGGTCTCCGGCGGGCACACGCAGTTGGTTCGGGTCGATGGCATCGGCCAATACGCGTTGCTGGGGGAAAGCCTGGATGACGCGGCCGGCGAAGCTTTCGACAAGACCGCGAAGATGATGGGGCTCAATTATCCGGGCGGTCCGGAAATCGCCCGCCTGGCCGAGCAGGGTGTAGCGGGGCGCTTCGTCTTCCCGCGGCCGATGTGCGATCGCCCGGGGCTGGATTTCAGTTTCAGTGGTTTGAAAACCTTCGCCCTGAATACCTGGCAGCAGTGCGCGAGCACTGGAGACGACGGCGAGCAAACCCGTTGCGACATCTCGCTGGCCTTCCAGCAGGCGGTGGTGGAGACTTTGACCATCAAGTGCAAGCGTGCGTTGAAGCAGGCGGGCATGAAGCGTCTGGTGATCGCCGGGGGCGTCAGCGCCAACAAGGCCCTGCGTGTTTCGTTGGAAAAGATGCTCGGTGAGATGAAGGGCGACGTGTTCTATGCCCGTCCCGAGTTCTGCACCGATAATGGCGCGATGATTGCGTTTGCCGGGTGCCAGCGCTTGCAGGCCGGACAGAAGGAAAGCCTGGCGATCAGCGTGCAGGCACGCTGGCCGATGGAGCAGTTGTCGGCGATTTGAGTGGGATCGGTGCAAGGTGGCGCGTGAGTCACCTTCACGATCAGGATCAGAAATGTCGTTCGCGCCCTGCGAAAAGGTCGCGTAGATTGCCGCGATGGCGCCAGACGATCAGCCCGGTCACCACGCTCATCGGCAGCAATGCGGCCGGTTCCTGCCAGGCCAGCAGCGGCAGGGTCAGTGGCGTGGCGATCAGGGCGGCCAGCGAGCTGGTGCGGGTGAGGTAGAAGGTCAGCAGCCAGGTCAGCAGGGCCAGCAGGGCAGCGGGGGGATACAGCCCCAGCAGCATGCCGGCGGCCGTGGCGACGCCTTTGCCGCCGCGAAAGCGGAAGTACAACGGAAACAGGTGGCCGAGGACGGCGCAGAGCCCGACCCAGGCTTGCTGTTGGAGCGACAGCCCGGCGTAGCCGGCGATCAGCACCGGCAGCAGGCCTTTGCAGAGGTCGCCGAGCAAGGTCAGGATGGCCAGCTTCTTGCCGGCCAGGCGCAGCATGTTGGTCGCGCCGGCATTGCCCGAGCCACTCATTCGCGGATCGGGATTTCCCGTGAGGCGGCTGAGCAAAATGGCAAAGGACAGAGAGCCGAGCAGGTAGGCGAGGATCGCCAGTAACCAAAACATGCTAACTATTCCGGGCGGGGACGCCCTGATTCTAACGGCGCATTGCGCCCTTGTCGTGCTGCGGAGAGAAGTGCTTGGACAGAGTGTTTATCGAGGGCCTGGAAGTCGACACCGTGATCGGTGCCTATGACTGGGAGCGCGGCATCCGTCAGTGCCTGCGCCTTGATCTCAGTTTTGCCTGGGACAACCGCCCGGCGGCGGCCGGCGACGATCTGAGCCTGGCTCTCGATTATGCGAGTGTTTCTGCGCGCATCCAGCTGTTTGCCGAGCAGTCGCAGTTCCAACTGGTGGAAACCTTCGCCGAACGTCTGGCCCAGGTGCTGATGAGCGAGTTCCAGATTCCCTGGTTGCACCTCAAACTGACCAAGCCGGGGGCCGTTGCGGCGGCCAGGGGCGTGGGCGTGGAGATTGAGCGCGGATGTCGCTAACTCAGGTTTATCTCGGGCTCGGCAGTAATATCGAGCGCGAAACCCACTTGTGTGCCGGGTTGGACGCACTGGCCGCGTTCCTGGTGGATATCCGCTGTTCGGCGGTGTTCGAAAGCCAGCCGGTGGGCATCAAGAGCGGGCCGTTCTTCAATCTGGTGGTGTCGGCGTTTACCGACCTGCCGTTGCTGGAGCTGGACCGCCGGTTGAAGTTCATCGAGGCCGACAATGGCCGTTATGCGCCGGACCGCAAGGGCCTGCCGCTGGATATCGATGTGCTGTTGTATGGTGAGCAGGTCGGGAATTTCGACGGGCTGATCCTGCCGCGGGCGGAAATTCTCAAGAATGCCTTTGTGTTGTGGCCGTTGGCGCTGATTGCGCCGGACCGTTTGCATCCAGAGGCGGGGAAGTCTTTCGCAATGTTGTGGGAAGAGGCGCAGATCGATCAGGTGCTGGCCCCCGTGGCGTTTGAATGGCGTGGGGGGCAACTGACGCCCCCTGATCTTTTGCGCACCTAGCCTGCGGCCTGCTCCTTGTAGGCCTTGAGGGCTTTCAGGCGCTCACGTTTGAGCGCTTCACCCAACTCCGGCCCTTTGAAGCCTTGCTCCAGCAGCGGTTGAACCGCGACCGCCTTGGCGGCCGCCGCCGCCCCGCGTAGATAATCCGCCTGTGGATAAGTCCGCTCCTCCAGCCCCAGGCGTCCCCGCGCATCCATCTCGCACGAGGCGATAAACTCCTCGAAACGTTGCGGGCGTCGATAGACATCGAAACTCTGCAACAACTCCAGCAAGGTCGAAGCCTTGAGCTCCAGGGCACGATGGCCATGGGTGTGGTATTCGCCCACCAGCAAGGCCAGTTCCTGGCAGTCGCGCGGCGCCTTGTAGCGCTCGTTCACCGCCTTGATCAGCTTCAGTCCCTTGAACTCGTGGGCAATATGCTTGGGCCACTCGCTTTCGGGTGTCAGCCCCTTGCCGAGGTCGTGCAGCAGGCAGGCCCAGCGCACGGTCAGTGGTTGCTGATGGCGTGCGGCTTGCTCCAGGACGCTCAGGGTGTGTACGCCGCTGTCGATTTCCGGGTGATGGGCCTCGGGTTGCGGCACCCCGAACAGCGCGTCGACTTCCGGAAACAGCACGGCGAGCGCGCCGCAGTCGCGCAACACCTGGATAAACACCTGGGGCTGGTCTTCCATCAGGGCCCGGGAGATTTCTTTCCAGCTGCGCTCTGGTGTCAGGGCCTGCAGTTCGCCCGATTCGGCCAGTTGACGCATCAGGGCCAGGGTCTCGGGGACCACCTTGAAACCCATGGCGGCATAGCGCGCGGCAAAGCGGGCAACGCGCAGAACACGGAGAGGATCTTCGGCAAATGCGGGGGAAACATGACGTAGAAGGCGGGCGGCGAGATCCGCCTGGCCATGATAGGGGTCGGTCAGCTTGCCGTGCTCGTCTTCAGCCATGGCATTGATGGTCAGGTCCCGGCGGATCAGGTCCTCTTCCAGGGTGACATCGGGACTGGCGTGGAACGTGAACCCGCCATAACCGCGTCCGCTTTTGCGTTCGGTTCGGGCCAGGGCATATTCCTCGCCACTGGATGGATGAAGAAAAACTGGAAAGTCCGCACCGACCGGGCGAAATCCCTTGGCGAGCATCTCTTCGGCGCTGGCACCCACCACCACCCAGTCGATATCGGTAACCGGCTGACCCAGCAGGCGATCGCGGACCGCGCCGCCGACTTTATAAATCTGCATGAAAAACCTCCGTTGGCACGACAGGATAACCCGTGAATCGCGTCAACGGAGGTGAGGAGCTGCTCAGAGATGAATCACGGCCAGGTCCAGTCGACCGTACTCCCCTTCGCCGTGCTCGCCCTTGGGTGGGACGTGATGGGTTTTCATGACCTGGTCGCCTTGCAGGGTCTCCAGGTGGATATCGAAGCCCCAGAGGCGGTGCAGGTGCTTGAGCACTTCCTCGGTGGAGTCGCCCAGGGGTTTGCGGTCGTGCTGCTGGTGACGCAGGGTCAGCGAACGGTCGCCACGGCGGTCGATGCTCCAGATCTGCACGTTGGGCTCGCGGTTGCCCAGGTTGTACTGGGCGGCCAGGGTTTCACGGATGGTCCGGTAGCCGCCTTCGTCATGGATGGCCGGCACCAGCAGGTCGTCGCGCTGGTCGTCATCGAGGATGCTGAACAGCTTGAGGTCGCGAATCACTTTGGGTGACAGGTACTGCAGGATAAAGCTCTCGTCCTTGAAACTGCTCATGGCGAACTTGATGCTCGAGAGCCAGTCGCTGCCGGCCAGGTCCGGGAACCAGTGACGGTCTTCTTCCGTGGGGGATTCACACATCCGCCGAATGTCGCGGTACATGGCAAAGCCCAGGGCATAGGGGTTGATGCCGCTGTAGTAGGGGCTGTCGAAGCCCGGTTGGAAGACCACGCTGGTGTGGGAGGTGAGGAACTCCATCATGAAGCCGTCGGTGACCAGGCCTTCGTCGTAGAGATCGTTCATCAGGGTGTAGTGCCAGAAGGTTGCCCAGCCTTCGTTCATCACCTGGGTCTGGCGCTGGGGATAGAAGTACTGCGCGATCTTGCGCACGATCCGAACGATTTCCCGCTGCCAGGGTTCCAGCAGCGGCGCGTGTTTTTCGATGAAATAGAGGATGTTTTCCTGGGGTTCGGCGGGGAAGCGTGCATTGTCCTTGTCGCTGAACTTGTCCGCGCCCTTGGGGATGGTGCGCCACAGGTCGTTGATCTGCTTTTGCAGGTGTTCTTCGCGGTCTTTCTGCCGCCGCCGTTCCTCTTCGGCGGAAATCGGGTAGGGGCGTTTGTAGCGGTCGACGCCGTAATTCATCAGGGCGTGGCAGGAGTCGAGCAGGTCTTCGACCGCGTCGATGCCATGGCGCTCCTCGCATTGCATGATGTACTGCTTGGCGAAGACCAGGTAGTCGATGATCGAGCTGGCGTCGGTCCAGGTGCGGAACAGGTAGTTGCCCTTGAAGAAGCTGTTGTGGCCATAGCAGGCATGGGCCACCACCAGTGCCTGCATGCAGATGGTGTTTTCTTCCATCAGGTAGGCAATGCACGGGTCCGAGTTGATCACGATCTCGTAGGCCAGGCCCATCTGGCCGCGGCTGTAGGACTTTTCCGTGCTTAGAAAGTGTTTGCCGTAGGACCAATGATGATAACCCAGGGGCATGCCGACGGAGGCATAGGCGTCCATCATCTGTTCGGCGGTAATGACTTCGATCTGGTTGGGGTAGGTATCCAGGGCATAACGATTGGCGATACGACTGATTTCGCGGTCGTAGGCCTGGATCAGCTCAAAGGTCCACTCCGAACCGGTGGAGAGGGGTTGGCGCTTCTGTTGTTTCGGCTCTCTGGCGGTCATGTCACTAACCTGCGCTGGAAGAGTTCACGGAAGACCGGGTAGATATCGCCGGCCGACACCAGCTGCTGCTGGGCAAACGTATCGCCGAACGCCTCGCTGATGCGCTCGTATTCGTACCACAGGGCCTGATGTTCGCGGGGGGTGATCTCTACGTAAGTGTAGTACTGCACGAACGGCATGATCTGGTTGATCAGGATGTCGCGGCAGATGGGCGAGTCATCGTTCCAGTTGTCGCCGTCGGAAGCCTGGGCGGCGTAGATGTTCCATTCATTGGTCGGGTAGCGTTCGGCCATGATTTCCTGCATCAGCTTCAGTGCACTGGAAACAATGGTGCCGCCGGTTTCCCGCGAGTAGAAGAACTCCTCCTCGTCGACTTCCCGGGCGCTGGTGTGATGGCGGATGAACACCACTTCGATCTTGTCGTAGTTCCGCTTGAGAAACAGGTACAGCAGGATGAAGAAGCGTTTGGCGATGTCCTTGGTCGCCTGGGTCATGGAGCCGGACACGTCCATCAGGCAGAACATCACGGCCTTGGAACTGGGGTTGGGTTGCTTGACCAGCAGGTTGTACTTGAGGTCGAAGGTGTCGAGGAACGGAATGCGGTGGATACGCGCGCTGAGTTTCTCGATTTCCGCCTCGATCTCCTGGATATCGCCGAAGTTGTCCGGCTCTTCGCGTCTCAGACGCTCCAGCTCGGCCTTGGCTTCCTTGAGTTTGGCCCGGCTGCTGCCGGACAGGGCGATCCGCCGCGCGTGGGCCGAGCGCAGGGTGCGGATGATGTTGATGCGCGAGGGGTTGCCCTCGTTGCTGATCCCGGCGCGAACGGTCTTGAAGGTGTCGGTGCCGGTGAGGTTGCGTTTGACCAGGTTCGGCAGCTCCAAGTCCTCGAACATGAACTCGAGAAACTCTTCCTGGGTGATCTGGAAGGAGAATTCGTCCATCCCTTCGCCCGAGTTGCCGGCCTTGCCCGGACCACGGCCGCCACCGCCGCCGGGTGGCCGGGGGATATGCTCGCCGCTGGTGAATTCCTTGTTGCCGGGATGCACCACGGTCTGCTTGCCGCCACGGCCATGGTGCAGCACGGGTTCATCGATATCGCGGCCGGGGATGCTGATTTGCTCGCCATGCTCCATATCGGTAATGGAGCGCCGGCTCACGGCTTCCTCGACAGCCTTTTTGATATGGTCACGGTAACGCCGCAGGAAGCGTTGACGGTTCACCGTGCTCTTGTTCTTGCCATTGAGACGTCGGTCGATCACATAGCTCATGAGGAGCCCTCCGGACAGCTTCAAGTTACAAGCTTCAAGCGCCAAGCTGGAAGCTTAAAGACAAGCGGTCAGCTCCTGCACCGCAGGCACGTCGATAAACGTGCCTGCGGCTTGTCGCGAGCCGCTTGCAGCTGCCGTTACTACTGCGATTTTCTGACCCGCAGGTACCACTCGGAGAGCAGTCGTACCTGTTTGTCGGTGTAGCCACGTTCGACCATGCGGGTGACGAAGTCGTTGTGCTTCTGTTGATCCTCTTTGCTGGCTTTGGCGTTGAAACTGATGACCGGCAGCAGATCCTCGGTGTTGGAGAACATTTTCTTCTCGATCACCACCCGCAGCTTCTCGTAGCTGAGCCAGGTCGGATTCTTGCCGTTGTTGTTGGCCCGGGCACGCAGGACGAAGTTGACGATCTCGTTGCGGAAATCCTTCGGATTGCTGATACCGGCCGGTTTTTCGATTTTCTCCAGCTCTTCGTTCAGGGCCACGCGGTTGAGGATTTCGCCGGTTTCCGGATCGCGGTATTCCTGATCCTGAATCCAGAAGTCCGCGTACAGCACGTAGCGGTCGAAGATGTTCTGGCCGTACTCGCTGTAGGACTCCAGGTACGCGGTCTGGATTTCCTTGCCGATGAACTCGATATAGCGCGGTGCCAGGTATTCCTTGAGGAAGCGCAGGTAGCGCTCACGGGTTTCGGCCTGGAACTGTTCCTGTTCGATCTGCTGCTCCAGCACATACAGCAAATGTACCGGGTTGGCGGCGATCTCGTGGGGATCGAAGTTGAAGACTTTCGAGAGGATCTTGAAGGCGAAACGGGTCGACAGGCCATTCATGCCTTCGTCGACACCGGCGCTGTCGCGGTACTCCTGGATCGACTTGGCTTTCGGGTCGGTGTCCTTGAGGTTTTCGCCGTCGTACACGCGCATTTTCGAGTAGATGTTCGAGTTTTCCGGCTCCTTGAGGCGTGAGAGCACGGTGAACTGGGCGAGCATCTTCAGGGTGTCGGGTGCGCAGTGGGCCTTGGCCAGGGAGCTGTTGAACAGAAGTTTGTCGTAGATCTTCACTTCGTCGCTGACCCGTAGGCAGTACGGGACCTTGACGATGTAGATCCGGTCGATGAAGGCTTCGTTGTTCTTGTTGTTACGGAAGGTGTGCCACTCCGATTCGTTGGAGTGGGCCAGCAGGATCCCGGTGAACGGAATGGCCCCCAGGCCTTCGGTGCTGTTGTAGTTGCCTTCCTGGGTCGCGGTGAGCAATGGATGGAGCACCTTGATCGGTGCCTTGAACATTTCCACGAACTCCATCAGGCCCTGGTTGGCCCGGCACAGGGCGCCCGAGTAGCTGTAGGCGTCGGCGTCGTTCTGTGGAAACTCTTCCAGCTTGCGGATATCGACCTTGCCCACGAGGGCCGAGATGTCCTGGTTGTTTTCGTCGCCCGGTTCGGTCTTGGCCACGCCGATCTGGTTGAGGATCGAGGGGTAGAGCTTGACCACCCGGAACTGGCTGATGTCGCCGCCGAATTCGGCCAGGCGCTTGGTCGCCCAGGGCGACATGATGGTGTTCAGGTAACGCCGTGGAATCCCGAAGTCTTCCTCGAGGATCGCGCCGTCTTCAGTGGCGTTGAACAACCCCAGGGGCGACTCGAAGACCGGCGAGCCCTTGATGGCGTAGAAGGGGACCTTCTCGATCAGCTGTTTCAGCTTTTCGGCCAGGGACGATTTACCGCCGCCGACGGGGCCGAGCAGGTAAAGGATCTGTTTCTTCTCTTCCAGGCCTTGGGCGGCGTGGCGGAAATACGAAACGATCTGGTCGATGCATTCTTCCATCCCGTGGAAGTCTTCAAAGGCCGGATAGCGCCGGATCACCTTGTTGGAGAAGATGCGCGACAACCGTGAGTTGGTGGACGTATCCAGCAGTTCGGGTTCGCCGATTGCCAGTAGCAGCCGTTCAGCTGCCGACGCGTAAGCACTGCGATCCTTTTTGCACAGCTCAAGGTACTCCTGCAGCGTGAGTTCTTCTTGCCGTGTGGATTCGAAGCGTTGTTGGAAATGGCTGAAAATGCTCATGACGTCACCTCGCTCGATACGTGGAGCCGGTGCCGGATCAGTCAGTCCAGTGCTGGCATGCAACCGCGAAAGCCGTTGCCGTTTACCCCCCAGAACACCTTCAAAGCGATGATCACTTTGAAAATTACTACCGATGACCCGTACGCCGGTGTACCGGCTCTCCCCTGATTTGGATGGCCTGCGCTTAAGGATAGTTCGGAATCGGCGGGGGCAAGTCAAGATGAGCAATTAGTTACGCCTGACCGTTCGTCAGGAAAGGCTCTAGCCCGGGAATCCCGCGGGCTCCAGCAGCAGAAAAAAATTATTCGGAAATATCTTGAGCAATTTCTGACGGATAGGTCGTGCGCCACAGCTCAAAGCCACCGTCCAGGCTGTAGACGTCACTGAAGCCCTGGCTGACCAGGTAGGCGGCCGCGCTCTGGCTCGAATTGCCGTGATAGCAGCACACCACCGTGGGTGCGTCGAGGTCGGCGGCGCGAATGAAATCGGCGATGTTGTGGTTGTCCAGGTGACGGGCGCCACTGATGTGGTTCAGGGCAAAGGTCTGCGGGTCGCGGACGTCGACGACCACGGCGCCCTGCTCGCGCAGGGCCTGGGCTTGTTCGGGCGGGATACGTTTGAATTCGGTCATGATGGGCTCCATCTGGGGCAGGTAGGTCGTACAGTCTAGCGATATAACCAGGCCCGGAAGCGCTCGGCCAGGGTCGGTGGCGGAGCAACGCCACCCTGGGCATCGCACTTGCAGGTCAGAAGCTCGCCGGTGTCGACGTTCATCAGGGTCATGGCCCCGCCCCAGACACAACCAGTGTCGAGGGCGAAGATCCCGGGCTCGTCGCATCGGCCTTCAAGGGCGGCCCAGTGGCCGAAGATGATCTTCAGGCCCTGGGTCTTGCGCTCCTTGTAGCTGAACCAGGGGGCGTAGCCGCGGGGGGCGGTGTCGGCGCCTTCCTTGCCCTTGAGGTCGAGCTTGCCGTCGGCGGTGCAGAAGCGCATCCGCGTGAAATAGTTGGTGATCACCCGCAGGCGGGCCACGCCCTGCAGATCGCCGTCCCACTTGTTCGGCTCATTGCCGTACATGCCGTCGAGGAAAAGCGTCAGCAGGTTGTCGTCGCGCAAGGCGGTTTCCACTTCGGCGGCGTATTTGAGCGCTTTCTTCAGCGTCCACTGGGGGGGGATGCCGGCGTGGACCAGGGCGACGTTGCGCTCGGCGTCGTGGTGCAGCAGCTTCTGGCGGCGCAGCCAGTCCAGCAGATCGGCCCGATCCGGGGCGTCGAGGATCTCACGCAGCGTGTCGCTTTTTTTCAGGCGCTCGATATTGTGCCCGGCGGCGAGCAGGTGCAGGTCATGATTGCCCAGCACGCAGACCAGCGATTCGCGCATACCGTAGAGAAAGCGCAGGGTCTCCAGGGATTGCGGGCCCCGGTTGACCAGGTCGCCCACCAGCCACAGCTTATCGCAGGTAGGGTCGAACTTGACGCGTTCGAGCAGGCACTTGAGCGGTTCCAGACAGCCTTGCAGGTCACCGACGGCATACACCGCCATCAGTGCAGGGCCCCGGGTACGGCAAGGCGGAAGGGGGCGATCACGGCGTTGAAGCGCTTGCCGTCCTCGGCCACCATCTCGTAGGTGCCCTGCATGTTGCCGACTTTCGTCGTCATCACCGTGCCGCTGCTGTAGGTATGGCTCTGGCCGACCTCGATCAGCGGTTGCTGACCGACGACACCGGCACCGCGAACTTCTTCCACGTGACCGTCGCCATCGGTGATCACCCAGTGCCGCGACATCAACTTGGCGGGCAGTTCGCCGTTGTTCCGCACCGTGATGGTGTAGGCAAAGGCAAAGCGGTTCTGCTCGGGTTGCGATTGTTCTGCAAGGAAGCGGGTGACGACGCTGACGTCGACCTGGTAACGAGGATCGGACATGCAAGAGGCCTTGGAAGCTGAAGCGCAAGAGACGCTGGACGAAGCCCAGTCTAGGTCAAGTCCCGGGTAGTAGGCCAGACATGCGCGCTGGCCTGCTACCGATGGGGTCAGTCGACGTCGGGGGCGGTGACGGCTTGCTCACTGAGTTTGTCGGCCAGGCGCACGAAGGCGGCCAGGTCGAGCTGTTCCGGACGCAGGCTGCCGTCGACGCCGGCGGCTTCGATCTCGGCGTTGCTGAGCAGCGCCTTGAGGGTATTGCGCAAGGTTTTGCGACGCTGGTTGAAGGCTTCGCGCACGACGCGCTCCAGCAGGCGATGATCCTTGGCCGGGTGGGGCAGGACGGCGTGGGGCACCAGGCGCACGATGGCCGAGTCGACCTTGGGCGGCGGGTTGAAGGCGCCCGGGCCGACGTTGAACAAATGTTCCACGCGGCAATGGTACTGGACCATGATTGACAGGCGACCCCAGTCGCCACCGCCGGGGCCGGCAGCCAGGCGCTCGACCACTTCCTTTTGCAGCATGAAGTGCATGTCGCGAATCAGGCTGGCGTTGTGCAGGAGATGGAAGATCAGCGGCGTGGAGATGTTGTAGGGCAGGTTGCCGACCACCCGCAGGCTGTTGGGTGCCGGGTTGAGGCTGGTGAAGTCGAACTTCAGCGCATCGCCCTGGTGCAGGTTGAAATTGGCTCGGCTGCCGAATTGCTCATTGAGGATCGGTACCAGATCCTTGTCCAGCTCGACGACATCCAGCTGTCCACCGCTGTTGAGCAGGCCTTCGGTCAGGGCGCCCTGGCCCGGGCCGATTTCCAGCAGGCGGTCATCGGGTTTGGCATGGATGGCGCGCAGGATGCGGTCGATCACGCCGGCGTCGTGCAGGAAGTTTTGCCCGAAACGCTTGCGCGCCCGGTGTTGGTATTGCTCAGTCATAAACGGGTCTCGGCCATCTGGTAGGCGGTTTCCAGGGCGACTTGCAGGCTGCCGGTGTCGATGTTGCCGCTGCCGGCCAGGTCCAGGGCAGTGCCGTGGTCGACCGACGTGCGGATGATCGGCAAGCCCAGGGTCACGTTGACTGCGGCGCCGAAACCTTTGTATTTCAGCACGGGCAGGCCCTGGTCGTGGTACATCGCCAGCACCGCGTCGCAGTGCTCCAGATATTTGGGGTTAAACAGAGTGTCGGCAGGCAGCGGGCCACGCAGGTCCATGCCCTCGCCGCGCAAGCGCTCCAATGTCGGTTCGATGATGTCGATTTCTTCGTGACCCAGGTGCCCGCCTTCGCCGGCATGGGGGTTGAGCCCGCAGACCAGGATACGAGGGTTGGCAATGCCGAACTTTTCCCGCAGGTCGCCATGCAGGATACGGGTGACCCGCTCCAGGCGCTCTGGGGTAATGGCGTCGGCGACTTGCCGCAAGGGCAGGTGGGTGGTTACCAGGGCCACGCGCAGTCCCCGGGTTGCCAGCAGCATCACCACCTGGGGGGTGTGGGTCAGGTCGGCGAGGAATTCGGTGTGGCCGGAAAAGGCGATCCCGGAGTCGTTGATCACGCCTTTGTGCACCGGGGCGGTGATCATGCCGGCGAAATCGCCGTCCAGGCAGCCTTGACCGGCACGGGTCAGGGTTTCCAGGACAAAGGCGGCATTGGCCTGGTCCAGTTGCCCGGCGATGACCGGGCTCGCCAGCGGGGTGTCCCAGACATACAGGCTACCCGCCGCTGCCGGTTGCTCAGGCCACCGGCCCGGCGCGACTGGCAGCAGATCGACGGCCACGCCCAGTTGCGCGGCCCGCTCGGAGAGCAGGTCGCGGCTGGTAATGGCAATCAGGGGGTAAGGCTGGGGTTGCGAGGCGAGCAGCAGGCAAAGGTCTGGACCAATGCCCGCCGGCTCGCCGGGTGTCAACGCGAAACGCCGGGGTTTCACTTTGGCGCCTGTTCCGCGCCGGGGAGCTTGATTTCAACGTAGGCTTCGTCGCGGATCTGACGCAGCCAGGTTTGCAGCTCTTCATCGTATTTGCGGTTACGCAGCACGGTCATGGCTTGCTGTTCGCGTGCCTGGGTGGTGCTGTCGGTGGCGCGACGGCCAAGGACTTCCAGTACGTGCCAGCCGTATTGGGTCTTGAACGGCTTGGACAGGACACCTTGCGGGGTCTTGGCCATCACTTCGCGGAATTCCGGTACCAGTGCGTTCGGGTCGACCCAGTTCAGGTCGCCGCCGTTAAGCGCCGAGCCCGGGTCTTCCGAGAAGCTCTTGGCCAGCGTAGCGAAGTCTTCGCCGTTGGAGATCCGCTCGTAGAGCTTCTGCGCCAGGGCTTGGGTGTCGGCTTCGCTGCGAATGGCGTTGGGCTTGATCAGGATGTGACGAACATGCACTTCGTCACGCATCTGCGTTTCGCCACCGCGCTTCTCCAGGACCTTCAGGATAATGAAGCCCCCTGGGGTGCGTGTCGGTTCGCTGATGTCGCCAACCGCCATGCTGCTGAGCATGTGGTCGAACGGTGGTGGCAATTGAGCCGGCTTGCGCCAGCCCATGTCGCCGCCTTCCAGGGCGTTATCGCTGCCGGAGTGGGCAATGGCCAACTGACTGAAGTCAGCGCCTTGCTTGAGTTGCCGGTAGAGGTCCTGAGCCTGGGTTGCGGCGGCCTGGATGACTTGCGAGTTGGCGCTGTCCGGGGTCGACACGAGGATATTGGCCAGGTGCAGTTCTTCGGAGAGCTGCATCTTGCCCAGGTCCGAGGCGAGGAAGTTCTTCACTTCCTGCTCCGACACCTGGACCCGCTCGGCGACACGACGCTGACGCACACGGCTGATGATCATTTCCCGGCGAACCTGGTCACGGGCGTCCTCATAGGAGAGGCCGTCGTGGGTCAGGGCCGCGCGGAATTGATCGATGCTCATGTTGTTGCGCTGGGCAATGGTGCCGATGGCCTGGTTCAACTCATCATCGCTGATGCGAATACCCGAGCGCTCGCCGATCTGCAATTGCAGGTTTTCGACGATCAAGCGATCCAGGACCTGTTGGTCGAGGACGCTGGTGGGCGGCACGCCGCCCCCGCGCTTGGCGATGGTCTGCTGAACCTCGTGGACACGCTGGTCCAGTTGGCTCTGCATGATCACATCGTTGTCGACGATGGCCACGACGTTGTCGAGGGGCTGCACAGCGGCGTGAACCGCCGCACTCAGGACCAGCGCGCCCAGCATCAGCGGGCGCAGACAATCAGAAAGCTTGATCTTCACGTTCACGATAACCTTGGATGCCTTTGTCGAGGAAGCTCTCGACTTTGTTGCCCATGACGCCACCCAGGCCCTTCAGTACAAACTGAAGGAAGATACCGTGGTCGCCTCGTTCGTTTTGCGGGGCCTGTTGACTGAACTCGTCATACTGGACCCAGTAGCGGTTGATCAGGCGCAGTTTCCAGCAGCAGTTGTCGTACTCGAAGCCACCGAAGGCTTCCAGGGTACGGTTGCGGTTGTAGTCGTACTGCCAGCGGCTGATGACGTTCCACTGTGGAACGACCGGCCAGATGACCGAGAAGTCGTGCTGCTCGATCTTGTAGTAGTCCTTCACGTAGCCGGGTTGGCCAGGTGTGCCGTAGTCGCCGCCGAACTGCCATTGGCCAGTGTTCTGGTTGTAGATCACCTGGTCGTTGCGATAGCGATAGCCGGCGTTGATGACCTTGTTCGGGTTGTCTTCAGGCTGGTAGTGGAACATCGCGCTGCCGGAACGTGGCTGGTGACTTTTCGGATCCCAGTTGTAGTCGGCCGTGGCGCGCCAGTCGCGGTTGAAGTTGTAGGCGTATTCCAGGGCGTACGGCGAGACATTGGTCTTGGCGTCGGCACGGGTAGTGAAATCAACGCCCGGCAACTGCACAGTGCGATCCTTGAAGTAGTACGCTTGGCCAATGCTCACGCGCTGACGTTCGAAACCGTTGTCTTCGATCCAGCGGCTGGTGATGCCCAGAGACAGTTTGTTCTCGTCGCCGACACGGTCGGAGCCGGAGAAACGGTTGTCACGGAACAGCGAGGCATAGTTGAAGCTGTACTCGCCGGTGTCGAACACAGGAATGTCTTGCTGGTTCTTCTCGGGTACATAGAGATAGAACAGGCGAGGTTCCAGGGTCTGGCGGTAGTTGGTGCCGAACAGTTGCGTGTTACGGTCGAAGTACAGGCCGCTGTCGATGCTGGCGATAGGGACGCCACGACTTTGTGAGCTACTGTAGGTGCCGCCGACGTAATTTGGGCTGGTCTGGGCCACTGCGATTTGAGATTGGCCCTGCGAACTCAGATCCAGATCGTATTGGGTGTACTGATACTTGAGCGACGGCGTTACAAAACCATAAGTCCAGTTCAGCGGCAGGCTGACCCCCGGCTTGAGGTTCAGTCGGTCACCGTTGGCACGGGCGAGGCCGGTCACGTTGGTGTCCAGGCGTGGAG
Source organism: Pseudomonas sp. MWU12-2345 (assembly GCF_023242385.1). Classification (NCBI taxonomy): domain Bacteria; kingdom Pseudomonadati; phylum Pseudomonadota; class Gammaproteobacteria; order Pseudomonadales; family Pseudomonadaceae; genus Pseudomonas; species Pseudomonas sp. MWU12-2345. The sequence continues at coordinate 36,461 of NZ_JALLJA010000010.1, read as the reverse complement.
AGGTAACGCCATTCTTGTCAGAGAAGGTACCGTCTTCCAGGCTCCGCTCGAAGCGAACGGCTTCAGTTTCGTAGGTGAAATTGAGGCCTTCCGGATGATAAGGCAGGCTACCGTTGAAGGTGATCTGTGGCAGGCGGTTGTATGGTGTGATAACCGCCACGCTCGCCAACTCATAGGCCTGCACGTTCACCTGGGCGGTGAAGTCGTCACCACGATAGCTCGCCGTGGCCTGCTGATTTACATAGTCAGCACCTTTGACGCCGATCTGGTTGGTCTGCAGATCCTGAAAGTAGTACGGGTCGCTGATCTTGGTGTAGTTGACCGTTGTCAGTACGCGGGAATCCAAGCCGCCCTTGTGCTGCCAGTTGACCATGTAGCGATCTTTAGTGGCGTCCGACTGCAGGGAGCGATCATTGCTCTCATCGTTCAGGTACGCACCGCCGAACTGCCCTTCGCTGGACTTGGTCAGGTAGCGGAACTCGCCTTCGGTCAACATGCCGCGCTTGCTCATGTAGTGCGGATACAACGTGGCATCGTAGTTCGGTGCCAGGTTGAAGTAGTAAGGCGTGGTCAGGTTGAAGCCTGAGGTGCTGTCGCTGGAGAAACTCGGCGGCAGGAAACCGGACTGGCGACGGTCGTCGATCGGGAAGTAGATGTACGGGGTGTAGAGAACCGGAATGTCCTTGACCCGCAAGGTCACGTTCGTCGCCGTACCGAAACCGGTCGCCGGGTTCAGGGTGATGTTATTACCCTTGAGCTGCCAGGCGTTGCTGTTCGGTTCGCACGTGGTGTACGTACCGTCCTTGAGGCGAATGATCGAGTTCTCGGCGCGCTTGGCGTACAGCGCGTTACCGCGGACCCGCGACTTGTGCATCACGTATTCGGCGTTGTCGACCCGCGATTCACCCGTGTCCAGCTGCACCTCGGCATGGTCACCGACCAGCAGGGCGCCCTGGTCGCGAACCCGAACGTTGCCGTTCAGCTCGCCACGGTTTTCCGCTTGGTACAGGCTGGCTTCATCAGCCTCGACCTGCATGCTGCCCTGGCGCATGACCACGTCGCCGGCCAGTGTCGCGACCTGCTTGTCCTGTTCATAACGCGAGGCCTTGGCCCCGATGAAGGTCGGCGCATCACTTTTATTCGTCGTGTCATTCATGCCAGGACGAATCGGTTCGATATAGGAACCAGAGCAATAAGGACCGGTTTCGGCCAACTGGGCAGGCGTCAGCTTGTCACGCGGGACCCAGTCGAGGTGACTGTAGTCGGCACTGCGCGACTTCAGACCACGACCCTTGGCCTCGGTGACCAGTACCGGGCCCGCAGCCTTCTCGCTGCTGGAACCGCTGTCCGCCGTGGCGGCAGTGCCCAAAGCCTCGGCATTACCGTCATGCACGGGGCGAGGTGGCAACTGGGCCGTAGTGGTTTTGGGCGCACAGTCCCAGGCACCGGAAGCAGAGACAGAACAGTCATACTGTTCCGCGGCGACCGCGAACGGGGTGGCAAGAGGTTGCAGAGCCAGCAAACCGCCGGTAACCAGCAACGGGAATTTTTTACGAAACGCGGGGGATTTCAATGCCATCTTATTAGTCCGGGCTTCCTGCGTGCCATCTGCCCGCGGTGGGGGTCACACGCCTATCGATGGTCAGAAAGTTGGGTAGGAACAGACCATCTCTGGCCTGCTCCCCCCTAAAAACCGTACGTGCGCCTTTCAGCGCATACGGCTCAAGTCTTTATTGAACCCCCAGAATCGGGAGCCGGTTTGCACACTGTCAAACCACGAGCGTGAAGCTGCTGGTGGCAAATGGGATGCAATAGTACCCGGTTGTTTAGCGAGTCACCACCGCCTTGTGAGCGATAAATGATGTGGTGGTCATGCCACCCAGTCTCCCTAGTTATGGGGTTCTTGCAAAGTAGACAGAGCCCTTGTTGTGATTGAAACAGGGTTGATACCTGCTTGCGGTATTTCAGCTTCCCGAACATCCGGGACATCCGAAGCTTCTCGCCCATTTCTTCCATCTCAGGATCAAACGGGTTGTATTCCCCGCTGATTTTTCTGTGCCTCTCGATCGGCGTATCCTCCAGGGTGTACAGCCTGATCGCCCTCTTGTCACCTGCCTCTGTCAGTAACGTGGTGCAGAACACCCAATTTCGGCCATCGACGGTCTGAAAATATTTCTTTCTGATCCAGTCGAGGCTTTTGTTCGAGTGCCTCCGTCTTGCCCAGCGCCATATTGCTTGGAATATTTGGAAATCCATGCGGCTGTACGCTTTCTTGGCTACTACGGGTTGGTGATACAGTGCCCAGCCCCGCAGCATTGGGTTCAGCAGGTGGATCAGATCCTCCTGTGATACCGCTTTGTTGGTACTGATGACCTCCTTTACCTTGCGGTAGAACGCTTTCGCGTTTTTCTTGCTTGGCTTGATCAGAAGCTTCCCATCGTACTTGCGGAAATTCCAACCCAGAAAATCAAAGCCCTTCTCAATGTGAATGACGTGCGTTTTCTCGGGAGAGAGCTGTAGTCCGCGTACCGCCAGAAAATGCTCTATCCAAGGGCGGACCTCATTTTCCAGTACCTCTTTCGAGTCGCTGGTGATGACGAAATCGTCCGCATACCGCACCACGTTGATTTTCAGCTTCTTGGCCTTTGTCACGCCCAGATGTTGCTTGAGCTGTGTTTCCAGGCCATCCAACGTCATGTTTGCCAAGGTCGGCGAGATAATCCCGCCTTGTGGCGTACCGGCATCCGTTGCCTGTAGCTGGCCTTTATGAATCACTCCAGCTTTTAACCATTTCCGAAGGATCACTTTGTCCGTAGGGACGTTGTTGATCAGCCAGTCGTGGTTGATATGGTCGAAGCAACCTTTTATGTCCGCTTCCAAAACCCATTTGGCTGAGAGCTTCTTGGATAGGCAAACGAACAGCTGTCCCATTGCATCCGCCGTGGATCTTTCGATCCTAAAGCCGTAGCTGTTCGGATCACCGGTAGTTTCAGCAATGGGGGCCAGAGCTAGCAGATGCAGCGCTTGCATTGCTCTGTCCGCCATGGTCGGGATGCCCAGAGGGCGTTCCTTTCCATTCGACTTTGGAATAAATACCCGCCTTAAGGGCCGGGGCTTGTATCCGTGCCGCTTCATTCCATCGACCGCTTTCCATTTGGCGTCGGGTGTATCCCAGAGCACGCGGTCGACTCCCGCCGTACGCTTGCCCTGGTTTTCAGTGACTCGCCGTACGGCCAGATATCTGGCCGAGGGTGAGCGGGTCAGCATTCGTTGCAGGGCTTTCACTCTGCGCCAGTCGCCTTCCCTACAAGCCTTCGCAATCCGTAACTGCATCGCCCGGACGTTCCGCTGGACTCGGCACCAATCGATGTCGTGCCATTGTTGCGGAGCGCCGGAAGGCGCAGACACGGCCATTTGGCTGTGTTCTAACATGCTGCCTTCCTCTCAAGTTTCCCCAAGCGAAGACGTATGCATCCCCTGACGGGAATGGACGTCCCCGTCAGGGTGGGTTAATAGAAGGTCCGCTACCGCGGGACCTCCGTGTTCATTGAGACAGTCTCACTCAGCATTCATGCGATAAAAGACCACGCAGAAGTCTGCCCGGTTTCCCGTGGGGTGATGTTCCAACCCCTATCCGAACGATTACAGTCCGGCGTTCGCTTTCTCTGCGATCCCATACCCGCATAGCCAACAGATCCCCTTGCGGTTCACCTGCCCGAAGGCAGCCATACGGGCTTACCACGTTCCCTGCCTGTCACACGATTGGTTTAGGGTCTGCCTTTCCACCGGGGGCCTTTGTAGCGACGTATTCCCACATCCCACAGGAATAACTGGCCCCGCACCTTTTTGGTTCATGCCTGACAGCAGTTTGGGCATGGTTATCCTTACGGCGTTTATCAGCAGTTCACTTACGTTACCCGTGCCAGCCAGCCTAGCGCCTCAACCCGGTACTGCTCCGAGCATCCATGGCTTACCTCGCGGTAAGTTCATGCCCTTGCGGGGGCTACGTTGTTGGAAGAGCTTCATACCTCACCGTTACCAGTGACGCATGTCTTCCTAGGCTATCGTTGGTCGCACAACGAGTCCGCTCCCACTCCATGAAGGCAATGGTTGGACAATGACAGACAGAGCTTTCGCTCGTGTCTCCGGTTGGAAATTGACAGGGACCTTGAGCGGCCTGTCGAGATGATGTTTCCTCCTGTTTTCAGGCAAGAGGAACCCCTGCGGGGATTCTTCCCGCCAGGGTGAGGCCAAACGGCCGATGTGAAGCGCTACTTGTCGAGATGGATGGCCATAACCATGACTGCTGTGAAAACGGCAATCATCAAGCCAAAGTTGCCGGTCAGTCTGGACAGAACTCCTGAAAAACAATTGTGGAGATCTGCCTGGCCTGCCGATACATCTGCTGTATGAATTCGACGCTTATGCATGTCGATTCCTGCGCTGTGACAGAGCACTCCCGGTCCTTGAGGGACCATAGCCGCGCGTCCGAGTGCTGGGCGGCCTTTGGGTTTCGCTATTGCGCCGCAGCGTCAACGAGTCCTTTTAAGCGATGGACCTCTTGGGCGGTTTTGTTTCCCGGATTGGGTGCCGGACTATTGGTTCTCAGTAGAGAAACCCCTGACGATGACTCCTCATCGCCAAGCTGGAGGCACGCTACGCGTGTCGCACAAGATGCTGGATAATAAAGCAACACCCGCTTGACGGCTAGCGTCGTCGGAGACCCATGTAATGCCTGACCAAGATGTACGCTTGCAACACCTGAAAGTTTGGCTGGATCGGCAGTTGGAAACGCTCTTTCTGGGCGAAGGCTGGGGCACCATCCCCCCGGCTACGTTGACCGCGGCCAGCAGTGACGCGAGTTTTCGACGCTACTTCCGCTGGGAGGGCGGGGGCCGTAGTTTGATCGTCATGGATGCCCCGCCACCCCGGGAAAACTGCAAACCCTTCGTGGATATCGCCCATTTGCTGGCGAAATCCGGAATCAACGTGCCGAAAATTCACGCGCAGGATCTGGAAAACGGTTTTCTTTTGCTCCATGACCTGGGCAACCAGACCTATCTGGACGTGATCGACAGCGACAACGCCGATGGGTTGTTCGCCGATGCCATCGACGCCTTGCTGGCTTTCCAGCAACTGCCGATGGACAGCGAACTGCCGAGTTATGACGTGGCCTTGCTGCGCCGTGAGCTGGAGCTGTTTCCCGAGTGGTACGTCGGGCATGAGCTGGGCCGCGCTTTCGATCCCGCGCAGTTGGCGATGTGGCAACGAGTCAGCGACCGGCTGATCGACAGCGCCCTGGCCCAGCCGAAAGTGCTGGTGCACCGTGACTATATGCCGCGCAACCTGATGGCCAGCGAGCCCAACCCTGGTGTGCTGGATTTCCAGGATGCGGTCTATGGGCCGGTGACCTACGACATCACCTGCCTGTTCAAGGACGCCTTCCTCAGTTGGCCCGAGGCCCGGGTACGTGGTTGGCTGCAGGATTATTGGCAGAAGGCGACAGGTGCCGGTATCGCGGTACAGGCCGATTTCGAGGAATTCCTCCGGGCCAGCGACCTGATGGGCGTGCAACGTCATCTGAAAGTGATCGGGATCTTTGCGCGCATCTGCCATCGTGACGGCAAGCCACGTTACCTGGCCGATGTACCGCGCTTCTTCGCTTATATAGAAGCGGTGGTAGCGCGCCGTCCGGAGCTGGCCGAACTGGGCGAGTTGCTGGCCAGCCTGCGTCGGCCGGTGGGGGCCGAGGTATGAAGGCAATGATCCTGGCTGCCGGCAAAGGCGAGCGGATGCGTCCGTTGACCTTGCACACCCCCAAGCCGCTGATCCGTGCCAACGGCACGCCGCTGATCGACTATCACCTGCGGGCGCTGGCGGCCGCCGGGTTCAAGGAGGTGGTGATCAACCACGCCTGGTTGGGACAGCAGATCGAAGACTACCTCGGCGACGGTTCCCGCTATGGCCTGAGCATCGCCTATTCGCCCGAGGGGGAGCCGCTGGAAACCGGTGGTGGTATCTTCCGTGCGTTGCCGCTGTTGGGTGATGAGCCCTTCCTGGTGGTCAATGGCGACATCTGGACTGACTATGACTTTGCTTCGCTACGTCGGCCGATTGCCGGTCTGGCGCATCTGGTCATGGTCGACAATCCGCCACACCACCCGGCCGGGGGCGACTTCAACCTGCTCGACGGCCAACTGCATGACGGTGGGGCGCTGGGCGAGAAGCTGACCTACAGCGGTATTTCAGTCCTGCACCCGCAACTGTTTGCCGCCTGCTCGGACGGCGCCTTCAAGATCGCGCCGTTGTGGCGCGAGGCGATGGCGCGGGGGCTGGTGAGTGGAGAGCACATGCACGGACACTGGGTGGATGTCGGCACCGTGGAGCGCCTGGCGCAAGTCGAGCAATTGTTGAAAGAGAGACACTGATTATGTTGTGGCCAGGGACTCTGATTGGAGCCGGGGCGGGTTTTGCGATCGCCAGTATTCCGGGGGCCATGTTGGGCGCGTTACTCGGGCAGGCGCTGGATCGGCGCCTGCAATTGCACAGCCTTGCCCATTTGCGCGAGCGCCTGGGGGGCAAGCCGGCGTTACGCAACGATGAATTGCTGTTTGTCTTGCTGGGGCGACTGGCCAAGAGCGATGGGCAGGTGGTCGACGGACATATCCAGCAGGCGCGCGAGGAAATGCGTCAACTGGATATGGCTGATGCGGCGCGGCGCCGGGCGATTGCCGCGTTCAACCGGGGCAAGTCGGGGAATGATCGACTGCGCGGCTACCTGAATCACCTGAAGGCCCAGCCCCATGCCGCCGAAGGCGTTTTGCGGGCGTGCTGGCGAATGGTCTGGGCCGACGGTCGGGTCGGGACGACGGAGCGTGAGTTGATCATGCTCTGGGGCAAATGGCTGGGTTGGACCAGTCATCAGGTCCAGGCCCTGGCCCATGACTACGAGCCGGGGCGCAAGGTGCTGTCGAACACGACCGGGACTTATGAGGAGGCGCTGGTGTTACTGGGCGTGGCGGCCAACAGTGAGCCGGCGCAAATCAAGCGGGCGTATCGGCGCCTGCTCAGTCGCCACCACCCGGACAAGATCGCGGGCAGTGGTGCCACGCCTCTACAAGTGCGCGAGGCCACGGAAAAAACCCGCGATTTGCACAATGCCTATGTGCTGATTCGCGAGCGCAGGGATTTCCGTTAGGTGCTACGTTTCAGAGACCGCCCACATCCTGCGGGTTCAACCAGCCACGGATGCGCCGGAATAACTGTTCCTGCCCGGCATTGCCCGGCAGGGCCTTCAGCGCGATCTGGTTGTAGCTTGTGGTTTTCTGCCGCTTGCTGGCCTGCAACCGCTCCAGTGCGGCTTTGCGATCCAGCGGCCGGTCCTGGTAGAAGAAATCCGCCGTCGCCAGTTTCAGTCCGGGGGTGATCTGGGCTAGGTTCTGTGGCGCAGTAGTCGGCGTCTGTGCGGCCACCAACAGCAGTTTCTGGATCTGCGGCGAAGGCTTCTCGCTCATGTAGCGGGCCGCCCAGTAAGCGCCGGTGCCATGGCCCAGGAGGACCACGCTGCGGGCATTTTGCTGTTTGGCGTAGGCAATCGCCGCGTCGATTCGTGCGAAGATCCGTTCCGCGTCGGCCTTCAGCTGATCTTCAGCGGTTTGCGCGGCGGCCTGGTCGACCACCTCGGCTTCGGCGCTGGCCGCCTGTTCGATGGGCTTGGCCGTGGTGCTGGCGTCCTTGCTGTTGCTGGCGGTCGCCGCCGGTGCCTTGGGCGCTTCGTCCACCCGTGGCTGGATCGCGTCGCTTTGCAGGTCCGGCAGGGTCAGGCTCAGGCTGCTCCACTGGGCATCCGGGAACTTGCGCCGCAACGGGCCGATTGCCTGGGGCCAGTCAGCGGTTTCGCCGGCACCGGGAATCAGGATCACCGCGCCCAGGGGCGAAGGCGTGTTGGCCGGTTTCCACAAGGCCAGGAAACTGTCGCCGCCGGCTTGCAGTTGCTGTTGTTCCTGCTGGGGCAATTGGCGTTCCAGCGCGGTCGCGTCTTCCTGGCTACGCTCGAGCAGGGGCTGGCGCTCCACCGGCTTTTCGGCGGGCTTCTGCGCCGGGTCGGCGGCCATGACGGGCGCGGCACAAGGTAGTATCAGCGACAGGCACAGCGCGGGCAGTGCCAGGCGGTAGAGAAGAGGCATCGAATTTTCCAGGCCAGAGTCATCCTGGCAGCCTAATGGGTTGGTCAGCATTTGTCAGTGTGTGAGCGTCGAATGATACGGTTTTGCTGCCTGTGGGTTATCGGCTGTTTGTGTTTTCCCTTGATTGCCTGGGCGGCGCCTGCTTCCCATGGGCAAGGGGTTGTCTTGTCCGGCGAGCAGCGCGAGTGGCTCGACCAGCACCACGAGTTGCGGGTCGGTCTGGTCCTGCAGGCGCCGTATGCGCAATACGACCGTCGGCTGCAGCGCTTGTCCGGGGCCAATGTGGAACTGATGGCCTGGGTGGCCAAGAGCCTCGATGTCGAACTGACCTGGCGTAACTTTCCCGATCAGACGCAACTGGAAAAAGCCTTGCGCGAAGGCGAGATCGACCTCGCACCGGGGCTGACCCAGACCCCGGCGGGGCTGCGCCTGTGGCTGTTCTCCGATCCTTATATGCGTGTACCGCAACTGGTGGTGGGCGAACGCAACGGCGCCGGCGCCGTGGAGCTGGAAAAACTCGACAGCCAGACCCGCGTGGCCGTGCGCATGCCCAGTACGGTCGCCGATTACCTGCGCAACACCTACCCCAATCTCAATCTGCAGGGTGTGCCGCTGGAGCGCCAGGCCCTGCAATTATTGACAAGCCAGCAGGCTCGCTACGCGGTGATCGATGAGGCGCAGCTCAGTCGCCTGTCCAACGAAGAAGAGTTTGCCGGGCTGGCAGTGGTCGGCGATATCGGCTTGCCGCAGCTACTGCGAGTGGCGACACGGCGCGACTGGCCGGAACTGGCGGGGGTTGTGGAGAAGGCTCTGCATGCGATCCCGGCGCGGGATCTGGAGCAACTGCATGCCCGCTGGCTGCAACCGAAGTACCCGCGCCTGACGGAGTCACCGGGCTTCTGGCAAAACCTCTGTCTGCTGCTGGCGGTGTTGTTGTTCGCGGGCCTGGCCATCATCTTCTGGCTGCGTCGCCAGCAGCACAGCCTGGAGCATGAGCTGCTCGCCGCCCGGGAAGCCCTCGCCCGACGTGAGGCGAGTGAAGAAGCCCTGCGCCTGACCCAGTTTTCCATCGACCAGAGCACGGTGGGGATTCTCTGGGTCAACTGGGACAGTCATGTCCGTTATGCCAACCGGGCGGCGGAAGAGATGCTCGGTTATCCGCCGGGCGCGGTGTTCGACCGCCCCTTGATCGACTTCGATCCGAACCTGAACATGGACCGCTGGCTGAACCTGTGGAAGCGTGCCCGGGCTAGCGAGGAAGGCCCGCAAAGTCTGGAAACCCAATGCGTTCGCGCCGATGGCAGCATCCTGCCGGCCGATGTGTCGTTGAGCTTCCTGCGTTTTCGCGAGGGCGAATACCTGGTGGTCTACCTCAACGACGTCACCGAGCGCCGCCGTGCGCTGGCGTCAGCCCAGGAAAGCGAAGCGCGTTTGAAGGCAATCGCCGCCAATGTGCCGGGCTTGGTGTTCCGACTGGAGCGTGTACCGTTGACCGGCGAGCTGCATTTTCCCTATATCAGCGAAGGCAGCGAGAGTCTGGTGGGCTATGCCCCGGCGACCCTGCGCCGGCAGGAGATCGGCTTGCGCAGCCTGGTGCATCCGGAGGACAAGGCCGGTTACCACCAGACCCAGGATCGGGCGCTGGAGGCGGACAGCGACTGGTCCTGGCAAGGCCGGATCATGACCCGCGAAGGCCGCCAGCGCTGGGCCGAGATCAAGGCCATCAGCCGTCGGCTGGAGGATGGCAGCGTGGTCTGGGACGGTATCGTCTGGGATATCAGCGAGAGCAAGCGCATCGAGCTGGAACTGGCGGCGTCCCGCGAACAGCTGCGCGAGCTGTCGGCCCACCTGGAAAGCGTCCGTGAAGAGGAAAAGGCCCGTATCGCCCGGGAGGTTCACGACGAACTGGGGCAGATGCTGACGGTGCTCAAGCTGGAAACGTCCATGTGCGAACTGGCCTATGCTCAGCTCGATCCCGGCCTGAATGATCGGCTCAACAGCATGAAGAAGCTGATTGCTCAACTGTTCCAACTGGTCCGGGATGTGGCGACGGCCTTGCGCCCACCGATTCTCGATGCCGGCATTGCCTCGGCCATCGAATGGCAGGCCCGGCGGTTCGAGGGGCGGACGCAGATTCCCTGCCTGGTGCAAGTGCCGGAGCATCTGCCGGCCCTCAGTGATGCAAAGGCCATTGGCCTGTTTCGTATCCTCCAGGAAGCGCTGACCAACGTCATGCGCCATGCCCAGGCGCATACTGTCGAGCTGACACTGACCGTTGAGGGCGAGGATTTATGCCTGACCATCAGTGATGATGGCGTAGGATTCGTCTCCGCCAGCGGCAGGCCGACCTCCTTTGGAGTGGTCGGCATGCGTGAGCGGGTATTGATGCTCGGCGGCACGTTGCGCCTGGAAAGCGTGGTGGGTGAGGGGACGACCCTCAGCGCACGGGTGCCGTTGGACGTGTAGGCCTTGATAGCGGTTCAACTGATTCAACCGGGAGATAACATTGATCCGCGTACTGGTAGCCGAAGACCACACCATTGTCCGCGAGGGCATCAAGCAGTTGATCGGTCTGGCCAAGGACCTGTCCGTGGTGGGGGAGGCCAGCAATGGCGAACAACTGCTCGAAGTCCTGCGCCATACGCCCTGCGAAGTGGTCCTGCTGGATATCTCGATGCCGGGTGTCAACGGCCTGGAGGCCATCCCGCGGATTCGCGCGTTGAACAATCCCCCGGCGATCCTGGTGCTGTCCATGCACGACGAGGCGCAGATGGCGGCTCGGGCCCTCAAGGTCGGTGCCGCCGGCTATGCGACCAAGGACAGCGATCCGGCGCTGTTGCTGACGGCGATCCGCAAGGTCGCGGCCGGCGGTCGCTACATTGACCCGGACCTGGCCGACCGCATGGTCTTCGAAGTCGGCCTGACCGATTCGCGACCACTGCACGCCTTGCTCTCGGAGCGCGAGTTTTCGGTATTCGAGCGCCTGGCCCAGGGCGCCAACGTCAACGACATCGCCCAGCAACTGGCCCTGAGCAGCAAGACCATCAGCACCCACAAGGCGCGGTTGATGCAGAAGCTCAACATCACCTCCCTGGCCGAACTGGTGAAATACGCGATGGAGCACAAGTTGCTCTGAGGCGGAATTCCCTGACCTTGTAGGAGCGAGCTTGCTCGCGATGGACGTTAACGATAACGCGGGAAGTCTGATGCCCCGCGGAGCCTGGGTCACCATCGCGAGCAAGCTCGCTCCTACAAAAACAGGTATGCACATATCCATTTGCGACAGCCTTGGATGGTCGTCTGACGATGTTCCGGGCCTCTCCGTCGAGAGCGCTTCATGGGCTTATCCAATCCCGCCATCCTTGTAGGGCAATCCCTACCCCAATTCTTCCAGACGGCTGAGGACAATCTCTCCCGCCCCCCGATTTGCGCTGCCATCAGCCTTCACTAGGCTTAGCCCCACGGCAGTCCAAAACAAAAAGGTGAGGGTATGAGCGAGGTTGATTCAAGCGCTGGGGCGAACGATGTACTGGTCAGCTTTCGTGGCGTACAGAAAAGCTACGACGGTGAGAACCTGATCGTCAAAGACCTCAACCTGGACATTCGCAAGGGCGAATTCCTGACCCTGCTCGGGCCTTCCGGTTCTGGCAAGACCACCAGCCTGATGATGCTGGCCGGGTTCGAAACCCCGACCGCCGGCGAGATCCTGCTGGCCGGCCGCTCCATCAACAATGTCCCACCGCACAAACGCGACATCGGCATGGTGTTCCAGAACTACGCCCTGTTCCCGCACATGACCGTCGCCGAGAACCTGGCGTTCCCGTTGACCGTGCGCGGTTTGAGCAAGACCGACGTCAGCGAGCGGGTCAAGCGGGTGCTGGGCATGGTCCAGCTCGACAAGTTCGCCCAGCGCTACCCGGCGCAGTTGTCCGGTGGCCAGCAGCAGCGGGTGGCGTTGGCCCGGGCCCTGGTGTTCGAGCCCCAACTGGTGCTGATGGACGAACCCCTCGGTGCACTGGACAAACAGTTGCGCGAACACATGCAGATGGAAATCAAGCACCTGCACCAGCGCCTCGGCGTGACCGTGGTCTACGTGACCCACGACCAGGGCGAAGCCCTGACCATGTCCGACCGCGTGGCGGTGTTCCACCAGGGCGAGATCCAGCAGATCGCGCCGCCGCGCACCCTCTACGAAGAACCGAAGAACACCTTCGTCGCCAACTTTATCGGCGAGAACAACCGCCTCAACGGCCGCCTGCACAGTCACAGCGGTGATCGCTGCGTGGTCGAGCTCGGCCGTGGTGAGAAGGTCGAGGCACTGGCGGTGAACGTCGGCAAGACCGGCGAGCCGGTGACCCTGTCGATCCGTCCGGAACGCATCAGCCTCAATGGCTCCAGCGAGTCTTGCGTCAACCGCTTCTCGGGCCGCGTGGCCGAGTTCATCTATCTGGGCGACCACGTGCGCGTGCGCCTGGAAGTCTGCGGCAAGACCGACTTTTTCGTGAAACAGCCCATTGCCGAGCTGGACCCAGCCCTGGCGGTCGGCGACGTCGTACCTATCGGCTGGCAAGTGGAGCACGTTCGCGCGCTCGATCCGTTACTGGACGCCAGTTGATCGCGGTAACCCAAGAGGCGAATCCATCGCCCCGTGCTTCACCAACCTGCACTGTGGAGAGAAGAATAAATGCTTAAATCCCTGAAATTCAGCGCCCTGACCCTTGGGCTGATGTGCGCGGCAAATGCCATGGCGGGGCCCGACCTGACCGTGGTGTCCTTTGGTGGCGCGAACAAGGCCGCACAGGTCAAGGCGTTCTATGCGCCGTGGGAGGCGGCGGGCAAGGGCAAGATCGTGGCCGGCGAGTACAACGGTGAAATGGCCAAGGTCAAGGCCATGGTCGACACCAAGAGCGTGTCCTGGGACCTGGTAGAGGTCGAGTCGCCGGAACTGTCCCGCGGTTGCGACGAAGACATGTTCGAACCCCTCGACCCGGCGCTGTTCGGCAAGGGCGAAGATTACGTCAAGGGCGCCATCCAGCCTTGCGGCGTGGGCTTCTTTGTCTGGTCGACGGTACTGGCCTACAACGCTGACAAAGTGAGCAGTGCACCGACCAGCTGGGCGGATTTCTGGGACACCAAGAAATTCCCCGGCAAGCGTGGCCTGCGCAAGGGCGCCAAGTACACCCTGGAATTCGCCTTGATGGCTGATGGCGTGGCGCCGAAAGACGTCTACAAGGTACTGGCCGGCAAGGATGGCCAGGATCGTGCGTTCAAGAAGCTCGACGAGCTGAAGCCGAATATCCAGTGGTGGGAAGCCGGTGCACAGCCGCCGCAGTACCTCGCCTCCGGCGACGTGGTGATGAGCTCGGCCTACAACGGCCGGATCGCCGCGGTACAGAAAGAAAGCAACCTGAAAGTGGTCTGGAACGGCGGCGTCTATGACTTCGACGCCTGGGCGATTCCAAAAGGCCTGAAGGGCGAGCGTCTTGAAGCGGCGAAGAAATTCATCGCCTTCTCGGTGATGCCGCAGCAGCAGAAGGTCTACTCGGAAAACATCGCCTACGGCCCGGCCAACATCCAGGCGGTCCCGTTGCTCGATAAAGCCATCCTGAAAGACATGCCGACCACCCCGGAAAACATCGCCAACCAGGTGCAGATCGACGTTGCCTTCTGGGCGGATAACGGTGAGCAGCTGGAACAGCGCTTCAACGCCTGGGCTGCCAAGTAACACAGCAGGTCCCAAGAACAGCGGGCGGTGCGCGGCAACGCGACACCGCCCGCTGTAACAATAAAAGAATTCCGGAGTTCGCCATGGCCCTCACCGTTCCTCTGAACGAGGTCACCAGTCCCACCTTGAAGCAGCGCCTGGCGCGTGCCGAGCGGGTCAACCGCTGGAAGGCCCAGGCCTTGATTGCACCGCTGGTGCTGTTTCTGTTGCTGGTGTTCCTGGTGCCCATCGTGGCGCTGCTCTATAAAAGTGTCGGTAACCCGGAAGTGGTCGGCGCCATGCCGCGCACCGTGGTCGCCGTCGCCGCCTGGGACGGCAAGAGCCTTCCCGGCGAGCCGGTCTACAAGGCCTTGAGCGAAGACCTCGGCGACGCCCGCAAGAATCAGACCCTGGGCGATTTGTCCAAGCGCCTGAACATGGAACTGGCCGGCTATCGCAGCCTGTTGACCAAGACCGCGCGCGCCCTGCCGTTCAAGACCGAACCGGCCTCCTATAAAGAAGCCCTGGAAGCCCTCGACGAACGCTGGGGTGATCCGGCGTACTGGCAGGCGATCCGGCGCAATACCAGCAGCATCACCCCTTATTACCTGCTGGCGGCCGTCGACCATCGGATCGATGACCTCGGCGAACTGGCCCCGGCCACCCCGGACCAGGCGATCTACCTCGATATCTTTGCCCGCACCTTCTGGATGGGCCTGGTGATCACCGCCATCTGCCTGGTGCTGGCCTACCCGCTGGCCTACCTGCTGGCGAACCTGCCGTCGCGGCAGAGCAACCTGTTGATGATCCTCGTGCTGCTGCCGTTCTGGACTTCGATCCTGGTGCGGGTCGCGGCCTGGATCGTGCTGTTGCAGTCCGGTGGCCTGATCAATAGCGCGTTGATGGCCATGGGGGTGATCGACAAGCCGCTCGAGTTGGTGTTCAACCGCACCGGCGTCTACATCTCCATGGTGCACATCCTGCTGCCGTTCATGATCCTGCCGATCTACAGCGTGATGAAGGGCATCTCGCCGACCTATATGCGCGCGGCAATCTCCCTGGGCTGTCATCCGTTCGCCAGCTTCTGGCGGGTGTACTTCCCGCAGACCTATGCCGGCGTGGGCGCGGGTTGCCTGCTGGTATTCATCCTGGCGATTGGTTACTACATCACCCCGGCCCTGCTCGGTAGCCCGAACGACCAGATGGTCAGCTACTTCGTCGCCTTCTACACCAACACCAGCATCAACTGGGGCATGGCGACCGCCCTGGGTGGCCTGCTGCTGCTGGCGACCGTGGTCCTGTACCTGATTTACAGCCGGTTGGTGGGCGCCAGCCGCCTGCGCCTGAGCTAAGGAGAATAAGAAATGCTGAGTCCCTACATGTCGCCCGTCGAGCGGGTCTGGTTCTACAGTTTGCGCACCCTGTGCGGGCTGATCCTGCTGTTCCTGATCCTGCCGGTGCTGGTGATCATCCCGCTGTCGTTCAACTCGGGCAGTTTCCTCGTCTATCCGCTGCAAGGCTTCTCGCTGCACTGGTATCAGGACTTCTTCGCCTCGGCGGAGTGGATGCGGGCCTTGCGCAACAGCATCATCGTCGCTCCGGCGGCCACGGCGCTGGCAATGGTCTTCGGGACCCTGGCGGCGATCGGCCTGACCCGGGGCGATTTCCCGGGCAAGCCGCTGGTGATGGCCCTGGTGATCTCGCCCATGGTGGTGCCGGTGGTGATCATCGGTGTGGCCAGCTACCTGTTCTTCGCTCCCCTGGGGCTGGGTAACAGTTTCTTCTCGTTGATCGTGGTGCATGCGGTGTTGGGCGTGCCCTTTGTGATCATCACTGTGTCGGCGACCTTGCAGGGTTTCAATCACAACCTGGTACGCGCCGCGGCCAGCCTGGGGGCCTCGCCACTGACGGCGTTCCGCCGGGTGACCTTGCCGCTGATCGCGCCAGGGGTGATTTCCGGGGCGCTGTTTGCCTTTGCGACCTCGTTCGACGAAGTGGTGGTGACCCTGTTCCTTGCCGGCCCCGAACAGGCGACCCTGCCCCGGCAGATGTTCAGCGGCATTCGCGAGAATCTCAGCCCGACCATCGCCGCGGCGGCGACCTTGCTGATTGTCTTCTCGGTGATCCTGCTGCTGACCCTGGAATGGCTGCGTGGACGCAGCGAGAAATTGCGCACCACCCAAGTCTGATAAAGGCATCTTCTGGCGACTCTGTCATTCATCATTCTGGATGACAGAGCGAAGCCAATCCCGGTTATGCTTGCCCGTGCCCTGATCATCACGACAAGAAGGCTGCGAGCATGAGCATTTCCTCATTCAAGATCGCCCATAAACTGATCACCGGCCGTGGCGCCATCGAGCAATTGGCCGATGAGCTGACCCGGCTGAATGTCGACCATCCGTTGATCGTGACCGATGCCGCACTGGTCAAGTCAGGGACCGTCGAGCTGGCACTGGCTCACCTGGGTGGGCGCACCTATGCAATCTTCGACCGTGTGCTGCCCGACCCGGAAATCGCCATTGTCGAGGACTGCATGCGGGCCTACCGCGACGGTGGGCACGACGGCCTGATCGGCCTGGGCGGTGGCAGCGCCATCGACATCGCTAAAAGCGTGGGTGCCTACGCCGGTTATCACGGGGCCCTGGAGGATCTGTTCGGCATTGACCAGGTGCCGCGCAAGGGGCCGCCGCTGATCGCCATCCCCACCACCGCCGGCACCGGCTCCGAGGTGACCAATGTCGCCATTCTCTCCGACAAGCAGGCCCAGCTGAAAAAGGGCATCGTCAGCGATTACCTGCTGCCGGATGTGGCACTGGTCAGTCCGCAGATGACCCTGACCTGCCCGCGCAGCGTCACCGCCGCCAGTGGCGTCGATGCCTTGGTCCACGGGATTGAAGCCTACCTGTCACTCAATGCCTCGCCGATTACCGATGCCCTGGCCATTGGCGCGATCAAGCTGATTGCCACGGCGCTGCCCAAGGCCTACGCCAACCCCTCCAACCTCCAGGCCCGTGAGGAAATGGCCACCGCCAGCCTGATGGCCGGGATGGCTTTCGGTAATGCCGGCGTCGGTGCCGTACATGCCCTGGCCTATCCGTTGGGCGGACGCTTCAATATCGCCCACGGGGTCAGCAATGCCCTGTTGCTGCCCTATGTCATGAGCTGGAACAAGATCGCCTGTGTCGAGCGCATGCGTGACATTGCCATCGCCATGGGCGTCAATGTCACGGGTCTGAGCCTGATCGAAGCGGCCGACAAGGCCGTCGCCGCCATGACCGATCTGTGCGCCGCGGTGGAGATTCCCGCCGGTCTCGCAAGCTTCGGCGTACCCCTGGACGCGATCCCGGCCATGGCCGAGGAGGCGGCCGCTACCGAGCGTTTGATGCGCAACAATCCCCGTCGCCTGAGCGCGGTGGACATCGAAAAGATCTACCGCGCCGCTTACTGAGGGCTTTGGCTCAAGCATTCCAGGCTTGCATGGCCAATCGTCGCGGTCACGGTGGGCGGGGCAAAGCGGGCGGTATACAATGCCCGCCATCGTGATTCTGCTCAAAAAAGGTGCGTCATGCAGCCCTTCGTCATTGCTCCGTCGATTCTCTCCGCCGATTTCGCCCGCCTGGGTGAAGAAGTGGACAACGTGCTCGCTGCCGGAGCCGACTTCGTGCACTTCGATGTCATGGACAACCACTATGTGCCTAATCTGACCATCGGCCCGATGGTCTGCGCGGCACTGCGCAAGTACGGCATCACCGCGCCCATCGACGCACACCTGATGGTCAGCCCGGTGGACCGCATCGTCGGCGACTTCATCGAAGCCGGTGCGACCTACATCACCTTCCACCCGGAAGCCACGCTGCACGTCGACCGTTCCCTGCAACTGATCCGCGAAGGCGGTTGCAAGGCCGGCCTGGTGTTCAACCCGGCCACACCCCTGGATGTGCTCAAGTACGTGATGGACAAGGTCGACATGGTCCTGCTGATGAGCGTCAACCCGGGTTTTGGCGGGCAGAAGTTCATTCCCGGCACCCTCGACAAGCTGCGTGAAGCGCGAGCCCTGATCGATGCCTCTGGCCGTGATATCCGTCTGGAAATCGACGGCGGCGTGAACGTCAACAATATCCGCGAAATCGCCGCGGCCGGTGCCGACACCTTTGTCGCCGGCTCGGCGATCTTCAACGCCCCGGACTACCGTGAAGTCATCGAGAAAATGCGCGCCGAACTGGCGCTGGCTCGATCATGACCGTATTCGAGCAGCTTTTTCCGGGCCGTTTGCCCAAGCTGGTGATGTTCGATCTGGATGGGACGCTGGTGGATTCGGTGCCCGACCTGGCCCTGGCGGTGGATAAAATGCTGCTCGCCCTCGGGCGTCCGGTGGCCGGGCTGCACGCGGTGCGCGAGTGGGTTGGCAACGGCGTGCTGGTCCTGGTACGTCGGGCGCTGGCCGGTCATATCGATCACTCGGGCGTCGACGACGACGAAGCCGAGCAGGCGTTGGCGATCTTCATGGAGGCCTATTCCGGTGGTCATGACCTGACCCAGGTCTATCCCGGCGTGCACGAAACCCTGAGCTGGATGCACAAGCAGGGCATGGAAATGGCCCTGATCACCAACAAGCCGGAGCAGTTCGTCGCGCCCTTGCTGGATGAAATGAAACTGGGACGGTTTTTCCGCCTGATCATCGGCGGCGACACCTTGCCGCAGCGCAAGCCCGACCCGGCGGCGCTGTTCCATGTGATGAAAATGACTGGTATCCCGGCCTCGCAGTGCCTGTTTATCGGTGACTCGCGCAGTGATGTGCAGGCCGCCAAGGCCGCCGGCGTCACCTGCGTGGCCCTCAGCTATGGCTACAACCATGGCCGGCCGATCGCCGAAGAAGAGCCCGCGCTGGTCATCGACGATCTGCGGGCGCTGATTCCCGGTTGCCTGGAAGCTGGCGCTGAGCTAATGTCGGTGGACTCTGTTCAATCCCCTCCTGGAAACGCCATCGTGGTGGTTACTCGCAAACTCTGGATGAAAGTCATCAAGGCCCTGGCCCGCTGGCGTTGGCGCGCCTGACTTGATCCTGGCCGCGACTCATGCGGCGCGTTTGCATACCTGACTGTTCGACCCTCAAGCCACGAGGCATATGATGACCCGCGAAGAATTCCTGCGTTTGGCCGCTGCCGGCTACAACCGCATCCCGCTTGCCTGCGAAACCCTGGCCGACTTCGATACCCCGTTGTCGATCTACCTGAAACTGGCCGACCAGCCCAACTCCTACCTGCTGGAGTCGGTGCAGGGCGGCGAGAAATGGGGCCGTTATTCGATCATCGGCCTGCCGTGCCGCACCGTGCTGCGGGTGCACGACCACCAGGTCAGCGTGACTCACGACGGCGTCGAGATCGAGCGTTGCGAGGCCGAGGATCCGCTGGATTTCGTCGAGACCTTCAAGGCGCGCTACAACGTGCCGACCATCGCCGGGTTGCCGCGTTTCAACGGCGGGCTGGTGGGCTACTTCGGTTATGACTGTGTGCGTTATGTGGAAAAGCGTCTGGGTAAATGCCCGAACCCGGATCCACTGGGCGTACCCGATATCCTGTTGATGGTTTCCGACGCCGTGGTGGTCTTCGACAACCTGGCGGGCAAGATGCACGCCATCGTCCTGGCCGATCCGTCCCAGGACAACGCCTACGAACAAGGCCAGGCGCGTCTGCAGGAATTGCTGGAACAACTGCGCCAGCCGATCATTCCGCGTCGCGGCCTGGAACTCGACCGGCCACCGGCCGCCGACCCGGTGTTCCGTTCGAGTTTCACCCAGGGTGACTACGAGCGGGCAGTCGACACCATCAAGGAATACATCCTTGCCGGTGACTGCATGCAGGTCGTGCCGTCGCAGCGCATGTCCATCGATTTCAAGGCCGCGCCCATCGACCTGTACCGGGCGTTGCGCTGCTTCAACCCGACGCCGTACATGTACTTCTTCAACTTCGGCGACTTCCATGTGGTCGGCAGTTCGCCGGAGGTGCTGGTGCGGGTCGAAGACAACCTGATCACCGTCCGCCCCATCGCCGGTACCCGTCCACGGGGTGCTACCGAGGAAGCCGACCTGGCCCTGGAAGACGACCTGCTGTCCGACGCCAAGGAAATCGCCGAGCACCTGATGCTGATCGACCTGGGCCGCAACGACACCGGTCGGGTGTCCGAGATCGGTTCGGTGAAGCTGACCGAGAAGATGGTGATCGAGCGTTACTCGAATGTGATGCACATCGTGTCCAACGTCACCGGGCAACTGAAGAGCGGCCTGACGTCCATGGACGCCCTGCGCGCGATCCTGCCGGCGGGCACGCTGTCCGGTGCGCCGAAGATTCGCGCGATGGAAATCATCGATGAACTGGAGCCGGTCAAGCGCGGTGTGTATGGCGGCGCGGTCGGTTACTACGCCTGGAACGGCAATATGGACACCGCCATCGCCATTCGGACCGCGGTGATCAAGGACGGCGAGCTGCATGTGCAGGCCGGTGGCGGCATCGTCGCCGACTCGGTGCCGGCGCTGGAGTGGGAAGAAACGCTGAACAAGCGTCGCGCGATGTTCCGTGCTGTCGCCCTCGCTGAACAAACCCCCGCGTCCGACGCCTGAGGAGCTTTTTGTCATGTTGCTGATGATCGATAACTACGACTCGTTTACCTACAACGTCGTGCAATACCTCGGTGAGCTGGGCGCGGACGTCAAGGTCGTGCGTAATGACGAATTGACCGTGGCCGAAATCGAAGCCCTCAAGCCGGAACGCATTGTCGTCTCTCCAGGCCCGTGCACGCCGACCGAGGCGGGCATTTCCCTGGAGGCCATCAAGTATTTCGCCGGAAAGCTGCCGATCCTCGGGGTCTGCCTCGGTCACCAATCCATCGGCCAGGCCTTTGGCGGCGATGTGGTGCGGGCCCGCCAGGTGATGCACGGCAAGACCAGCCCGCTGTTCCACGAAGGCAAGGGCGTGTTCGCCGGTTTGAACCTGCCGCTGACCGTTACCCGCTATCACTCCTTGATCGTCAAGCGCGAAACCTTGCCGGACTGCCTGGAGCTGACCGCCTGGACCCAACTGGAAGACGGCTCGGTCGACGAGATCATGGGCCTGCGGCACAAGACACTGAACATTGAAGGGGTGCAATTCCACCCCGAGTCGATTCTCTCCGAGCAGGGCCACGAGCTGTTCGCCAACTTTCTCAAACAGACCGGCGGCACGCGCTAAGGAGTTTTCATGGATATCAAGACAGCCCTGGGCCGTATCGTCGGCCATCTGGACCTGAGCACCGAAGAAATGCGCGACGTCATGCGTGAAATCATGACCGGGCAATGCACCGAGGCGCAGATCGGCGCCTTTATGATGGCCATGCGCATGAAGAGCGAAAGCATCGACGAGATCGTCGGCGCGGTCTCGGTGATGCGCGAGTTGGCCGACAAGGTCGAGCTCAAGACCCTCGACGGCGTGGTCGATGTGGTCGGCACCGGCGGTGACGGGGCGAATATTTTCAACGTGTCCACCGCTTCCGCCTTTGTGGTGGCCGCTGCCGGTTGCACTGTGGCCAAGCACGGCAACCGCGCGGTCTCGGGTAAAAGCGGCAGTGCCGACCTGCTCGAAGCCGCCGGTATCTACCTCAACCTGACCCCGG
Source organism: Pseudomonas sp. MWU12-2345 (assembly GCF_023242385.1). NCBI lineage: Bacteria > Pseudomonadati > Pseudomonadota > Gammaproteobacteria > Pseudomonadales > Pseudomonadaceae > Pseudomonas > Pseudomonas sp. MWU12-2345. The sequence goes on along the minus strand of NZ_JALLJA010000010.1, from coordinate 14,927 downwards.
TCCAGGTGGCGCGTTGCATCGACAATGTCGGCATCGGCTTCATGTTCGCCCAGACCCATCACAGCGCCATGAAGTACGCCGCCGGTCCGCGCCGCGATCTCGGCCTGCGCACCTTGTTCAACATGCTCGGCCCGCTTACGAATCCGGCCGGCGTGAAACATCAGGTGGTCGGTGTCTTCACCCAGGCCTTGTGCCGGCCATTGGCCGAAGTGCTGCACCGCCTGGGTAGCAAGCATGTATTGGTGGTGCATTCCCAGGATGGCCTGGACGAATTCAGCCTTGCCGCGCCGACCTTTGTGGCGGAGCTGAAAGATGGTGCAATAACTGAATACTGGGTTCAGCCGGAAGACTTGGGTATAAAAAGCCAGAGTCTATTTGGCTTGGTGGTCGAGAGTCCGGCGGCATCCCTGGAACTGATCCGCGATGCCCTGGGTCGTCGCAAGACCGAGAACGGCCAGAAGGCCGCCGAAATGATCGTGCTCAATGCCGGCGCCGCGCTGTATGCCGCCGACCATGCCAGCAGCCTCAAAGAAGGCGTAGCCTTGGCTCACGATGCACTGCACACCGGCCTTGCCCGGGAAAAACTCGAAGAGCTGGGCGCGTTCACCGCCGTATTCAAGCAGGAGAATGAAGGATGAGTGTGCCAACCGTTCTGGAGAAGATCCTCGCCCGCAAGGCCGAGGAAGTGGCTGAGCGCCGCGCCCGTGTGAGTCTGGCCGAGCTTGAGACGCTGGCACGGGCCGCCGATGCGCCGCGTGGTTTCGCCCAGGCGCTGATCGGGCGTGCGAAGCAGAAGCAGCCGGCGGTGATTGCCGAAATCAAGAAGGCTTCGCCGAGCAAGGGTGTGATCCGCGAGAACTTCATTCCGGCCGATATCGCCCGCAGCTACGAAAAGGGCGGGGCGACCTGCCTGTCGGTGTTGACCGACGTCGACTATTTCCAGGGTTCCGACCTTTACCTGCAACAGGCGCGCGCGGCGTGCAAGTTGCCGGTGATCCGCAAGGATTTCATGGTCGACCCGTATCAGATCGTCGAAGCCCGTGCCCTCGGCGCCGATTGCATCCTGCTGATCGTCGCGGCGCTGGACGACGGGCTGATGGCCGAACTGGCCGCGGTAGCCAAGGGCGTCGGTCTCGATGTGCTGGTGGAATCCCATGACGCCGCCGAACTGGAGCGGGCCTTGAAGGTCCTCGACACGCCGCTGATCGGGATCAACAACCGCAACCTGCACACCTTTGAGGTCAGCCTGGAAACCACCCTCGACCTGTTGCCGATCATCCCTCGGGATCGTTTGGTGATTACCGAGAGCGGTATTCTCAACCGGGCGGATGTCGAGCTGATGGAAATCAGCGAGGTCTATTCGTTCCTGGTAGGCGAGGCCTTCATGCGCGCGGACAGCCCGGGCGATGAACTGCAGCGGCTGTTTTTCCCCGAGCGTGGTGCACCGGCCATCAGCGGTTCGACCCTCGACTGACCGGGACTTGCTATCAGGATGACCTCGATGCCCCTGGCTGTTGCCCTCACCGTAGAAGCTGGACTGCGCGCCGAGCAGGATTTGCTGGCCTCGGTCTGTGCCGGTGAGCAGGATTGGGGGTTGTTGTTCTGGCAACCCAGCGACCGTGCCCTGGTGATGCCACGGCGCTTGAATCGTTTGCCGGGGTTCGACGCGGCGTGCGATGACCTGGCGGCCACCGGCTGGCCGGTATTGCTGCGTGAAACCGGCGGCGAGCCGGTGCCGCAGTCCGGCGCCACGGTCAATATTGCCCTGGTGTATGCTCCGCCCCGTCACGAAGGTGACCAGAATCGTATCGAAACCGGTTATCGGCGCCTGTGCCAGCCGATCTGCGATGCCCTCGATGAGCTGGGGGGCGTGTCATCCCTGGGCGAAATCGACGGTGCGTTTTGCGACGGCCGCTTCAACGTCAACCTCAATGGCCGCAAGATGGTCGGCACCGCCCAGCGCTGGCGCCAGAGCCAGGGTGGCACTCGGCCGGTGGGGTTGGTGCATGGGGCGATGCTGATGGATAACGAGCGCGATTCGATGGCGGCGGCGGTCAATCGCTTCAACCAGGCCTGTCAGCTGGATGCCCGGGTCAGGGCGCAAAGCCATGTCGCCTTGCATGAGGTGTATGCCGCGCCGCTATTCCTTGAGCGGCTCAGCGAGCTGTACCAACAGATGTTGCAGGATATCTTCCAGCCTTAACGGGTGCCGAATACCACCATGGTCTTGCCTTTGACGTGCACCAGGTTTTGCTCTTCCAGATCCTTGAGCACCCGTCCGACCATCTCCCGCGAGCAGCCGACGATCCGGCCGATTTCCTGGCGGGTGATCTTGATCTGCATACCGTCGGGGTGGGTCATGGCATCGGGTTGCTTGCACAGTTCGAGCAGGCAACGGGCAACACGACCGGTGACGTCGAAGAACGCCAGGTCACCGACCTTGCGCGTGGTGTTGCGCAGGCGTTGGGCAATCTGGCCGCTGAGGGCGTAGAGAATATCCGGGTCTTGTTGGGCCAGTTCGCGAAACTTGCAGTAGCTGATCTCCGCCACTTCGCATTCGACCTTGGCCCGCACCCAGGCGCTGCGCTCCTGTTCATGGCCGGCCTGCTCGAACAAACCCAGTTCACCGAAAAAATCGCCGGCATTGAGGTAGGCGATGATCATTTCCCGTCCGTCGTCATCTTCGATCAGGATCGTGACCGAGCCCTTGATGATGAACGACAGGGTTTGCGAACGATCACCGGCACAAATGATATTGCTCTTGGCCTGGTAGCGGCGGCGCTGACAATGCATCAGCAGTTTGTCGAGGTTCTTGATCTTGGGGGAGGAAGCGGAAGCCAGAGCAACCATGGTGGTATCCCGAAAAGACTGCGCGGTGTGGTTTGTTTTTTTAGGCATAGCTGCAACGCTGGCAGAACGCCAGCGATTTGGCGCCAGCATAACAGAGGCATTGTGTGGAAAATGGGGAATTTAGGTGGCTGACTAACCGGTCGTCGCCCGTTGTCGGCTTCCTGTCGGAGCGGGGGGCTGTGCTAAGCTGGCTCCCTTTTTTCAGCAGTGGAGTCTAGGTGATGAAGGCACGCATCCAATGGGCTGGCGAAGCCATGTTCCTCGGAGAGTCCGGTAGCGGGCATGTGGTGGTCATGGACGGTCCGCCGGAAAGCGGTGGTCGCAACCTGGGCGTTCGTCCCATGGAAATGCTGCTGTTGGGCCTGGGCGGTTGCAGCAACTTCGATGTGGTCAGCATCTTGAAGAAAGCCCGTCAGCCGGTTGAAAGCTGCGAAGCCTTTCTCGAAGCCGAGCGCGCGACTGAAGATCCCAAGGTATTCACCAAGATCCACCTGCATTTCGTGGTCAAGGGCCGTGGCCTGAAGGAAGCCCAGGTCAAGCGGGCGATCGAGCTGTCGGCGGAGAAATACTGCTCGGCTTCGATCATGCTCGGTGCTGCTGGCGTTGCCATCACTCACGACTACGAGATCATCGAACTCGGCTGAGTCGACATTCAACTATCATAAAGTCCATGCAGACTCTGGCGAGCACTCGTTCAGGTCTGCATAGCGCGCCACTTTTTTCAGGGCGCCCGGCCAGCAGCACGCCTGCGGCCGCGGATCCGAACAGCAACCAGAGTCGCCATCGCGAAGAGGTGTTAACCGTCCTACGCAGCTGTGTCGTTCACAACTGACGGGCATGCTTGATCACGCGGCGGTGCCGCATCGACATAGAGAGTTTCCAACGGTGAAAAGCAAACTCAAGCTCCACGGGTTCAACAACCTGACCAAGACCTTGAGCTTCAACATCTATGACATCTGCTATGCGGAAACCCCGCAGGACCAGCAGGCCTACGTCGAGTACATCAACCAGGAATACGACGCGGAACGCCTGACGCAGATCCTCACGGAAGTGGTGGATATCATTGGTGCCAATATCCTGAACATCGCGCGTCAGGACTACGACCCTCAAGGTGCCAGTGTCACTATCCTGATCTCCGAGCAGCCGGTGACGCCAACCGACAGCCAGATCGAAGAATCCCCGGGCCCGTTGCCCGAGACCATCCTGGCTCACCTCGACAAGAGCCATATCACGGTGCATACCTACCCGGAAATCCATCCGGTCGACGGTATCGCGACATTCCGTGTGGACATCGATGTGTCGACCTGCGGCGTCATCTCACCGCTCAAAGCCCTCAACTACCTGATTCACCAGTTCGACTCGGATATCGTCACCGTCGATTATCGCGTGCGCGGTTTCACCCGTGATGTCGAAGGCCGGAAACATTTCATCGACCACGAGATCAACTCGATCCAGAACTATCTCTCGGAAGACAGCCGCAAGAGCTATCAGATGACGGATGTGAACGTTTACCAGGAAAACCTGTTCCACACCAAGATGCTGCTCAAGGACTTTGAACTGGACAACTACCTGTTCGGTGACGCCACCAGCAACCTCTCGGCGGAACAGCGCAGCCAGGTGACTGAACGGGTGAAACACGAAATGCTGGAAATCTTCTACGCGCGAAATATGCCGACGTAGGTTTTTCGGCCGACAAAAAGAAGGGCGCCCCTGTGGCGCCCTTCTTTTTGTCGGCTCCGTGGCGGAGTCGCGGTGGGTCAGATGCGGTAGGTGCTCTTGGTCATGACCTTGGCCAGCAGGCTCATGCCGAACTTCACCGGGGCCGGGAAGCGGAAACCGCCAGCGTTCAGTGCGGATTCGGCGTGATGTTCTTCGTCGATGCGCATCTGCTCGAGGATCGCCCGGGACTTTTCGTCCTCGGCCGGCAACTGTTCCAGGTGTTCGTTCAGGTGCTTGCACACCTGGTCTTCGGTGGCGGCGACAAAACCCAGGCTGACTTTGTCGCTGATCAGCCCGGCGGCGGCGCCGATGCCGAAGGACAAGCCATAGAACAGCGGGTTGAGCACACTGGGATGACTGCCCAGCTGGCGGATGCGTTGTTCGCACCAGGCCAGGTGATCGACTTCTTCTTCAGCGGCCTTTTCCATGGCGGCGCGGACGTGGGGCAGCTTGGCGGTCAGGGCCTGGCCTTGATAAAGCGCCTGGGCACAGACTTCCCCGGTATGGTTGATGCGCATCAGGCCGGCGACGTGACGGCTGTCGTCCTCGCTCAGCGACGCGTCGGGCTGCACGATGGCCGGCGACGGACGGTAAGGCTGGCCGCTGAACGGCAGCAGGGTGCGCATGGCGGTATCGGCTTGCAGCAGAAGACGGTCAATCGGCGAGTAGTGACGTTGGGTAGTCATGCTGACCTCCGGGAAAAATCTCGGCCTGCAGTTTACCGCAATCGAGAGCGGAAGGTTTGCGTTGGGTCATCGGGGGATGTTGCTGTAGTCCGCAATATTGCAGACACCGCGAACCTTGTAGGAGCTTGGCTTGCCAGCGATGGCGTCCGAAAGAGCGATGCAAGACTCAAGGGCCTCATCGCTGGCAAGCCAGCTCCTACAGGGGATTGCGATTATCTTGGGGATATCAGCCCGGCGGCCAATGCATCTGGCGCTGACCCAGCACATGCATATGGATGTGATAGACGGTCTGCCCACCTTCTTCATTGCAGTTCATCACCACACGAAAGCCTTTCTCACAGCCCAGTTCCAGGGCCAGGCGCTGGGCGGTGAACAGGATATGCCCGGCGAGGGCCTTGTCCTCTTCGGTCAGGTCATTGAGCGTGCGTACCGGCTTTTTCGGAATGACCAGGAAATGCACCGGCGCCTGTGGGGCGATATCGTGGAAGGCCAGGACCTGGTCATCCTCGTAAATGATCTTCGCGGGTATTTCTCTGTTGATGATCTTGGTGAACAGAGTATCCACAGCTGTTTCTCCATTGAGTGGGTCGGGCCAGAGTCTGTACGGACAAGGCCGTGAGTTCAAGTTTCAGCGCGGACAATAGGCCTTGGTCACGACACCGGCGAGCTTGCGCATCGCCCAGCGCGGCATCAGGCGCGGAGCTCGGGCCAGCCAGCGGTTACGCCAGCCGGGAATGATCACTGCGCGGTTCTTGTCCAGCGCGCGCACGGCGTACAACGCCACTTCTTCGGGGCTCATCATCAGCTTGCTGTTCGAAAGCTTTTCGACGGCCAACTGTGCTGTGCGAAAGAACGCGGTCCGGGTCAGGCCCGGGCAGAGTACCGACACCTTGATGCCGGTTTTCTTCAGCTCTTCGCGCAGACCTTCGGAGAAGTGCAGCACATAAGCCTTGCTCGCGTAATAGCTGCTCATCCAGGGCGCGGGATGAAACGCCGCGACGGAGGCGACGTTGAGGATCTGCCCGCCACCCTGTATTGCCATGAGATTACCCAGGGTATGACAAAGTCGGGTCAGGGCGAGGATGTTGACCTCGATCAGATCCTGCTCCGTCCCCCAATCCTGGGCCAGGAACGGGCCGCAGGTGCCGAGGCCGGCGCAGTTGACCAGCAGGTCGATCTGCCGCTCACCTTCTTCCAGTTCCAGCAGAAAACCGGAAAGGCGCAGCGGCTCGCTCAGGTCGCAGGCACGAAACAGCACCTCGACGCCGAAGCGTTGGGTCAGTTCGAGGGCAATGGTTTCCAGCTGATCACGCTGGCGGGCCACCAGAATCAGGCTGCGGCCGCGGCGCGCGAGGGCTTCGGCCAGTGCCAGGCCGATGCCGCTGGAGGCGCCGGTGATCAGGGCGTAACGGGTCATGCAGTTCTCCATCACAACGGCGGCGAGCCTTGGGACAGAGGGTCGCAGGCTCAGAAACCGTTATTCTTTTTCATCTTTGTCATAGTCTACAGCGGGCGGAGCGGATTCGGCTGCTGCATCGCTGGAGCTGTCGGCGTCATCGCTGTTGACGGCATCGCTGCTTTCGGAATAGCTGGCCGATTCCGTGTTGTATCTTTCCAGGTTGGTCAGGCCACCGGTCACGGCTACAACGCCAAAGATGACCCCGCTGACGACCGAGAGCACGGCCAGGACCTTGACCGCGGTGCTGTTGGGCGGTGGCGGTGCACCGTATTGGTTGGCGCCGGCATTGCCGGGGCAGAACATCAGCACGAAGGGGAACAGGCTGCCGACGAAGGGGACCAGCGTCAGTAGCCAGAGCCAGCCGGACCAGCCGATATCGTGCAGGCGCTGCACAGCGATCTGTACGGAAAAAATCACGAAGGCAATCAGGGCCGCACCACCGAGCACCACACCAATGACGATCGCCGTATTCACGGAGGCTGCCGCGGCGCCCATGGCGAAGGCGAAGATCGCGCCTGCCACCGGGAGGGTCACGAACATCAGCACCATGCTCCAGGCCAGGTAGCGCAGCCGACCGATACGCCCGTTTGTGGTGAAGGCCTTGAGTTGGCCGAAGGCCGGGAGGTTGTCGCCGACCCGGGCTTGTGGCGGGGCGTAGGGGGATTGGTAAGTCGTGGTGTCCGGTGGCGGTGTGCTGGCCGGCAGGTCATCGATATCCGCCAGGCTCAGTTCAACGGTAGGTGGTTCGGCCTCCAGGCGCGCCTCGATACCGGTTTTGCGCAAGGCTTGCAGGTAGGACTCGGCCTCAGCGGCCGAAAGGTCGCGCTTAAGGGCGACCGGCTGGCCGCTGAACAAACGTTCCACCGAAGCGACGTCGGTCTTGAACAGCGCGGCCAGGTTGAACTGGGCGGTGGTTTTGTCCACGCCGGCCTGCAAGGCGCCGTCGAACACGATTTTGAAGCGGTTGTCGCTCATGAAGGGCGTCCTTGTCACAAATCATTGGCGTTGCAGGGCAAGCCTGCAACACAGATATTACGGGCGTGGCCAGTGCCGGGGCAACTCTGCTGCCAGCGCCTGGGCCTTGCGGTACTCGGCCTCGAGCCGGGCGACCAACTGGTCGACACTGGGCAAATCATCGATACCCCCCACCCCCTGGCCGGCCGACCAGACGGTTTTCCAGGCCTTGGCCTCGTCGCTGATGGGCTTGAGCTTGGAGCCGAAGTTGACTTCACCCTTGCCTTGCAGCGCGGCGAGGTCGAAGCCGGCGTTTTCCAGGCTCTGGCGCATAAAGCTCGCGGGCACCCCGGATACCGCCGCAGTGTGCACGATATCGACTGCCTGGGATGTGAGCAGCATCTCTTTATACGCGTCGGATGCATGACTTTCCGTAGTGCCGATAAATCGCGTGCCGAAGTAGGCCAGATCCGCGCCAAGCAACTGCGCGGCGAGAATCTCGTGACCATGGTTCAAACAACCGGCCAGCAGCAGGGTTTTGTCGAAGAACTGGCGGATTTCGGCGATCAGGGCAAACGGACTCCAGGTGCCGGCATGGCCACCGGCACCGGCCGCCACGGCAATCAGTCCGTCGACACCGGCCTCGGCGGCTTTTTCGGCATGGCGGCGGGTAGTCACATCGTGGAACACCAGGCCACCGTAGCTGTGTACGGCGTCCACCAGTTCCTTGACCGCGCCCAGGCTGGTGATGACGATCGGCACCTTGTGTTCGATGCAGATCTGCAGATCCGCCTGTAGCCGTGGGTTGCTGTTGTGCACGATCAGGTTGACGGCGTATGGCGCCGGATTATCCAGGGTCGCCAGGCCCGCTTCGATTTCCTCCAGCCAGGCCTTGAAGCCGCTGCTTTCGCGCTGGTTCAGGGCCGGGAAACTGCCCACCACCCCATTGCGGCAGCAGGCGAGCACCAGTTGTGGGTTGGAAATCAGGAACATCGGCGCGGCCACCGCGGGCAAGCGCAGGCGTTGTTCGAGCAGGGCGGGCAGCGACATGGAGAGTGCTCCGATCAGGGATGGGTGACGTGTAGCTAGAACGGTCGGACAACGACCAGAATGACAATAGCCAGCAATAGCAGAACCGGCACTTCATTGAACCAGCGATAAAAGACATGACTGCGGGTGTTTTCGCCACGGGCAAAACGTTTCACCTGGGCGCCGCACATATGGTGGTAGCCGATCAGCACCACCACCAGGGTCAGTTTGGCGTGGATCCAGCCGCCCTGGCTGAAGAGGCTCGGGTTGAGAGCGATCAGCCAGCCGCCGAAGATCAGCGTGGCGATCATCGCCGGGCCCATGATCCCGCGATACAGTTTGCGCTCCATGACGCTGAAGCGTTCGTTGCTGACGCTGTCCTCGCTCTGGGCGTGGTAGACGAACAGGCGTGGTAGATAGAACAGGCCGGCAAACCAGCAGACGACACTGACGATATGAAAGGCTTTGACCCACAGATAGAGCATTTTTAGTTATTCCCAGGTTCACGGTAGGTCGAATAGTAGAGGCTTGAGCGTCCGCACGTCACCTTGACGGTTGTCGCAGGCGCGCGCGGCCCCTATTATCGTGGGCTTTCCAGTGGTTTCGTTGAGGGTAGGTCATGGTCAAGGTCGGTATCGTCGGCGGCACGGGTTACACCGGTGTCGAATTGCTGCGTCTGTTGGCACAGCATCCGCAGGCAGAAGTGGCAGTCATCACTTCGCGATCCGAGGCGGGCCTCGCCGTGGCCGATATGTACCCGAACCTGCGTGGCCACTACGACGGCCTGGCGTTCAGCGTTCCGGACATCAATGCCCTTGCTGCCTGCGACGTGGTGTTCTTCGCCACGCCCCATGGTGTGGCCCATGCCCTGGCCGGTGAGCTGTTGTCCGCCGGTACCAAGGTGATCGATCTGTCCGCCGACTTCCGTCTGCAGGACGCCGAAGAGTGGGCCAAGTGGTACGGCCAACCCCATGGTGCCCCGGCGTTGCTGGAAGAGGCGGTCTACGGTCTGCCGGAAGTGAACCGCGAGAAGATCAAGCAAGCCCGTCTGATTGCCGTGCCGGGTTGCTATCCGACCGCGACCCAGTTGGGTTTCCTGCCGCTGCTTGAGGCGGGACTGGCGGATACCACGCGGTTGATCGCTGACTGCAAGTCGGGTGTCAGCGGTGCCGGTCGCGGTGCCAGTGTCGGTTCGCTGTACTCGGAAACCTCCGAAAGCATGAAGGCCTATGCGGTCAAGGGGCACCGTCACCTGCCGGAAATTCGTCAGGGACTGCGCCGCGCTGCCGGCCATGATGTGGGCCTGACCTTCGTGCCGCACCTCACGCCGATGATCCGGGGTATCCACTCCACGCTATACGCGACCGTGGTCGACCGCTCGGTGGATCTGCAGGCGCTGTTCGAGGAGCGTTATGCCAACGAGCCGTTCGTCGACGTGATGCCAGCTGGTAGCCATCCGGAAACCCGTAGCGTGCGTGGCGCCAACGTCTGCCGGATTGCCGTGCACCGTCCGCAGGATGGTGACCTGGTGGTGGTGTTGTCGGTGATCGACAACCTGGTCAAGGGCGCTTCGGGCCAGGCGGTGCAGAACCTGAACATCCTGTTCGGTCTGGACGAGCGTCTGGGCCTGTCCCATGCCGGCATGCTGCCGTAAGGCGTCGCTCGCGTTCACCAAGAAGGCCCGTTTAACGGGCCTTCTTGCATTCTGTGAGGTCGCCCGGGTTGATTGATATACCATAACAATAGTTGACCGCTTTTCTAGGAGAAGCGGATAATGCCCGTCATCACGCATTATGGCGGCGTAACGCCGGGAGATAGTCAGCATGAGCGTCGAATCCTTCACCCCCACGGCTTTGCAATTCACCCACGGTGCCGCGCACAAGGTGAAGAGCCTGGTCGATGAAGAGGGCAATGATCGCTTGAAGCTGCGCGTATTCGTTACGGGCGGCGGTTGTTCTGGGTTTCAGTACGGTTTCACCTTCGATGAAGAAGTGGCCGATGACGACACCATCGTCGAGCGCGAAGGCGTCAGCCTGGTGGTCGATCCGATGAGCTTCCAGTACCTGGCAGGCGCAGAGGTGGATTACCAGGAAGGCCTGGAAGGCTCGCGGTTTGTGATCAAGAACCCGAATGCCACCACCACCTGTGGTTGCGGGTCGTCGTTCTCGATCTGATCATTGCTTGTGCTTTACCCTAAACGCCGCGAATTTCGCGGCGTTTTGCTGTGTGTCAGGCCGGGTAGATCGCGCCCAGTACCCGCAGGCCGCGGGCACCGGTGACGCTGGGGCGATTGGCGGCGATGCCGTCAAGGCAGCACCGGGCCAGCCAGGCGAAGGCCATGGCTTCGACCCAGTCGGGGTCCACGCCGTGGGTGGCGGTGCTGGCAACCCGAGTGGCCGGCAGCAATTGGCTGAGTCGAGCCATAAGTGCCGCGTTATGGGCGCCGCCGCCACAGACCAGCAATTCTTCGGTGTTCTCCTGGGCGCCAGTCAGTGACTCGACGATGGCCCGTGCGCTGAGTTCGAGCAAGGTGGCCTGGATGTCTTCGGCCGCGAGGGGCGGCAGGTGACTCAGGTGCTGTTTCAGCCAGGGCAGGTTGAACACCTCGCGGCCGGTGCTTTTCGGCCCCTTGGTCTGGAAGAACGGGTCGCTGAGCAGTGCCTGCAGCAGGGCGGGCTCCACCTGGCCGCTGGCCGCCCATTGGCCGTTACGGTCATAGGATTCGTTGCGTTGATCCTGAATCCAGGCGTCGAGCAGCACGTTGCCAGGGCCGCAGTCGAAACCGGAGACCGCCTTGTCGGGCTCGATCAGGCTCAGATTGCTGAAACCGCCGATATTCAGTACCGCGCGATGGCCTGCGCGTTCTTCGAAAAGTGCTTCATGGAAGGCGGGAACCAGTGGCGCGCCCTGACCGCCGGCGGCCACATCGCGGCGGCGGAAGTCGCCGACGACGGTAATACCGGTCAGCTCCGCCAATAAGGCCGGGTTGCCGATCTGCACGGTAAAGCCGCGTGCCGGTTCGTGGCGGATAGTCTGGCCGTGACTGCCGATGGCGCGAATGGCGCCCGGCGCGAGCCCTTGTTGCTCCAGCAGGGTATTGATGCCCTGGGCGGCGAGGGTCACCCAGTTCTGCTCGGCGATGGCGCAGCGGGCTATTTCGTCGGGGCCGCTGGCGCACAGGCCAAGCAACTCGACGCGCAAGGCCTCGGGCATGGGAATGTAGTGGCTGGCCAGCAGCCGGATGGAACCGTCGAGCGCTACCAGGGCAATGTCCAGCCCATCGAGACTGGTTCCGGACATCACACCTATGTAGAGCATTGTGGTTTACCGTTTGGCCGAGGCGACTTTGCTGGGTTTTTCCTGGTTCATGCGCGCCATCAATGGCTGGCTCTGTTGCAGGAAGCGGGCGCGTTCGGACTTGGCGATCGGATCGGCCATGGGCAGTTTCTGGCCCAGCGGGTCGACGTGCACGCCATTGACCTGGAACTCGTAATGCAGATGCGGGCCGGTCGACAGGCCGGTGGTGCCGATATAGCCGATCACCTGGCCCTGCTTGACGTTGCTGCCGGTCTGGATGCCCTTGGCAAAACCCTGCATATGACCGTACAGGGTCCGGTAGGTATTGCCGTGCTGGATGATCACGGTGTTGCCGTAGCCGCCGCGACGACCAGCCAATATCACCTTACCGTCGCCGGCGGCCTTGATCGGCGTACCGCGCGGGGCTGCGTAGTCGACGCCTTTGTGGGCGCGGATCTTGTTCAGGATCGGGTGCTTGCGGCCCATGGAAAAGCGCGAGCTGATGCGGGCGAAGTCCACGGGGGTGCGGATAAAGGCCTTGCGCATGCTGTTGCCGTCAGCGGTGTAGTAGTTGCTGACGCCTTGCTTATTGGTGTAACGCACGGCGGTGAAGGTCTTGCCACGGTTGGTAAAGCGTGCGGAGAGGATGCTGCCGGTGCCGACGGTCTTGCCGTTGAGCACTTTCTGTTCATAGATCACTTCGAATTCGTCGCCGGGGCGGATGTCCTGGGCGAAGTCGATGTCGTAGCCGAATACATGGGCCATTTCGCGGGTCAGGCTGTGGGGCATGCCGGCACGTTGGGCAGAGAGCGACAGCGAGCTGTTGATCACGCCGTGCACGTAGGCTGAACGAACCACCGGCTGGGTGATCACGCGCTTGAAGGTGAAGCCTTTCGCGCCCTTGGTCAGGGTGATGGTCTCAAGGTCGCTGACCTGGCTGTGCAGGTTGGTCAACTGGCCGTCGGGAGTCAGTTCGAACTGCAGGACCTGGCCATGCTTGAGCTGGGAAAACAGCTTGGCTTGTTTATCGCTGGCCAAGACCTCATGTACTGAAGCAGCAGGCAGCCCGACCTTTTCGAACAGCGTGGAAAGCGTGTCGCCGCGGGCTACGGTGACCTCCCTATGGCCGGGGAGCTTTTTTTCCTCGGGGGCCGGGGCCGGAGCGGTCTTGGCGGTTTCCTGGGTGTCTTCGGCGCTGTTGTCGATCTGGGCGAAAGGCGATGGATTGCCTTCATTTGTGGCTTGATCGAGTTCGACGGCGTCTTTGTCTTGTGTCAGTTGATCGGCTGGGGTTTCCAGCTCCAGGTTCAGCGTTGTCTTCTTGGCTTCTACGTCACTGGAAGGAAATACCAGTAGCGCCAGGCTGAGAAGGGCGGCGATCCCACTTGCGGCCAGCAGGTGGGTCTTCGGATAAAGCGGGGGCGCTTTAGTCGGCTCTGTGGTCATAGGTAATTTGACTTTGAAGAAGATGAATTGGAAAAGATGAATGACATGATGAAGATGAAATAACTGTATAAAATATAACCAAATCATCCCTGAAGCAAGTCTGTCATGTGCGGACGGGTGTTTCGTGCCCGTATGCCGGGCAAAACTTGTATTTGGGCGGCGATCTTGTATGGTTGGTCCCCTTTGAATCTGAGCCTTGCAGGTTGGTTATGAAGTCGGTTGAAGAGCAGCTCGCGCTGATCAAGCGTGGTGCGGAAGAGGTGTTGGTCGAGTCCGAATTGGTCGAGAAGCTCAAGCGTGGCCAGCCGCTGCGTATCAAGGCCGGCTTCGACCCGACGGCACCGGATCTGCACCTGGGGCACACAGTCCTTATTAACAAGCTGCGCCAGTTCCAGGATCTGGGGCATCAGGTGATCTTTCTGATCGGCGACTTCACCGGCTTGATCGGTGATCCGAGCGGCAAGAGCGCCACGCGTCCACCGTTGACCCGTGAACAGGTTCTCGAGAATGCCGAGACCTACAAGGCCCAGGTATTCAAGATCCTTGATCCGGCCAAGACCGAGGTGGCGTTCAACTCCACCTGGATGGATCAGATGGGGCCGGCGGACTTCATTCGCCTGACGTCGCAGTACACCGTGGCGCGCATGCTCGAGCGCGACGACTTCGACAAGCGCTATACCAACAACCAGCCAATCGCCATCCATGAGTTCCTCTACCCGCTGGTACAGGGCTATGACTCCGTTGCGCTGCGCGCGGATGTCGAGTTGGGCGGTACCGACCAGAAGTTCAACCTGCTGATGGGGCGTGAGCTGCAACGCGCCTACGGTCAGGAGGCCCAGTGCATTCTCACCATGCCATTGCTCGAAGGGCTGGATGGCGTGAAGAAGATGTCCAAGTCTTTGGGGAACTATGTCGGGATTCAGGAAGCACCGGGTGTCATGTACGGCAAGCTGGTATCGATCCCGGATGCGCTGATGTGGCGTTACTTCGAGTTGTTGAGCTTCCGCTCGATGGATGAGATCAATCAGCTGCGCAAGGATGTCGAGGCGGGTGCCAACCCGCGTGATGTCAAGATCAAGCTGGCTGAAGAGATCGTCGCGCGTTTCCATGGTGAGGAGGCTGCGGCCAATGCTCATCGTGCGGCAGGTAATCGCATGAAGGAAGGCGAGTTGCCGGATGATCTGCCTGAAGTTGAAATCAGTGCGACTGAAGACATGCCGATTGCTGCCGTCCTCAATAAGGCCGGTCTGGTGAAGAACTCGGCGGTCGCTCGTGATCTGCTGGGTTCCGGTGGCGTGCGTATAGATGGTGAGGTTGTCGATCGCGCCTTTATATACAAGCTCGGTGCTACCCATGTTTGCCAGGCCGGTAAGAAAGCGTTTGCGCGGATTACCCTCAAGGCCGAGTAATGCTGCTTTATAGATAGAAACCAAGACTATGGGAGCCGCAGGCTCCCATAGTCGTTTTTGCGGTGCTTTTGACCTTTG